>DXCW01000178.1 GCA_019115805.1 Candidatus Sphingobacterium stercorigallinarum
ATTATATTGTATGGTGCCAGGTGAGCGAAAAGCTGACGCGATACGCGCCACGTTATTGGAAGAAATTTCTGAACGAGTGCCTTCCAGTATCCTTCGCAGGCATCGCGACGCGCGACTTTTTCTCGATGAACAAAGCGCTTCTAAACTGAATGAGCTATGAGACCAATCGGATTGTTTTTTCTTTCACTCTTTTTATGGACTTCCTGTCAACAGGGCGAGCAGCCGGATACACACCGAATCGTTACGGTGGATCCTGGGCATTTTCACGCCTCGCTATTACAAAAGAGTATGTTAGCCGGTGTGGATTCGATTTGTTACGTATACGCACCCAGCCAAGAGGAGGCTGCTGCTCATTTGGCCCTGCTTGAGGGCTACAATTCTCGTGAAGAAAACCCGACGAATTGGGCGCCGGAAGTATATACAGGGAGTGATTTTTTTCAGCAGATGTTAAGCGATCGTCCGGGGGATATTGTCGTGCTTGCAGGGAATAATCGGTTGAAAACCAATTATATCTTCGACGCAGTTGACGCTGGTTTGTCTGTTTTAGCCGATAAACCGATGGCCATCAACGCGGAAGGATTCCGGCAATTGGAGCAGGCTTTTGCACAAGCCGAGGATAAAGGCGTATTGCTTTACGACATAATGACGGAACGTTACAACGTATTCTCCATTCTCCAAAAGGCCATGATTCATGAGCCGTTGATATTTGGGCAGTTGGAAAAAGGAAGCCCTTCCGATCCTGCGGTGATAAAAACCAGTCTACATCATTTCTATAAAGAAGTGTCTGGATCTCCGTTGCGCCGCCCCGCTTGGTATTACGATGTGGAACAAGAGGGGGAGGGCTTAGTCGACGTGACCACACACGCGATCGATCTCGTGCAATGGCAGATTTTTCCGGAAACGGTGTTCGACTATGAAAAGGATGTGGAGATGCTCCGCGCCGAGCGTTGGCCGACTTATGTGAGTTTATCGGAGTTTTTTCAGTCGACCGGTGAAACAGAAGTGCCGGCGTATCTCGGCAAAGATCAACAAGGCGATACCTTAAAGGTTTTTGCGAATGGAAATATGGTGTTTAACTTAAAGGGAGTGCATGCCAAGATCTCGGTCGCTTGGAATTTTCAGGCAGCAGCAGGATCGGGTGACACCCATATTTCACAAATCAAAGGTTCTCGTTCCACGATTTCCATTCGTCAGGGTCAGGCGGAAGGATTTAAGCCAACGCTGTATATTGAGCCTACGCATGAAGAACGCTTTACTGATGCCGAGTTGGACGATATTCAGAAGGGTGTTTTGCGACTCGAGTCGAAGTATAAGGGAATCACGCTGGAGAAATCCGGAAATGGATTCAAGTTGGGTGTGCCCGAAGCATTGATTCAAGATCACGAAGCGCACTTTTCTCAAGTAGCGAATCGGTTCTTGGAATACTTGGACGCTGGTGAGATGCCGGCTTGGGAGAAATCCTACATGCTCACTAAATACTTTATCACCAGCGAGGCGGCAAAAATGGCGGGGACCTTGCCAGGTCCACCCGTGCACTGATTGGGAAAGCTTATGTACTAGCTGTGTGGTATTTTCAACAGCACATTGCCGATTTTCTGGCCGGATTCGACATAACGATAAGCCGACACGATTTCATTTAGAGGGAACTCCTGATCAATCAACGGCGAAAACTGTCGTGTTTCGGCCAAAGTTTTTAGATACAATAGATCTTCCTGACTTAAACGCGGAATAGGAAACAACACTCTTTGCCGGTTAGACTTCCAAGTTTTGATAGAAAAAATCAGATTTTCTGCGTGCTTTCCCAGTTCGCTTGAAATGTAGATCCCATGTTTCTTTAGCAGCGGTTTGCAGGCTCTGAACGAACTTTTTCCCACGGCATCTATTACCAAGTCAAACTGCTCGTTTAACCGGGTGAAATCTTGTGACTCGTAGTCAATAATCTGATCGGCGCCCAATTGCTTCACCACATGCTGGTGCGCCTTAGGTGCCACCGCCACGATGTAGGCTTGCCGGTCGCGTAATAGCTGGACCGCTGCCGACCCAATGGCACCAGTGGCACCATTTACCAGGACGCGAGCTGTTCGCTGCAGACTCGCTGCTCGAATGTGACTTAAGGCATAATGACTCCCTTCGGTCAGCGCCGCTGCTTCACGTAACGTAAATCCCCTAGGTATTGGAGCAATCGTGCCGGTTGCGCGTATCGTTTTGTACTCAGCATGTGCGCCAAACTTGCCATCGTCGTAACCAAAGACCTCCTCGCCGACCCGAAATTGATGCACCCTGTGCCCCACAGCAGCTACAACACCGGAGAATTCACAGCCTAATACAGGATGCCGGGGGCGAATCAGACCACTGACCAATCGGTTGATGACATGCTGGGCGCTGCGGAAGGCGCAATCTGTCCGGTTTACGGTTCCATAATGTACCTGTACAAGTACTTCGTCTGGCTTGACAAGGGGAAGAGGGATGGTCTGGAGTTCGACCACGTCAGCGGGCCCATAGCGTCGATAAATGGCAGCAATCATAATTTGGCATCGTTGATACTCGAATGTACGTTAAACCAGCTAGATGGACAACACGTGCGGCATGCTTTAATAGAA
>DXCW01000025.1 GCA_019115805.1 Candidatus Sphingobacterium stercorigallinarum
CCCAGCTTGAGTGATGTTAATCGCTGCGAGTCCGATGAAGATTGCGCAAGAGGTAGCACAGAAGAAGTATAACATGGATTTCCAGGCCATTCTGCCGACTTGTTTCAAATCCGAGTGACCTGCGATTCCAAACACTAATGTGGCAAAAAGTATCGGACCGACGATCGTTTTAACCAATTTGATGAAACCCTGACTCAAGGGCTGTAGGCCTTTGGCGATCTCTGGGAAGTCTAAGCCCACAAATATTCCAAATACCATACAGGTCAGGATCCAGGTGGTTAACCCGCCTCGGGAGATTGCGTTTATAAGCAAAACAACTGCGGTTACCCAACGTAAACCCATCATGAATGATGCGGAAATCGTAAGCAGTTGAAATTCATAAAGTAAAGTGAGAACGGCCGCAAGGGTTAGCGTTATATACAGCGCATATCCAATTATCTTTTTTGGCATGTGGAGGACAGTTAGTTTATTAAGCGTCGAAATTTTTGACCGAGCAAAAATAAAAAAATAAGCTCAGTTACCAAATCGTTAATGCGCCGGGGGTGTTTTGCTTGAAAAGAAAGTCGTTTTTTATAGTAAAGAGTGAGGTTCCTGTCGTTTAAGCGCAGTTTATAGATCGGATGACAAAAGTGCTTTGTATCCCTTCATACAAACGAATTGAAGCTAAACGAATTAAAGAGATGTCTATCGGGTTGTAGAAATAAAAAAAGTGGGCCATCCAACGGACGCACCCACCTTAAAACTTGATATAATATTGTTGTTGCCGGACTACTCGGCGTGAAGCCATGCTTTTTTGGCCAGCAACTCATCTTCCGATTCACGGATATCTTCATCGTCTACGCAACAATCCACAGGACATACTGCCGCGCACTGAGGTTCGTCGTGAAAACCGACACACTCGGTACACTTGTCCGATACAATGTAATATACTTCATTTGAAATCGCATCCTGTGATTCATTTGCATCTAAAGTGACGCCTTCACCAAAATCGATGACCCCATCCAGGGCCGTTCCATCAGCAAATTTCCAACTCACACCGGCATCATAGATTGCATTGTTTGGGCATTCCGGTTCGCATGCTCCACAATTAATGCACTCGTCTGTAATTTTAATCGCCATTTATGTCCTTACAATAAAATAATAAACTAATTTTGCTAGTTCAAAGTTAACACTCTAAAGAGATACACAAAAATAAAATGTATACGAAGTTAGTAGTATTTACTTTGATATGGCAAATATACTGCAAAATTTGCAGATAATTATTCTAAATAGTAACATTTTGGTATTAAAAAAACGAATCCAGGCCTTCGCCCAACTGGGTGCATATTTGAGGTCTTCCGATCACTCAGGTGACTTTTTTTTAGAACAGATCGAGTTGCGGAACCCTTGGTATACAAGAGAAAATGTTAATCTGCAACTCCGCACAATTGGCGAGAATCTGCAACCGGATAAATTGACAGATTGGTTGAGTGGTGTACCCGATCAACCAGTGGATAAAACGGTGGGATTGATTTTAGCCGGGAATCTACCGTTGGTCGGATTTCATGACATCATGTGCGTGTTATTGACAGGGTTTAAGGCTTCAATTAAAACTTCCTCAGAGGATGCGGGGTTAACGCACTACGTAGTAGAAAAATTGATCGAACTGGAACCAGCGTTTGCCGAGAAAATTGAGTTGGTTGAACAGTTGAAACAATTTGATTTGGTTATCGCTACCGGGAGTAACAATTCAGCGCGCTATTTCGATTACTATTTTGGAAAGTATCCGCATATCATTCGAAAGAATCGTAACTCTGTCGCCATCCTCTCCGGAGACGAAACGCCAGAGGAGTTACACGCACTGGGACGAGATATTTTCGATTACTTTGGTATGGGCTGCCGTTCGGTTTCAAAATTGTTTGTGCCACAGAGTTATCCCCTCGAGCGCCTCTTGGATCAGCTAGAGCCGTTCGCTCCCATCGCTGGGCATACAAAATATCGAAACAATTACGATTTCAACAAATCCCTTTATCTCATTAATAAAGACCCGCATTTGGACAATGGCTTTTTGTTGTTACGTGAGCACAGTGCCCTTTCTTCTCCCCTAGCGGTTGTACATTACGAAGTGTATGGCGACCTTCAGCAATTGAGTGCGGAGTTGCAATCGTTTTCAGAAGACATTCAGTTGGTTGTCACAAACTGTTCGATAGACACAGGCGATATTCCCCAGTTCGCATTAGGAGATGCACAACGACCGGGCTTGAATGACTATGCTGATAATGTGAATACCCTGGATTTTTTAATAAAAAATCAATAAAACGTATTAAATGTCGTTATATGAAGGTGAATTGGTAAAAAGTCTTAATTTTGTTTGAATATGTATATCATCAAAGTTAAGGGTGTAGCAAAGATTCCTGATTATGTACAGTTACGCGATGAGGCGTTTACACTTTTGGCCTATTTCCGTGTAGATAGACCGGATAAATCGCTAGAAAAGATTGGTCTAGGAGAACACGCGGAATATATCATGGAAATCGTCCGGGAGCTTCCGTTCGGTAAAATAAAAAAAATCGACTTATAGAACGTTATGAGAGAAACAAATACAGTTATCAAACTGAAGAATGTAGATATTTATCAGCAAAAACACCTGGTTTTATCGAATGTTAATCTTGATATAGAGCAAGGCGAATTTCTTTACTTGATCGGTCAATCCGGTTCAGGGAAAAGTAGTTTATTAAAAATCATCTACGGTGATTTATATATCGCTACTGGAGAAGGCATGATTGCAGGTTTTGACTTGAAAAAATTAAGTGATCATGATGTGCCTTATTTGCGTCGTAAGTTGGGTATTGTCTTTCAAGATTTTCATTTGCTGAATGACCGTACTGTAGAAAAAAACTTGGAGTTTGCGCTGAAAGCAACCGGATGGAAAGACCGGGCACAGATTAGCAGCCGTATTATCGACGTACTGGAAAAAGTTGGATTGCGATCCAAACTGAAAAAAATGCCGCATGAACTTTCAGGCGGGGAGCAACAACGGGTGGTGATCGCACGAGCATTGTTGAATAATCCGGAAATTATACTCGCTGATGAGCCTACCGGTAACTTAGACCCCTCCACCTCTGAAGAGATTGTGTTATTGCTTCGAGACATTGCCAATTCTGGTACCGCTATCCTGATGGCTACACACGACTATCAGATTATTCGAAATATGCCTGCGCGCATTATCAAGACAGATGATGGAATGCTTCATGACAATGTGAGCATTTAACAACTGACACCCATTTATAAATTCGGTAGTATTGCCAGTTGGCGATGAGGAAAACTGACAGCGTGTCGGTTTTCTGCTGTTGGCAGAAAAATTGTTGTATGGCCTTAGATCGAAATTTTATCCGGTAGGCTGCGTGCTGGAACCAGATAGCCGACTTTTGGTTATGGACGGCGGCCAGCTTATTGATAAATGAACGATTAAGGTAGTACTGGTTTTAGAATTCTATTATATAGCTATAGTGATGATGAACGAAAACGAAAATATTCAAGATCCTGAACTGAATCAAGAAGAAGAGCGCGAGATAAAATCTGAAGAACCTGCTCAAGAACCCAATGAGGTGGACCTGTTGAACCAGCAGTTGTCAGAGTCAACCGATAAGTATGCACGCTTATTTGCGGAGTTCGATAATTATAAAAGACGTACCGCCAAAGAAAAGATAGAACTGATGCAGTCGGCGGGTAAAGACGTGATATTGAAACTGCTCCCAGTGGTGGATGATTTCGATCGCGCACTTCAATTTATGAGTGAAATACCGGAGGACGACGCTGTAAAACAAGGTGTTGAATTGGTTTATCAGAAGTTCAAGAAGACACTGGAACAGCTTGGCGTTAAAGAAATAGAAGTCATCGGTCAACCTTTCGATGCGGAATTTCAGGAGGCGATCACATTAATACCGGCGCCGAGTGAGGAGATGAAAAATAAAGTAATTGATGTGGTTGAAAAAGGATATCTGTTAAATGATAACGTCATTCGCTTTGCTAAAGTAGTCGTTGGTCAATAAAAGGAAAAAATGTCAAAAAGAGATTATTACGATGTGTTGGGGGTGCAAAGGTCGGCAGAAGCATCTGAAATAAAGAGTGCTTACCGTAAATTGGCGATTAAATACCACCCTGATAGAAACCCAGGAAATCAGGAAGCTGAAGATAAATTCAAAGAAGCGGCCGAAGCCTATGAGGTGTTAAGTAATCCGGAAAAGAGACAGCGTTACGATCAATTCGGTCACGCGGGTAACTCCGCGTCGGGTGGCTTTGGTGGTGGTGGTATGAACATGGAAGACATCTTCAGTCAATTCGGTGATGTCTTTGGTGGCGGAAACCCCTTCGAGAGCTTTTTCGGCGGCGGCGGTGGTTCCTCCAGAGGAGGACGTCGGGTGCAACGTGGCTCCAATCTACGCATCAAAGTGAAATTGACCTTGGAAGAAATTGCCAAAGGTGTCGAGAAAAAAGTTAAGGTGAATAAGCAGGTACAATGTGGAACTTGTGATGGAACGGGTGCTAAGGATAAAAGTTCATACCATACCTGTAAAACCTGTGGTGGAAGTGGTGCAGTGAGGCGAGTAACGAATACCATTTTAGGACAAATGCAGACGACCAGCACCTGTCCTACTTGTAATGGAGAAGGCGTAGAAGTAACGGCTAAATGTACGACTTGTAAGGGAGACGGTTTAGTGCGTGGTGAGGAAACCATTTCAATCAATATCCCTGCCGGTGTGAGTGAAGGGATGCAGCTGTCGATGGGCGGCAAGGGAAATGCGGCACCAAGAGGTGGTGTTCCAGGAGATTTAATTATTTTGGTTGAAGAAGTTCCTCATGAAAGTTTGAAACGAGACGGCATCAACGTCATTTATGACCTGTATGTGAATTTCCCAGACGCGGCCTTAGGGACTAGCGTAGAGATACCTACCATTGACGGTAAAGCGAAAATAAAAATAGAACCCGGTACGCAAGCGGGCAAAATTCTTCGCCTAAAGGGTAAAGGATTGCCGGAAGTGAATTCGTATCATAAGGGCGATCAGTTGGTGTACGTGAATGTATGGACGCCTAAAGTGGTTTCTAAAGAAGAAAAAGAACTTTTAGAAAAGCTGAAGGGTTCGTCGAATTTCAAACCGCAACCGGGAAGAAGCGAAAAATCATTCTTTGAACGCATCCGGGAGTATTTCGAATGATCCACGGACGTAGCGTAAGCACGTTAAGTACATGTATAATAAAAGCGGCTTCTGATTCAGAAGCCACTTTTATTATACCGTAATGATGGATATCGTTTTGAATCTTAACGTTAAATAATCGCTTCTCGAATCCGTACTAACTTTGTCAATAAACCCTCTAATAATTGAAGGTTTAGCATATTGGCACCATCTGATTTTGCTGTCGCTGGGTCGGGATGCGTTTCGATAAATAATCCATCTGCTCCAACAGCGATTGCCGCTTTGGCTATGGTTTCAATGAGCTCAGGTTTGCCTCCCGTGACGCCAGAACTTTGATTGGGTTGTTGCAAAGAGTGTGTACAATCCATTACCGTAGGCACCCCGAATCCGCTCATGACGGGCAGTCCTCGAAAATCGACAATCAAGTCTTGATAGCCAAAACTATTTCCTCTGTCTGTGAGAATTACTTTGTCGTTCCCCGAGTCATTTACTTTGCCTACAGCAAATTGCATGGACTCGGCTGATAAAAACTGGCCTTTTTTAATGTTTATTGTCTTTCCGGTCTTTGCTGCTGCGACCAGAAGATCTGTTTGGCGACACAAAAATGCAGGGATTTGTAACACGTCTACATATTCCGCCGCCATCTCTGCTTCTGCGGATTCATGAATATCTGTTACTGTTGGAATGCCGAAGGTTTTTGACACTTTGGCTAAAATCTGCAGGGCTTTGTGATCACCAATTCCCGTAAATGAATCGACTTTCGAGCGGTTGGCTTTCCGATAGGAGCCTTTAAAAATATACGGAATGTTCAGCTTGTCTGTTATTTTGACAATCTGTTCAGCAATTCGAAGCGCCATCTCCTCGCTCTCAATTGCGCATGGACCAGCCATCAAGAAAAAGTTGGGTGAATCGCCGTTTTTTATCTGGGGCAAGTAGTTGTTGATCATATAATGTGTTAATTTCCTAATTCTGACATGAATTTGATGCGCATAAGTTGGATGTCCTCAAAGGAGTAATCGTCTTCACCGAGTTCATCCAAGGCTTGAGGGATCGAATCAACTTCCGCTGTACGGAAGTAATCGTATACTTCGTCTTGTCGGTCTTGGTCGATCATTTCGTCCACGAAATAACCGATATTTAGTTTTGTTCCAGAATTGACAATGGACTCGACTTCTTTCAGTAAGTCTTCGTAGCTAATCCCTTTAGCTGTAGCAATATCATCCAATGAAATTTTTCGGTCGATATTCTGAATGATGGAAACCTTAAGAGCGGAACGGTTGGCCGTGCTTTTTATCACCAAATCCTGTGGTCTATCGATATTGTTTTCCTCTACGTATTTTTTAATGAGTGAAACAAACGATGTTCCGAACTTCACGGCTTTCCCCGACCCCACACCGTGAATCTTTTTTAGTTCGTCTAGGGTAACGGGATAGTGGGTGCACATCTCTTCCAAAGACGGATCCTGAAAAATAACAAATGGTGGTAGCGATCGTTGTTTGGCAATTTTTTTACGGAGGTCTTTAAGAATTTCAAGTAGATTGTTATCTAGTGCTCCACTTTGCCCCTTGGCCTCGTCGGCATTTGATGTGACGCTGAGTTCCATAGGACGGTTAATAATAAACTTCATCGGATACGGATTCGTCAGGTATTTGCGTCCTCCGTCGGTGAGTTGTAGGAGTCCGTAATGGTCGATATCCTTTTTTACGAAATCGGCTAATTCGGCTTGTCGAATTAAAGAATTCCAATAATTCACTCCAAGCTCTTTTCCGCTTCCGAAAAGTGGGTGTGTATCGTGCCGGTACGAAGCAATCGGTTGGTTGTTCTGACCGATAAAAAAGTTTATAATGTGTTGATCATCAAATTTATCGCCTTGTTCTTTGATAAACCCAAGCATATGGAGCAACGATTCCTCTGCATCGAAGTAGGTTTTTTCAGCCCGGCAGTTGTCACACATACAGTTGCATCCGGTTTCGTCAAATTTCTCTCCAAAATAATGCAGAATCTGTTTTCGACGGCAGACGGCTGATTCCGAATAATCAATGACCTCTTTCAAAATTTGCATCCCAATCTCTTTTTCGGAGACGGGCTTGTCTTTCATGAACTTAGTCAGTTTTTCTACATCTTTGTCAGAATAGAAGGCTAAACAGTAACCTTCTCCCCCATCTCGACCGGCACGACCAGTCTCTTGATAATACCCCTCCATGGATTTGGGAATATCGTGATGGATAACGTAACGGACATCCGGTTTATCTATCCCCATACCGAAGGCAATCGTGGCCACGATTACATCGATTTCTTCCATCAGAAACTTATCCTGTGTGTCGGCACGGGTTTTGGCATCTAAGCCAGCGTGGTAGGGCAACGATTTGATGCCATTGATCGTCAGTACTTCAGAAATTTCCTCTACCTTTTTTCGACTCAAACAATAGATGATCCCCGCCTTTCCGCTGTTATTTCTAATAAAGCGTACAATTTGTTTGATCACATCGTTTTTCGGACGGACTTCGTAATATAAATTCGTACGGTTGAATGACGATTTATACAATGTAGCGTCATTCATTTGGAGGTTTTTCCGGATATCGGACTGCACTTTCGGAGTGGCAGTAGCTGTCAGCGCAATGATTGGAATGTTTTCTCCCACTTCATTAATCACTTGGCGTATTTTCCTATACTCTGGTCTGAAGTCATGTCCCCATTCGGAAATACAATGTGCTTCGTCGACCGCGACGAAAGAAACGGTTATTGTTTTCAAAAACTGGACATTTTCCTCCTTTGCGAGGGACTCTGGAGCTACGTAAAGTAACTTTGTTTTCCCATCCACAACGTCTTTTTTTACACGTTGTATCTCCCCCTTTGTTAATGAGGAATTTAAAAAGTGCGCGATGCTATCCCGCCCACCAAAGGCTCGCAATTGGTCGACCTGATTTTTCATGAGTGCAATCAAAGGCGATATGACAATAGCTGTTCCGTCACTCATTAGCGCGGGCAGCTGATAACATATCGACTTTCCTCCACCAGTAGGCATGATGACAAACGTATCCTTATGGTTAAGGATATTCGTAATAATTGCTTCTTGATCCCCTTTGAAGGTGTCGAAGCCGAAAAAATCTTGAAGATTATCGAATAGTGATTTTTCTATTTCCATTGACTCCGCAAAAATAAATAGATGTTACAGCGTTACAGATAATACGTAACAATACTGTATTTTTGTGTGCGACCACGTATATATTATATATAAAAATAAGAAAATTAATAGTGAAAAGCAATATCGATATCAAAACATTGGCACAGAGTACTTTCAAACTAGAGGCCGCCAATGTCAGCGCGCTCGCTGATAAATTAGACGAAGATTTTAATACCGTCATAGAGCAGATTCTGGCGCTACCCGGACGGGTTATTTTGACAGGAATCGGGAAGAGTGCTATTATTGCTCAAAAAATTGTAGCGACTTTGAACTCTACCGGGACCCCCGCCATATTTATGCATGCTGCTGATGCGATACATGGAGACTTAGGAATTATTCAGAAGGACGATCTGATTATCGCCATCTCCAAAAGTGGGAATACACCAGAGATCAAAGTGCTTGTCCCCTATTTGAAACAAACAGGCAATGTATTGGTGGCCATGGTCGGAAATCGGGAGTCGTTTTTGGCACAACATGCCGACTTTGTTTTGGACACCTCTATAACCAGAGAGGCGTGTCCAAATAACTTAGCGCCTACTACCAGCACGACTGTTCAACTGGCTATGGGCGATGCAATCGCGGTTTGCTTACAAACGGTGCGGCAATTTAGCGACCAAGATTTTGCGAGATATCACCCTGGTGGGGCCTTAGGTAAACAACTCTACCTAAAGGTTGGCGACTTGTCACGACAAAATGGTGGTCCAGAGGTGCAGCCGAACGCTAGTGTGCGGGAAGTACTGATCAATATCACTGAATATAGATTGGGTGCGACCGTGGTCCTGAATCAGGGAGACATACAAGGGATCATCACAGACGGCGATATTCGCCGTATGCTCGAGCATTACGATGATTTGAAAGGTTTGACGGCAAAGGATATCATGTCGCCAAATGCGAAGACCATTGATATTCATGAACTTGCCGCGAATGCACTACATCAGATGCGCCAATATGGTATTTCACAACTGATAGTAACGGAGGAAAATCGATATGCAGGAATTGTTCATTTGCAAGATATCTTGAAAGAAGGTATTATTTAATTTTGTGTAAAAATCTTGTAGTTTTCTTTCTAAGCTAAAAAAAGAATCGTATTCTCGTAAAAATGGTCTTAGATTTGATGGTTTATCATCGAATAAAAATATTGAACAATGAAGAACATTACCACCATATGTGTAGCAGTACTCGCTTTTATTGGTTTAACGTCAATGGCCTTACTCGCCCCTGAATTTAAATTTGATAAAGAAACTCATGATTTTGGGAAAATAGCTTTTAATAAACCGGTATCGCATGAGTATCAGTTTACCAATTCAGGCGACCAGCCCATTATTATTTCTGACGTACAGCCGACTTGTGGATGCTCGGTTGCCGAATTCACTAAAACGCCGGTCAAACCGGGTGAGTCGGGTACAGTTAATGTCACCTTTAACGCAGCGACGAAAGGGCCATTCACCAAGTCCTTTATTGTGAAATCAAATACCAAGACACCAGTAAAGACCCTGACGATTAAGGGGGTGGTGGAATAGCGTTGAGCAGATTTACACGAGATATAAACTAGCCATTCTGTAAAAGAATGGCTTTTTTAATTCTACAGCTCCGTGGTTTATTTGTATTTTTGTGCTGCATTAAACTATTTTATAACGATATGCCAAAAATATCACAAAAAGGCGTGGACATGCCCTCGTCACCAATTCGTAAACTTACTCCCTTCGCTGATCAAGCAAAAAAGGATGGAAAGAAAATTTATCATTTGAATATTGGTCAGCCTGATATCGAGACACCAGAAGTCATGCTATCGGCATTAAAAAATATTGATTTCAAAATTTGGGCCTACACCCCATCAGAGGGAACGGCATCCTATCGCGAGAAGTTAACTTCTTATTATAATGAGTTGGGGTATGGATTGACACCGAATGATATTCTGGTCACCAATGGCGGCTCAGAAGCGATTACGTTTGCGATGCAAGCTTGTCTGAACCCTGGTGAAGAAATTATTATTCCCGAACCCTTTTATGCAAATTATAACGGCTTCGCTTGTTCTGCTGATATCGTCATCAAACCGATTAAGTCAGTTATCGATAATGGTTTTGCATTGCCGCCGATTAGCGAGTTTGAAAAAATAATTACCTCCAAAACAAAGGCAATTGCAATTTGTAACCCGAACAATCCCACCGGTTACTTGTACTCGCGTGAAGAATTAGAGGCGTTGCGAGACTTGTGTCTCCAATACGATTTGTTTCTTTTTTCTGACGAGGCGTATCGAGAGTTTTGTTACGACGGACGGGAATTTATTTCGCCGATGCATTTGGAGGGATTGGAAGAACATGCCGTTGTATTGGATACCGTGTCGAAGCGCTATTCCGCCTGCGGTGCTAGAATCGGTTGTTTAATCACGAAAAATAAATCCCTGTATCAAACCGCACTGAAATTTGCGCAAGCACGTTTGAGTCCATCGTTAGAAGGGCAAATTGCTGCTGAGGCTGCCGTGGACACACCCGATAGTTATTTCGAAGATGTGCAACGCGAATATACAGGGCGTCGTGATGTGCTCGTTAAGGGATTGAACGCCATTGAGGGAGTTTATTGTCCAAATCCTGGTGGTGCGTTCTATGTGGTCGCTAGGCTCCCGATCGACGATGCCGACCGTTTCTGTCAATGGATGTTGGAGAAATTCAGTTATCAAGACGAAACGGTAATGATGGCTCCGGCTACAGGATTTTATTCTACCGCTGACACGGGGAAAAACGAAGTCCGACTGGCCTACGTATTGAATACAGAGGAGCTTGCTGCGGCTTTGCTTTGTTTGCAAAAGGGGCTCGAGGCGTATCCGGGGCGTCAAATGCCGGTATAGCATGCCTACGCTCGGGTTTCATCGCGAGTTATATAACTTTATTTAAAGTTATATTCAAGGAGAGCGAAAAGGAGCCCGTGAATGGTTGTTTTGCTGAAATTTCAATCGTTTTTATGCGGATTAAATAGCTGTAGGTCAGTTGTTTGTTGTTTTTATACAACAAAATGGCGACTCATGCGTTATCTATAGTATAATAACTAACGTTTAATTCTATGGATAAATTAAAGAAATTTGAGTTAATGGAAAAGATTTCCAGAGAGCTCGAAGGTATTCGCAATAGTCAACAGGCTGTATTGGAAAAAATAGCCAAAGTAGAAATTGATAATATCGAGCTTGGAGATAAATTAATAGAATCCAAAATTCCAGATATCTATTCTAGAACAGCTGAAAATTCGGAAGCAATTTTGGAGATATTGAATTCCTTCCAAGAAAAAACGGAGGATTTTGAATCTAAGAACAATATTGCGAAGCTTCGAGAGCAGCAAGATATTAACGATGCGACGAAGTAATTTAAAAAGCCTTTAGCGAATACTGCTAAAGGCTTTTTAAGTTTTGGGACTTTAGATATCTAAATTGATATTCCTTTTTACCAAATCGATGACCAATTCCAATTGGTCTTCCTGGGTTAGATTTGAATTATCCAATACAAGCGCATCATCCGCTTGGCGCAATGGACTTTCTTCTCGTGTACTATCCAGATGATCGCGCTGAGCTAAGTTGGTCTGTACCTCTTCCATACTTGTCTCCTCACCTTTTGCTGATAATTCCGCAAAGCGACGTTTAGCTCTTACGGCTGGACTTGCCGTCATGAATAATTTTAGATCGGCATCGGGGAATACGGTAGTGCCAATGTCACGTCCGTCCATAACGATATTGCGTTTTTTTCCGAGGTCCTGCTGTTGTCGAACCAAGGCTTTTCTCACCTCGCGTATAGCGCTGACTTGACTGACATGTTCGGAAACGCGCATGCTGCGAATTTCACTGGAAACATCTTGACCGTTTAGCAAGATCACATGCTGATCACCCGAGGAAGGTGAAAAATCAATTTGAATGTGATCAAGTGCTTCTTTTACGGCTAACGGTTCGTTTATATCGACGTTGTTCTCTAAAAAGTATAAGGTGACCGCCCGATACATCGCACCACTGTCTATAAAAACGAAGTTTAAGCGTTTGGCGAGTGCTTTGGCCACAGTGCTTTTCCCGCACGAAGAGAATCCATCAATGGCAATTACATAATTTTGTTTTGACATGCTTATACGTGAACGCTGTGTGTTTTTACTTTAACGCCAGACTATTTCTTTTTAGCACGGGTCGTGCGGCCCTTTTTCGCTCCGCCAGCTTTACTGCTATCCTCTTCCGCCCATTTTAGGACATCCTGATATGTAATCTGTTCGATCTCTGTTCCTTTCGGTATCTTTAGGTTTTGTTTCCCAAACCGAATAAAAGGTCCCCACCGTCCATTTTCTATTTTCGCTTCTGGATTTTCGTCAAAAATTTTAATAATTTTGTCGCGATCCTTTTTGCGCTTTTCTTCTATAATTTCTATGGCTTGCGCTTGTTCTACATCGTGTGGATCCAATCCTTTAGGGAGTGAATAGAAGCTGTTGTTGTGTCGAATATAGGGACCAAATCTGCCGATTGCTACGGTCATGTCAAGCTCTTCGTATTCGCCCACCTTTTTAGGAAGTTTAAAAAGTTCCAATGCTTCTTCTAAAGTGATCGTTTCAATCATTTGCCCTTTACGAAGGGAAGCAAAACGGGGCTTTTCTTCATCTTCTGCAGTGCCGATCTGTACAAGCGGCCCGAATCGCCCTACCCTTACAGTAATCGGTTTGCCACTTTCCGGGTCGGTGCCGAGTTCACGTTCGTGTGTAGCACGGTCTGCGTTATCCAGTGTGTCTTGCACTTCAGCGTGAAAGGGTCCGTAGAACTTGGATAGCATATCGGTCCAATCTTTGTAGCCTTGGGCGATCTCGTCGAACTCTTTCTCCACTTTCGCCGTGAAATTGTAATCCACGATGCCTTTAAAGTGTTGAACGAGGAAATCATTTACCAATACACCGATATCAGTAGGGAACATTTTGTTCCGCTCGGCACCTGTGATCTCGGTTTTGGTTTGTGCGTTAATTTCACCTTTTTCGTCGAGTAGAAGTACTTGGTAGCGCCGTTCTTTGCCGTCTCGATCTTCCTTCACCACGTAACCTCTGTTTTGTATTGTTGAGATCGTTGGGGCGTAGGTTGACGGCCTGCCGATACCAAGTTCTTCGAGTTTCTTTACCAGTGAGGCCTCTGTAAAACGAGCTGCTGGACGAGAAAATCTCTCGGTAGCTTGCATCGAATCCAGTTTCAATTCCTGCCCCGTTTTTAAAGGGGGAAGTAACGAATTGTCGGACTGGTCCATATCAAGATCATCCGCTTCTTCATCAGAGGATTCAAAGTAGACTTTCAAAAAACCGTCGAATTTCATCACTTCACCAGTGGCAACGAGCGTTTCCTGCCGGGTGGATATATCAATCTTTGCCGTCGTTTTTTCAAAGGTAGCTTCGCTCATCTGTGACGAAATAGCTCGCTTCCATATCAATTCATATAGGCGTTTCTCCGAGTGATCGCCCTGAATAGTGTGAACGTCAAAGTACGTGGGCCGTATCGCTTCGTGCGCTTCTTGAGCTCCGCTACTCTTGGTGCGGTATTGACGTTTCTTATGGTAGTTCTCGCCATAAGCCTTAGTAATTTCCGCCTCTGCTCCTTGTAAGGCCGTTTCGGAAAGGTTCACCGAATCGGTACGCATGTACGTAATGCGGCCTGCTTCATATAAACGCTGAGCGACCTGCATGGTTCTAGCTACTGAGAAACCAAGCTTTCTACTTGCTTCCTGTTGTAATGTGGATGTCGTAAACGGTGCGGATGGCGTGCGTTTGGAGGGCTTCGTTTCTAGACTACCCACTTGAAATGTGGCCTTTGCGCATGCTTCCAGAAACTCTTGGGCCTCTTGGACAGTCGCGAACCGTTGTGGGAGGTCGGCTTTAAATCTGCTTTTTTTATCAGACTGCGTTTCGAAAAGGGCAACGATTTTAAAACTGGGCTTTGCCTCAAATCGGTTGATTTCTCGTTCGCGCTCCACAATTAAGCGTACAGCAACCGACTGTACCCGTCCCGCGGACAAGGAAGGTTTGACTTTGCGCCAGAGGACTGGCGACAGTTCAAATCCCACGAGGCGATCCAATACGCGTCTAGCCTGCTGCGCGTTGACCAGGTTGTAGTCAATATTTCGAGGCGTTTCAATCGCTTTTAAAATCGCCGGTTTTGTGATCTCGTGAAATACAATACGTTTAGTACGGTCTTCTTTCAATCCCAATGTTTCATATAGATGCCATGAAATAGCCTCTCCCTCGCGGTCTTCATCGGAGGCTAACCAAACCATCTCTGCTGATTTTGCCAATTTCTTTAACTCGCTGACAATCGCTTTTTTATCTGCTGGTACCTCGTATTTTTGTTTGAAGTTATCTTCCGTGTCGATAGCGTCATCCGTCTTCACCAGATCACGGATATGACCATAGCTGGATTTCACAAGGAAATCCTTGCCTAAGTATCCTTCAATGGTTTTTGCTTTCGCAGGAGACTCGACTATCAGTAAATTTTTCGCCATTTATAATAATCTGATTTGATGCAAAGAAAACGATTTCAAAACGGAATGCAAATTAATTTTTTAAGCTGGGTGTCATAATTAGCCCGTTTTACACTCTATTTTGACCAGATATCGATCAAATAAAAGACGGCAAATATCACCGAAGCAAATCCGTTCGTGGTCATGAATGCGCGATCAACTTTGCTCAGATCGGATGGGCTGACCAGACGATGTTGATAGATTAACAATCCACCATATATAGCTAAGCCGATATAGTACGGCCATCCCGTCGGCATATACAAAATGGGTAGCGATACAAATATAAAGGAAAGCACATGCAGCAGCTCAGAGACACGCAGTGCATTTTTACCGCCTAAATTAGCTGGGATTGATTGGAGTCCGTGTTCCCTGTCGAATGCCTCGTCTTGTAGCGCATAGATGATATCGAAACCACTCACCCAGGTTAGTACGGCTAAACCGTAAAAAACCGGTACGATATGAAAAGCCCCGGCGACCGCGAGGTAGGCACCAACCGGTGCGAGCCCCAGCCCAAGCCCCAGCACCAGGTGACACAATGGGGAAATGCGTTTGGTGTAGGAGTAGAATAAAATGACAACTAGTGCAACCGGCGATAATAGGAAACAAATCCAGTTGATAAAATAACACACGACAATAAATACCAGACAGTTCACGACTGTAAATCCTAAGGCCTGTTCTGGGGTGATTCGCCCGGCGGGTATATCGCGTACTGCAGTTCTTGGGTTCAACGCATCGATATCACGATCTAAATATCGATTGAACGCCATAGCCGCGTTTCTTGCGGTAACCATACAGATGAGCATAAGTAGGAATAGTGTCCAATCAAAAGATAATTCAGTGGTTTGCAAAGCAAGGAAAAACCCAATGATCGCAAACGGAAGCGCAAAGACACTGTGCGCAAACAGTACCAATGACATGTATTTTTTCATTTCTATTCGGGAAGTTGGAACTTATCGTTTATTTCTTGAATGGCGTGCAAAATATCCTCGCATCCGGATCGTGTTTCTGATGAAGTGATGAAACAGTCAGGTGCCGCCTCAAACCAGGTTTTAAGTGCTCTACGGAATTTAGCCACATTTTGTTCGGATTTAACCAAGGACTGCTTGTCTGCTTTGGTAAAAACCAACAAGAAAGGAATCCCCTGCTCGCCTAGCCAGTAGCAAAAATCCAAATCAATCTTCTGAGGTTCGTGGCGGCTATCGATCAGGACGAAAACACACTGCAAGTTTTCTCGCTCTAAGAGATATTTACGAATGAACTTCTCCCAAATCTGACGGTTTTTCTTTGAGGTTTGTGCAAATCCATATCCAGGTAAATCGACCAGATACCAGTTTTTATTGATTAAAAAGTGGTTGATGAGCTGCGTTTTTCCGGGCTTTTGAGAGGTTTTTGCTAATCCTTTGCGCCTGGTCATCGCGTTAATCAGCGAGGACTTTCCTACATTCGACCTGCCAATAAAGGCGTATTCTGGAAGGTCCGCTGTGGGTAATTTACGGACATCGGTATTACTAATAATGAATTCGGCGCTTTGAATGATCATGCTACAAATGTACAATTATTAAAAAATCTTTTGCTCAATTTAATTGCCAGCACGTTTTTCTCGTGGTTTTTCATTTAAAATACTTATTTTAAGCCGAAAATTCATTTTTTATGCTTGAGATACGCCACATTGTAAAGCAATATGCTAACCATACTGCCTTGGACGACGTGTCGATAACCGTTCCTAAAGGAAAGATTTTTGGACTCTTGGGGCCGAATGGTGCGGGTAAGACATCGTTAATTCGAATTATTAACCAAATTACAGCGCCGGATTCGGGCGAGATCTATTTTGACGGGGAAGCTTTGAATGCCTCTCATATCGCTAGAATTGGCTACTTGCCGGAAGAACGTGGCTTGTATAAAAAAATGAAAATCGGCGATCAGATGATCTATCTTGCTCAACTCAAAGGCTTGAGTAAAGAGGAAGCTAAGAACCGAATTTCTTTTTGGTTTGAAAAACTCAATATTGAGTCTTGGTGGGATAAGAAAATTGAGGACTTGAGTAAAGGTATGCAGCAAAAGGTACAATTTGTGGCCACGGTGCTGCATGAGCCCGACCTCATTATCCTAGATGAGCCTTTTTCCGGATTTGACCCCGTTAATACGCAAGTGATCCAAAATGAGATTTTGGAGTTGAACGAAAGAGGCGCGACCATCATATATTCTACGCATCGTATGGAATCTGTTGAAGCGCTCTGTGATCATATTGCGTTAATCAACCGATCGAAACTGGTCTTACAGGGCGCTGTAAAATCCATCAAAGACGAATATAGGAACCAAACCTACCGGATTTATTTTCATAGCGAGAATGGGCAATTTCCCTCGTCAGAAGCCGGTTTATGGCAACAGCTCGAAAGCAAAGGCGATTCGTCGGACAGTGTGGTGATCCAAGTCGATCCAGCACATACGTTAAACCAAGTGTTAACTGCTGTCATTGATCAGGTGGAAATTCACCAAATCTTAGAGATTGTTCCATCGATGCACGATATTTTTATTGATCAAGTTACCGTTACCAACCAAGCATTACCTTCATCATGAGTAAGATTCTATTAATTATCCAGCGTGAGTACTTAAGTCGAGTGAAGAAAAAGTCCTTTCTGTTGATGACCTTTTTGGTGCCGTTGTTTTTTATTGGGCTGTATGCAGGTGTGTTTTTTCTTACCAAAAAAAGTTTTGAAGATACTAAAGGACTAGTGTATGTCATTGATCAAACTGGTGAAATTGCTTCCCATTTAGAAAGCTCCGATAA
The DNA here is from genome assembly GCA_019115805.1 of Candidatus Sphingobacterium stercorigallinarum. GTDB lineage: Bacteria > Bacteroidota > Bacteroidia > Sphingobacteriales > Sphingobacteriaceae > Sphingobacterium > Sphingobacterium stercorigallinarum. Next base: position 17,656 of record DXCW01000025.1, read on the forward strand.
CATTCGTTTTACCGAATCGACTCTGGATCTCGATGCACAGATCAAAGAAATGCAGGATATGGATCACTCGACCAATATCCTTATGATTCCCACTGATTTCTACCAATCACAGCATGTGGAGTTGCTTTCTTCGGGCAAGCCAAATATCACCTTGAAATCTGAGGTCGAAAATCAGCTTGAAGATTTGTTATTAGAATATCAATATACGGAATTGGGTATTGACAGCGAGACCATCCGAAACATTGATTCCAATGTACGGACATCAACCAAAGAGATTACCGAAACCGGTGAAGCTAAAGATAGTGACACTCGGATTGCCATGGGTATTGCGATGGGGCTTTCGATACTGATTTATTTATCGGTCTTTCTATATGGTGCTCAGGTGATGAGGGGCGTTATCGAAGAAAAATCAAATCGGATTATTGAGGTGATTGTCTCATCGGTAAGACCGTTTCAGTTGATGTTAGGAAAGATTGTTGGGATTGGATTGGTTGGAGTCACTCAGTTTCTACTTTGGGTTATTTTAAGTGTATCACTTGCCGCCTTGGCCGGTTCATTCTTTGCTGGTGAGATCGATGTGCAACAGCAACTTTCCCAGCAACAAGAGATTTTAGAAGAGTCGGGGTCAGCCGGTATGATAACCGAATTAAGCGGCATGCTGGCGAATGTGAACTTTACCGAGATATTCGTCTGCTTCTTCCTTTTCTTTATTGGTGGGTATCTATTGTATAGTGCGTTATTTGCGGCTGTTGGATCAGCGGTTGATAGCGAGACCGAAGCTAATCAATTTACGATGCCGATCACGATGCCTTTACTACTGGCCTATATTCTGTCGTTTGGTGTATTGATCAATGACCCACACGGGACGATTGCAACCTGGTTAAGCTTTATTCCTTTGACCTCTCCTATCGCCATGTTGGTGCGGATTCCTTTCGGTGTACCGGTTTGGCAGATTGCACTCTCATTCGCGATATTGGTCGCCGGCTTTGTCTTCGCAACCTGGGTCGCGGCACGCATTTACCGAGTGGGGATTTTGATGTACGGTAAGAAGCCCACACTAAGAGAATTGATAAAATGGTTTAATTATAAGAATTAATCGGTTTTTTTGGAAGTTTAGAAATTCGATAGAATTTTCTAATTTAGCGGCTCAATCAATTGCCGTTACTAGACTTTTCAACCAGCAATATGGGAAATCAATTTAATTTCAGAGCCGTTAAAAATTTTTTATCTTCCAGTACCGGCGGAGGGATTCTTTTATTCCTTTGCGTTATCATCTCGTTGATTATTGCGAATAGTCCGCTTGCTGAAGGTTTTCAAAACCTATTAGCGACGCCTTTGGGTTTCGAAACGGAACATGTTCATCTGCGCTATGGACTCAAACAGTGGATTGACGACGGACTCATGGCTATTTTCTTTTTGCTGGTGGGGTTGGAAATAAAAAGGGAGTTGGTTGAAGGGGAACTTTCTTCACCGAAAAAGGCAATTCTTCCCATTTTAGCAGCTATGGGCGGGGCGGTTGTGCCGGCGCTTATCTATTTAGGGTTTAACTATGGGGAGCCTACAGAACACGGTTGGGGCATCCCGATGGCAACGGATATCGCTTTTGCTTTAGCGATTATATCGTTATTGGATCGTCGTGTGCCAGCAAGTTTGAAGATATTTTTAGCGGCCTTAGCCATCGTCGATGATTTGTTAGCTATTTTAGTAATTGCGCTTTTCTATTCCACCGAGCTGCATTTTACCTTTTTAGCCTATGCGGGGCTGATCCTTTTGCTACTTATTGGTTTCAATAGATTTGGCGTCAAAAATATTTGGTTGTACATTATTCCGGGCGTGTTTATTTGGTATTTTGTTCATCATTCGGGTATTCATGCGACTATCGCCGGCGTGCTGGTCGCGATGACGCTGCCTGTAAAAACAAAAGACGGCCATTCACCTTTGGTGAAATTGGAGCATGCCCTCTCCAATCCGGTCAATCTGCTTATCATTCCCCTTTTTGCGTTGGTGAATACCAATATTACGATACATCAGGAGATGATAGGTGGGCTCACTACTCCACTTGGTTTAGGGATTATCGTGGGGCTGTTTTTCGGTAAAACCGTGGGGATTTTTCTCACCACTTGGATTTGCGTAAAAAGCAAGTTGGCCAATTTGCCCGATCTAGCCGGCTGGAATCATATTGTCGGAGTTGGGATGTTGGGAGGAATTGGTTTTACCATGTCGATATTTATTTCGATGCTGTCCTTTTCCGATCCCCTCTTCGTCGAAGAAGCTAAGTTTTCGGTTCTGATCGGATCATTGCTCTCTGGGTTTGGTGGATATTGGTTCTTAACGGCTCAATCTAAGCGTAAAAAGACGATCGCATCATCCCCCGTTAATTAATGCGGAAAGGTGAGTTTGATTCACGCTGCTTTCTATTTCTACCCATCTGCTGACTTGCTTTGGTGTTCGATTTAATTCCCTTCATGTTTAACACCTGGCTCTTCCCTTCTGGATGTCGGCAATAATGGCATAAGATCGTGTTCGTTGGTTTACCTATTGGAATAATTAGATATTTGTGCTTTGTAGTTTTAGACAGATGTACGATTCATTTAAAGCTTTAATGCCCCTTATCATTCCTGAAGGAGTTTCCGATTATTTTGAGATGACCCACTATTCCCAAGGGGATGGCCGGTTGGATATCTTTTTGGGGGAGACGAACGTGATACCCGAAGAATTTCAAAGTAATAGTCTATTATCCAAAGGGTTCTTTGAACCTATTACCTTGCAAGATTTCCCTATTCGTGGACAGCAAGTTTACCTGCATGTCAAGCGTCGCAGATGGCTTAATCAGGATACGGACAAAGTAGTTTACCGGAATTGGGAACTGGTAGCCAAAGGAACGCGTATCACACAGGATTTCGCGGCTTTTTTAAAAGGAATCAGCGGACAACCAGGCTCATAGCATTCAAAGCATTAGTTCTTTTTATGGTATATCAGCCAGTAAATTAAGAAGATA
>DXCW01000026.1 GCA_019115805.1 Candidatus Sphingobacterium stercorigallinarum
AGGTTGTCATTCGTGCTAATGGTGTTATACGCCTCAATCATGTTCATCGGCGTCTGATCAGTGAGTTCTGAGCCCTTGTGTGCATTGTCTGATGCCATCTCTCCGAATACCCATTGGCTGGGAGCCGAGGCGTAGTTCCCCCATGTCCCGCTCACATTTCCATTGAGTATGCTATACGCTCCAATGAGCGCGCCCTCTACCCCATCAGAGTTGCTGACTTGAGGTTCTGAAAGCTGCCCTTGCGGCAATTGTTGTAAAAACTCCTCACCGCAGGAACTGGTCAGTAGCATGCCTGCACTTAAGAGGATAAATAATGTATTACGTTTCATAATTTGCTTTTTTAAATTCGTCACCTGTTAAAACCCTAAGTTCACTCCAAAAGTATATTGCCTAGCCTGTGGATAGACACCGAAGTCCACACCCAATGCCGGGTAATCCGACGGCGTAGCCGATACTTCGGGATCAAGGCCGGTATACTTCGTTAGGGTAAAGACGTTGGTTACGCCTAGATAAACTCTCAACTTATTGAATCCACTCTTTTGACCGAATATCTTTTCGGCTGGAAGGTTGTAACCGACCTGTAGGTTCTTCAGTTTTAAGAAGCTGCCATCCTGGATATAATAAGAAGAGGTGGCGTATTCCATCGCACTGGTTTTATCCGTCGGATCTGGTAAAGACGGCATGCTGCTCCCGGTATTGGATTCGCTCCATTCGTCGAGTACCCGTACGCTTTTTTGCCCACGGAACACCCCGAAATCGGTGAAGTAACGTGTTGCTTCATATAGGTCATTTCCTTGAGAACCATAGAAGTATAACAGTAAATCGAAGTCTTTGTAAGCGGCGTTGACATTCAATGAGTAGACAAAATCCGGGTGCGGATTACCGATAATGGTCCGGTCTTCGGGATCGATGACACCATCGCCATTCAGGTCTGCGTACTTCAACCCACCTGGACGGGCGTCGTCATACGATGCTGAGTTTTGGATGTCATCTTCGCTTTGATAAATGCCCGCAACTTGATAGCCATAGAACGAACCAAAAGCTTCACCTTCTCTCAATAGTGAGGTTTCCATACTACGGAACACCCCGTAGTTGACTTGAGTAATCGAAGGGGCTAACGATTCGACGGTATTGACATATCTGGAGAAATTGGCGGCTAAGTCCAAGGTAAATGGACTTTCTTGTCGGTATCCGTAATGATAGCCAAGTGAGAATTCTATACCCTTGTTACGCATATCGCCAATGTTCTGATAGGGTGATCCTGCGCGCCCGGCGGCCGCAGCTGGAAGCGGTACTAAGAATAGCATATCGGTTGTTTTCTTGTCGAACCAATCGAAAGACCCGTCCAAATCTCCGTCGAGCACGGTGAAGTCTAGTCCTACGTTGAGGGATTTGACCTGCTCCCACTTGATGTCTGGATTGGCGTACGAATTTTGCCAAATTCCGCTGCTGACTCCTTCATTAATTGGATAAGAGGAATTGATGAGGGACGCTTCGTATCGTGGCAAGTATTGAAAACCGGGGATGCGCTGGTTACCGGTTACCCCATAACCCGCACGCAGTTTAAGATCGGTCAACCAGGCCGCATCTTGGGCAAATTCTTCTTGAGATATCCGCCAAGCTCCACTAACGCCTGGGAACACCCCGTAAAGGTGATTGGATCCGAAGTTCGAGGAGCCGTCACGGCGAACAACCAAACTTAATAAATAGCGATCCAAATACGAATAGTCGGCCTTACCCATCAGGGAGAACATACTGCCGATTGATCCGCTTCCGGTGTTGTTGAAATTGCTACTTCCGGAATTCAGGTATAGGAAATCCAGACTGTTCATGATGAAGTAACCGTTACGACTACCACTTATATCGCGGTTTCTGTTTTTGATGGCCTCGGTGCCGATCATCACGTTAAGTGTGTGATCGTCACCTATATCTGGCTTGTAGTTTAAGGTGTTGGTCCAAGTCCACTCGGTCGTAAAACCGTGGTATTCGCTCATCCCATTATTGAAGCTACCCTCAGAAAACTCGGGCTCTGGGTAGGTATAACTTACGCCGTTATAATTCTCGTAACGCAGACCGAAATTCGTGCGTAAGGTCAGATCTTTGATGATGTCGTACTCGGCAAACGCGTTTCCAAAAAAGAAATTGGAGCGGTTCATATTGTCCTTGGCACGATACGCCATAGCGACCGGATTTCTACCGTTACCTAAGTCCTTACCGAAAGATCCCGCGAAATTTCCACCTTCATCATAGACCGGGATAATGTTTTGGATCCTATAGGCGAAACCTAATACGGAGCCTTCACCTTGGTAACCGCCTGCGGTATTCGGGTTTACGCCCATTCCAAATCCTTCGGTATAGGCGTATTGCAGATTCTCTCCGAAACGTAGTTTCTTATTAAAGGCATTGAACTGCGTATTGGTGCGCACATTATAACGCCTAAATCCGGTGTGAATTAAGCTTCCTTTTTGATCCAAGTACCCTCCTGAGAACGCGTATTGGGCAGTTTCTGTTCCCCCGTTTGCACTCAGCTGATAGGATTGTATCGGTGCATTTTGAGAAAGCTCATCGAACCAGTTGGTACCTGCTTTGTTCGCTTTGGTGATTTGGTAGAAGGAAGCACGATCTTTAGCGTTGTAGTTGTATTTACTCATATCTGCATCTTCCGGAGTCACATCCCAATTGGTCGCCGATCCGGCCAGCAGGTAGTCTGGAAGTTGGAGGTCCGTGCCGTTAAATCGATTGTCTATATCTAATATTTGCTGCGGCGTTAACATCTCTGGAAATGCGCTTTTGTTGGGAACACCTACGCCGGCATATGCGTCGAAATTGATGTTGGTCCGCCCCGAAACACCCGATTTGGTGGTGATGATAACAACCCCATTATTGGCCCGTGCACCGTATATTGACGCCGCTGAGGCGTCCTTCAATACCTGCATCGATTCGATGTCGTTCTGGTTCAACCAGCTTAGCTTTCCTTCAAACGGTACGCCATCGATCACGTAGAGCGGCTCGTTATTGTTGATGGTACTGTAGCCACGAATGCGGATTTGAGGAGTCGATCCGGGTGCTCCGTCATTGACAATCTGTACCCCGGTAGCGCGGCCCTGTAAGGCTTCTACTGCACTTCCCGCGGGTTGGGATTTCAATTCAGCGACGTCAACGACCGCGACGGATCCGGTTAAGTCTTTTTTGCGCTGTGCGCTATAACCCGTTACCACCACCGCTTCCAGGTCGCTGCTGTCTTCGTGAAGCGAAATTTCAGCCGTTTCCCCTGCGCTGGTAATCGTATGCCGGGTGGATACGAAACCCACATAGGTCACCTCAATCACATCTCCTGCTTCTGCATCTATTTCGAAATGCCCTGAATTATCGGATGAGGTTGTCGAGGTTTTCCCGACGACTTTAATGGTTGCACCCGCGATGGGTTCTTGCGTCGCTTGATTGATGATCCGTCCTTTTACCGGTGACTGCATGGCGTAAAGCGGATGCGTAGACATGCGGCCCCACAAAGAGCCGTCTGCAGCAACGGCGGTGCCGCTGATACAAAGTAACCCCATGGAAATGGCCATTCCATGTCTAAACAGCCGTCTGGGAAAAGACTGGCTGTTGTGAATTCTGTTTAGTTTTCCCATAATAAATTTGTTAGTTGTTTGTTTGTGTTTAGTTGATCCCAGTGTCGTTTACGATAGCTCGCTCGTAAAAAGACATACCAATCCCCTTAACCAACTTCACGTTGATTTCTATGAAAGAGATCATGGTGTTAGTGGACTCAGGTGGGCTGAGGGTTCATGGGGTAGTTTTGGTTCATAAGGTGTTAGTTATTCGTGTTTTTTTGTTTTCTATCCGCATGTATACTTCACTTCATCGATACAGGGCATTGATAGTGTGTATCTTACACGCTCTGTTTTTTGGCAAAAAGCTATTGGGTTTTTAACAGCGTATTGACTTCAATGAAATGTGGGTAATCTGCCGATCTTGGCTTACAATTGTTTCAAACTAATTTATGAAAATAATTTAAAAGCCCAAGGAGATTTGCAACAAAAATTTTACCTCTATGAGAGGATCAAGCGATTGTCGCTTGGAGGCTCACAGCATCAATCGGTTAACCGTTTTTGGAAGGAGTTTGAGAATATGATGTTGTAACAAGCACACGTGATATGTACAGTGGGCGAAGGCCCGAACATGGTCCAAACATGGTCGGGAGGAATGGCATGAGGCGGTAGAAAACGGTGCGGTCAGTCTGCTAATACATAGCGGATGCCTCCGACCAAGTGCTTTTGGAAATCTGGATCAAAGAGGGACTCTCGGGTATGCCCCAAAGCGGTATAGAACATGGGTATACCTTGAAATTCTTGACACCATGCGACGGGATGAAATTGCCCCATTTTTCCATTCTGGTAACTCTCTTCGTTGACTTCCATTAAAATGTGAAGCCCGTCCCGAAGATCCCGAAAATCATACCATTCGTCGCGGTGTGTCCAAACCTCTTGAAGATGGCGAGTGGATGGATGGGACCGGTCTTTAACGTGTATTTCGGCGGTTTGCACTTCTGGGTGACTGGCAAAGTAACCGCCTACTAAGTCTCCATACCAATCCCATTGATGTTCCGTATCGGTCGCTGCATGGATGCCCATAAATCCCTTCCCAGACAACAGGTAGCGTTGGAAAGCCTGCTTCTCTTGGGGATTAAAAATTGCGCCAGTGGTACTAAAGAAGACCACCGCATGAAAGGTCGATATGCTGTCCGAGAGAAAGATATCAGCGGCTTCAGTATGGTAGGTCTGAATCCCTTGATCGGCAAATAAGCGCTGAATCATCTTCACGCCCGCTTCGATATTGTCATGCCGAAACCCAGCTGTTTTCGTGAATAAAAGCACTTTTTTCTGCTGGGATTGTGCGTGTAGTGTGCTTACTGAAGAAAGCGTGTAAAAAATGAGGATCAGGAGTTGGGCGGCTTTGCGCATGTTATCTTTTTAAATCTTGGTAGAACGCTAAACTTTCCCGGACAAGGTCTTCCTCGACGTATAAATTGTAACCGGCTTGGCCGATTTGTTGTAATAGCGCAAAACCTAATTGATTTCGCTCATTTTTCTTATCGTTACGCATTAAGATCAATGCTTCGTCAACCAAGTCCGATCCCCAGGCATAATGTGGAAAGATGGATACGATGTAGTGAACGATATCATCCAACTCGTTTTTCGATAAATCGCTGGCCCGGTGCGATAAATACGCTTCGCATACCATACCAATCGCAATGGCCTCACCGTGAAGCAATGGATCAGCATCATGCCGGAGCGAATAGCCTTCGATGGCATGGCCTATGGTGTGTCCGAAATTCAAAATCTTGCGAAGCCCCGATTCTTTAGGATCTTCCATCACGACGTTGTTTTTGATGGCGACTGAGTCGTATATCATGGCAATCGGTACGTTCGGAAGGCTGATGCTTTT
>DXCW01000179.1 GCA_019115805.1 Candidatus Sphingobacterium stercorigallinarum
TAGCTTGTGGCCAATTGGACCGGCTAGCAGAGCTGATGGAAGTGGCTTTCAAGATAATTTGAACCGGTTGATCCTGATGTAGCAAATAATTAAGATAGTTCTGTCGATCGGCGAGCATGACCATAACGCGATCCACTTGTACAGACTCCAGCATATGTATCTGTCCGAGGGAGTCCACCAACCCACTTGCAAAAACATTCAAACGGAATTCCCGTGGGTTCTTATCGTATGAGATAGCGAACAGTCTCACTTCCAATGTATCTGCGTTCAGCTCTACTGATCGTAGGTCGAACTGAATATCGTCTACCATACGAAGACTTGGATCATCGGCCTGTTGAGCCTGCAGAGATGACGTTAGACCAATGAAAACACAGAGAATAAAGGAGAATAATATGCGCATGGAGTTCTAAGCTAGCGTAGTCGATCTGCAGATTTAATTAACTTTTCGTCATTTCGGATGCCTTTGATTGCGAAAGCCAAACAAATCACCGAGACCGGCAACAGGAAGAACCCCACACCTATATTGTTCGCGCCAATCGTCTGATTAATCTGATCTAAGATGCGGCTGGCAGCGACGAACATCCAGATAGCCATTAAACAGAGCAAAACGACTTGTCCTAAAATCAGCTTCAATTGGAGTTTTCTCGACTTATACTTAAAAACGATAAACAGAGGGAACAAGCCCAAAAGCACCGTAACTATTGTCATCAATAAAAACCCCGATTCCTTCGTCGCTACGTTGTTGACAGACGAATAAACGCCAGTTACGTAAATGTTTTTCCCCAAGCCAACTAAATCAATATAACCTACATAGGGAAATAAAAATAAGCCAAACAGAACGAGACTTGAAACCAGTAACCAAACACTTTGTATCCGCTGTATCATAATTATATTTTACTTTGCTCTGGCAAATATACTACAAACAACTTAAAAGGCTTTTGGTTTACCACGGAAATCATAGCAAATCGAAGCGCATTGAAACGCCGTGAGTCAATTTTGAGATCTGGATGATCGTTTTCTCTGGCTCCTTTGTTATTATTACTTAACTTTGTGAACGTGAATCACCAAATGTCAAGATACTTTTTAGAACTTTCTTACAGCGGCACGCTATACCATGGGTGGCAAATTCAACAGAATGCGATTTCGGTACAAGAGAAGTTAAATTCGGCTTTATCGATATTACTTCAGGAGGAGCTGGATACCGTAGGCGCAGGTCGGACGGACACGGGAGTACATGCCAAGCAACTGTATGTCCATTTCGACAGTAACGCTTCGATTCTTTCTAACAAAGAGCGTTTTGTTCATTCTTTGAACGCATTGTTACCTCACGACATCGCCATAAAGCGACTGATCTCGGTTCACGCAGATGCCCATGCACGATTTGATGCGGTGAAAAGAAGTTATGAGTATCGAGTACATTTCTGGAAAGACCCTTTTTTACGGAACTTTTCCTGGCAGCTAAAAGATCGACCTTCGATAGAGCTTATGAATCAAGCTGCCGCCTTATTAATCGGACGACAGGATTTTTCTTGTTTTTCTAAGTCACACACACAAGTGTTCACCAATATTTGCCAAATCGAACATGCCGAGTGGATAGCCGAAAATGGAAGTCTCATTTTTAAAATATCCGCCGATCGCTTTTTACGGAATATGGTACGTGCCATTGTAGGAACGCTTTTGGAAATCGGATTCAGCCGCCAACCGCCTAGATATATTCAAGAGGTTATTGCAAGTAAAAATCGATCGAAGGCAGGCACCTCTGTTCCCGCCTGTGGTCTCTATTTAACAGAAGTTGTTTACCCGTATATAGCGCATAATTAATTTGAAAAAGGAACAAATTTCCGGAAACGCATACGACAGCAAATTACTTAGCAGATTAGCTAAATATATAAAACCCTATAAAACAGTTTTTTGGGTGTCGGTTTTTCTTACCGTATTACTGGCAGCCGTTGCCCCCGCATTACCCTTACTTGTCGAATACACACTAGACAACTATATTTTACAGGGCAAAAATGAGGGATTGACGACTATGCTAATCGTTATGTTTGCCCTACTAATTGCTCAAACTATCATCCGGTATTTTCACACTTTAATGACCAATACACTCGGGCAGTCGGTTATTCGCGACATTCGTATTCAGGTCTTTAATCACATCACCAATTTACGATTAAAATATTTTGACAAGACGCCAATTGGGCGGCTGATCACCCGGACGATTTCGGATTTGGAAACGATCGCAAATATATTTTCAGAGGGGCTAATCCAAATTATTGGCGACTTATTGCAGTTATTCGTCATTTTAGGTGTCATGTTTTATACCGACTGGCGGCTAACCCTAGTTGTCCTGATTCCTATGCCGCTGATGATTGCCGCTACATACGTATTCAAGGAAGCTATGAAATCGGCCTTCCAAAGCGTTCGGTTATGGGTTTCGAATTTAAACACCTTTCTCCAAGAGCACATCACAGGAATGAGCGTCATTCAGTATTTTGCGAGAGAGGATCAAGAAATAAACAAGTTCAAAGCCATCAATAAGGAACACCGTGATGCGCACATTCGAGCGAATTGGTATTTTTCTATTTTCTTTCCCGTACTAGAGATTATTGTTGCAATTGCGATCGGACTGTTGGTTTGGTATGGATCCAAACAGATACTTGCTGATGTAATCTCTCCTGGTGTGGTGGTGGCTTTCATCATGTACATCAACATGATCTTCCGACCGATCCGAGAATTGATCGATAAGTTCAACACACTTCAAATGGGAATGGTATCAGCAGAGCGTATATTTGATGTATTGGATACCGATGAGTTTACACCAAATCAGGGTGATTACACCCCAAAAACGGTAAAAGGGGAAATCACTTTCAAAAATGTATGGTTTGCTTATAATGACGAAAAATGGGTATTAAAGGATGTGAGCTTTCACGTCAAAGCCGGAGAGACCTTAGCGCTTGTGGGAGCGACAGGAGCAGGAAAGTCGTCTGTCATTAACATCCTTAGCAGATTTTATGAGATTCAAAGAGGCGAGATCTTATTAGATGGGGTGGATATCCGGAAATACGAACTTTCATTCCTGCGGAATACGATTGCAACGGTGCTACAAGACATTTTTCTTTTTTCAGACTCAATACATCAAAACATCAATCTAAACAATCCTGCGATCACCCGGGAGATGATTGTTGATGCCGCCAAACGCGTAGGCGCCTATAACTTCATCATGCAACTCCCGAACAATTTCGACTATCAAGTGCAAGAGCGAGGAGCGACATTGTCCGCAGGTCAAGCACAGCTTATTTCCTTTATTCGTGCGCTGGTCCATGATCCTGCTATCCTGATTTTGGACGAAGCCACCTCATCTATTGATACGGAAACCGAGCAAACCATTCAACATGCTATTGACAACCTCATGGACGGAAGAACGTCTATCGTGATTGCACACAGACTGTCCACGATACAGAAAGCGGATAAGATCATTGTACTGGATAAAGGTGAAATTAAGGAGATGGGAAGTCATCAAGAGCTTCTCGAACAGAATGGCCAATACCGAGAGTTGTATAATCTCCAGTTTCATTCCAGTGGAATTTAAGCCCTATTGCAGCGGCGTGGAAGAACAAAGATCTCGTTCGTTAATCAACCGAACCCATTTATATCCTTAGCTGGTATCATCACTCTGAATCAATGCCTAGGACGTCCCATAAGTCAACGGTACGCTATAAAAAACAACGCGGGGTTGTGTGCACAACCCCGCGTTATCGAACGTGAATTATTTTAATTCAACCCTCTCTTCTTCATCAAATGGATCGGGTCGGGATCCGCTCCTCGGAACTTTCTATACATTTCCGCCGGATTGCCTGTCCCCCCTTTCTCTAGTATATTATTTCGGAATGAAGCAGCTGTTCCTTGATCATATAGCCCTTTTTCCTTAAATGCCGCAAACGCATCTGAATCTAGCACTTCTGACCAAATATAGGAATAGTACCCCGCTGAATATCCTCCGCTAAAAATATGCTGAAAATAGGTACTCCGATAGCGGGGTATAATGGCGTCAATTAAACCAATTTTGCTCATCGCGTTCTTTTCAAAATCGCTCGCTTGGTCTGTTATCGGTGCTGTCGCACTATGGTAGGACATATCCAATAACGATGCAGCTAAATATTCCACAGTTGCAAACCCCTGGTCAAATGTACCTGCGTTTTGCATCTTTTCAATCAATGCATCGGGAATAGCTTCCTTCGTTTCAAAATGCTTTGCATAGGATTTCATCACTTCAGGATCAGCGGCCCAATTTTCCATGATTTGAGAAGGGAGCTCTACAAAATCACGAGGTACTGATGTACCAGCTAAACTACGGTATTTGACATCAGAGAACAAGCCGTGCAAGGCGTGCCCGAATTCATGAAACAGAGTGTTCGCCTCGTCAAATGTTAACAAGGCTGGATTATCCCCTACCGGCTTTGTAAAATTACATACAATCGAAATCACCGGCGCGACACGCTTTCCGTCCTCACGAGATTGGCTCCTAAACGACGTCATCCAGGCACCGCCGCGTTTCGAGGCGCGTGGGAAAAAGTCAGCATATAACAATCCAAGGTGGGACCCGTCTTTATCTCGAACCTCATACACCTCTACTTCCGGGTGATAAATAGGCACGTTGTTCAATGCTACAAAAGTAATTCCCCACAATTTATTAGCGGTGGAGAAGGCACCCTCCCGGACATCCGCCAGACTGAAATAAGGTTTAATTTCTTCTTCGTTCAGTGCAAATCTTTTTTGACGAATCTTCTCTTGATAATAACGCCAGTCGTAAGGTGCAACTTGGAACGTGTCGTTGACCGCTTCAATCTCTTTTTGGATATCAGCAGCTTCTAGTTTAGCTTTTTCTAATGCTGGAGTCCAAAGTTCCTGAAGTAAGTTATCTACGTTTTTTGGATTGCTAGCCATAGATTCTTCCAAAACATATGCCGCATGTGATGAATAACCTAATAACTTCGCTTTTTCTAGACGATAATTAGCGATCTCTATTAAAATTTTATTGTTATCGTGGTCGTTCCCATTATTCCCTCTTGACTGATAAGCATTCCAGATTTCTTTACGAAGTTCTCTGTTATCGGCATATTGCAAGAACGGCATTATCGACGGATTTTGCAGGGTGAAAACCCATTTCCCTTCATGTCCCCGTGAAGAGGCCTCAGTAGCTGCTGCCGTACGCAGCGCTTCCGGTAGACCTGCTAAATCCTCTTCATTATCAATAATGAGCTCAAACGCGTTCGTTTCAGCCAACATATTTTGACCGAACTGAACCGTTAAACTCGAAATTTTAGAATTGATTTCTTTCAGCGTCTCTTTATCCTCCGCACTCAAGTTCGCTCCTGATCGTACAAACCTTTTATAGGTTTCCTCTAAAAGCTTTTCGTCCTCCGCATCTAAGCCTTGACTGTCGCGATTATCGTATACCGCTTTCACACGCTCAAATAGATCCGCATTCAAATTAACCTCATCTCTATGCGCCGACAAGACAGGCGCTAGCTCTTTGTCTAAAGCTTGTATGGCATCGTTGGTATTCGCTGAATTCAGATTTGAAAACACACGAGAAACGTTTGTCAATAACTGTCCGGAATTTTCTAACGCCACAATTGTGTTTTGAAACGTTGCCGGATCCGCTATAGACAATATAGAATCAATTTCCGCCTTGTGTCGCTCCAGCGCTTCGGTAAACGCAGGCTTAAAGTGCTCATCTTTTATTAAATCGAAGGGCGGAACACCGAAATTGGTCTCATAAGTCGTTAATAGTGGATTGTTTGAATCAGTGTTTTTCACGTTTTTTGTTTCATTGTTACACCCCACTAACAAGCTCGCGATGACGAAGCAGCAGGGCAAAAAACCTCTTTTATTCATGTTGTTTTCATTTATTTCAACCTGATGTCAAAGGTAGTTAATATTTAACTAAGATTAACCACCTTAAAACGGAGAATACGTCCGTAATTCAAGCTGATTCGACTCTAGATTTGTAACAAAATTGATCTACTATTGCACCAGATATTTAAGTGTTTACGGGTGTCATGAATTACGAGGCGCCCCGAAACAACCCGGTTTTTGTTACCCTAAGGTCTCGATTTCTCGATAGTCAATCGAAAATGACCGCTCCTTAAATTTAAACTGCTATCTTCGATCTTATAAGGAAAGGATATGCTCAAAGCGGATATTGATCGAATTTACCGAGCGCAAGTCGCCTATAAAGAAACGGTAAAACATACCAGCGTGAAAAATCGTCAATCGTGGTTAAGGATTTTGCTTTCGCATATAACCGCAGCGGAAAGGAGCATTGAGTATGCGCTTTATACTGACTTCCATAAGTCGAGCACGGAAACAGCTGTTACCGAATTATTAGCTGTAAGATGGGAATTACGAAATATTATAAAATCGCTTCCAAAATGGATGCGAGACAAACGGCTTCCTCGAACAATGAAAATGCCGAATGTCCGAGCGTATTTACACTACGAGCCCAAAGGCAATAGCTTGATTATTACTCCCTGGAATTACCCATTTTTGCTTCCTTTGGTGCATCTGGCGGCAAGTGTCGCGGCGGGCAACACCGTGATCCTGAAACTCTCTGAGCACTCCCCAAAAACCAATGAAATTATACGAAAAATCGTATCTGAAGTTTTTCCTGAAGAACATGTTGCCATTGTGGAGGGAGACAGCTCGTCCTCGACACATTTACTGAAGCTTAAATTTGACCATATTCATTTTACCGGTTCGCAAGAAGTCGGGAAAATTGTTGCCAAGGCAGCAGCCGAACACCTATGCGAAGTCACATTAGAACTCGGCGGCAAGTCGCCAGCCATCGTTGATAGAAATGTCAACCTCAAGCGGGTCGTGAAAAATCTAATCTGGGCAAAATTTATTAACGCCGGACAAACCTGTATCGCCTCAGACTATCTGCTTGTCCATCGTCACCTTCGTCAAGAAATTGAGACAACTTTTAAAACTGAAATTGAAAACGCATTTGGCAAAAACCCATTACATTCTCCTGATTATGCCAGACTCATCAATATAGCGCAGTTTGATCGCTTAGATAATGTTCTCCAAGAAGCTATCGTATCCGGCGCTAACGTGATCAGTGGTGGACAGCGTGATCGACACCTTAAGTACATAGCCCCTACGGTTTTATCCAATGTCTCAAAAAACAGCGACTTGCTGCAGAAGGAAATCTTCGGGCCTATTCTTCCTATTGTGTACTATGGCCACATACAGGAAGCGATTGATTATATAAATGCAAGGCCTAAGCCACTAGCTTTATACATATTTAGTAATGACCCACTTTTCGGCCGACATATTCTGAGACATACCACTGCGGGATCCACCTGCATAAATGACGCAATGATCCAAATCATGCACCCACATCTGCCTTTTGGGGGCGTAAATCATTCGGGGACAGGAAAATCATTAGGACATTATGGTTATAAATCATTTTCCCACGAACGCGCTGTTGCTGAAGCGCAGATCCATCCTTTATCTTCTATATTCTGGTATCCATACACTGAACGAACCAATACGGTTCTTCAATGGCTAAACAAGCTTTTTTAACCAAAGAGTTTGTTCCACAAACTCTTTTTTATACCAACGTGATAAGTCCCATTTATTTTCTTTAGGGGGTAAATGCGAATTGCATTATGTTGACCGGGATCACCTTTACCGGTCTTTATATTAAACTTATGCCTATGAAAAGGACAAACGAGCTTGCCTTCTTCACACCACGCGTGTGTCAAATCGGCCCCGGCATGCGGACACCGGCTAGAGGTAACCGAAAGGGTTTGCGCTTCACGTACAATACACAGCTTTTTCCCCGCGACGTGCAAAGCTTTCACGTAATTACGGCTCTCATCAATTTCTCCGGGAACTTTATGCCATACCAAGTCTCCGTCTGTTCCTTCATTCATAAGACACCTCGCTTCTTTTTCTCTTAAATTTAAGAAAACAAAATTGATTTTATGTCGCAACGACTTGAGAAATCATGAAATAACAACGGCTCTCGAATGGAAATGAGAGCCGTCGGATATGGTATACGAACAGGTAGACACTAGAACTTTTTGGCGTTCACTTTTCGTTCGTTTTCTGTCAGATATATTTTTCTCAATCGGATACTTTGAGGCGTTACTTCTATGTACTCATCTGCCTGAATGTACTCCATGCATTCCTCTAAAGAAAATTTAATCGCTGGGGCGATCCTGACGTTATCATCAGACCCTGAAGCGCGCATGTTGGTCAATTGCTTACCTTTAGTTACATTAATAGTCAAGTCATTCTCACGGATATGCTCCCCTAGAATTTGTCCTTCATAAATATCTACACCTGGATCAACGAAGAATTTTCCGCGATCTTGTAGCTTATCAATCGAGTACGCTGTTGTTGTGCCAGTATCAAGCGAAATCAACACGCCCGCCAAACGGCCTGGGATAGTCCCTTTCCAAGGTTCATACCCTTTTAAACGGTGAGCCATTACAGCTTCTCCAGCCGTAGCGGTCAAAATATTATTTCTCAATCCAATGATGCCTCGAGATGGAATAGAGAACTCAAGATGCTGCATCTCTCCTTTAGTCTCCATGACTAAAAGCTCTCCTTTTCTCTGCGTCACTAGCTCGATCACTTTACCTGATACTTCTGCAGGGACATCTACTACTAATTCTTCGATAGGCTCATGTTTATGTCCGTTAACTTCTTTGACGATAACTTGCGGCTGCCCCACTTGCAATTCATATCCTTCACGACGCATGGTCTCAATCAAAACGGATAAATGTAGAATTCCGCGACCGTATACCAACCAAGCATCTGGAGATTCACTTGGGACCACACGTAATGCAAGATTCTTTTCCAATTCTTTCATCAAGCGGTCGTGAATGTGGCGTGAAGTCACGAACTTACCTTCTTTCCCGAAAAATGGAGAGTTATTAATCGTAAACAACATATTCATCGTAGGCTCATCAATATGCATGACCTCTAGTTGTTCTGGATTCTCAAAATCTGCAATCGTATCGCCGATTTCGAAACCCTCAATTCCTACTACAGCGACAATATCGCCTGCATGTACTTCAGGGACTTTAATTCGCCCAAGTCCTTCAAACAGTTGAAGCTCTTTCACGCGAGATTTAACCACCTTACCGTCTCTTTTCACCAAAGAAACAGGTTGGTTTTCTTTTATTGAACCGCGTTCAACCCTGCCGATAGCGATACGGCCTACAAACGCCGAATAGTCTAAGGAGGTCACCTGTAATTGCAGCGTTCCCTCTGACACTTTTGGTGCTGGTATATGATTGATAATGGCTTCTAACAACGGGGTGAAGTCTTCGCTTGGTTGTTTCCAGTCAGTTGACATCCAGCCTTGTTTTGAAGAACCATACAGAACCGGAAAATCCAACTGCTCTTCGGTAGCACCAAGGTTATAAAATAGATCAAAAACGCTTTCATAAACTTCGTCCGGACGGCAGTTCTCTTTATCCACTTTGTTCACAACAACGATGGGCTTAATGCCCAGTGCCAAAGCTTTTCCTGTCACAAAACGAGTTTGAGGCATCGGCCCCTCAAATGCATCGACGAGTAAAACTACTCCGTCAGCCATTTTCAAAACCCGCTCCACTTCTCCGCCGAAGTCAGCGTGCCCTGGCGTATCAATAATGTTTATTTTGGTATCCTGAAACCTGACGGCTACGTTTTTCGACACGATGGTGATTCCGCGTTCCCGCTCTAAATCGATATTGTCGAGAATTAACTCTCCAGATGTCTCGCTATCTCTAAATTGAGTAGTGAAATGAAGGATTTTGTCAACAAGAGTAGTTTTCCCGTGGTCAACGTGAGCGATAATCGCGATGTTTCTAATATTCTGCATGGAGAAATGTATTATAAAATAAGAGGTGCAAAGATATGAATTTTGCACCTCTTATTTTACTTATTGAGATTAAAATTTTATTATCATGCGGGATATTTCCCGTTAATCCTCAAATACTTGAGACCTCATCCCGCTCAACTTATCTTGTCGCCCTTTATTTCAACACGCCTAATGATGTACCAACTTTTATAAAGGCCGCAATAGCTGTATCTAAATGTGCTCGTTCATGAGCAGCAGAAATCTGCACGCGAATTCTGGCTTTCCCTTGAGGTACTACTGGGTAATAGAAGCCTATCACATAAATGCCTTCATCGAGCATTTTTGCTGCGAACTCTTGAGCGAGCTTAGCGTCGTACAGCATCACAGGAACAATTGGATGAAAACCAGGTTGAATATCAAAGCCAGCCTCGGTCATTCTTTCTCTAAAATACACCGTATTCGATTCCAATTTATCCCTCAAGTCCGTGGTTTCGTTCAACATATCCAAAACCGCAATAGACGCCCCTGCAATGGATGGAGCTAGGGTATTAGAAAACAAGTAAGGTCTAGAGCGTTGACGTAACATGTCAATGATTTCTTTCCTACCGGAAGTGAATCCGCCGGAAGCTCCGCCAAGCGCCTTCCCTAGAGTACCAGTAATAATATCTACCCGATCCACCACATCGAAATGTTCGTGCGTTCCACGACCGTTCTTTCCAATAAAACCTGTACAATGAGACTCATCGATCATCACTAATGCATCGTATTTGTCTGCTAAGTCACAAATCTGATCAAGTGGAGCTACCGACCCATCCATGGAAAACGCACCATCTGTAACAATGATCTTATGGCGAGCACCGTCAGCTGCCTTCAGCTGGTTTTCAAGATCTACCATATCGCAGTTCTTAAATCTAAATCGCTTCGCTTTACAGAGTCTGACTCCATCAATAATGGACGCATGATTCAGCTCGTCGGAAATAATAGCGTCTTCAGGGCCGAATAGGGGTTCAAACACTCCTCCATTCGCATCAAACGCTGCTGCATATAGAATGGTATCCTCAGTTCCCAAAAAATTGGAAATCTTGCGTTCCAACTCTTTATGAATATCCTGTGTCCCGCAGATAAACCGAACGGAAGACATGCCATAGCCATGACTATCAATTGCTGCCTTCGCAGCGCTTACAACCTTGGGATGAGAAGAAAGTCCAAGATAATTGTTTGCACAGAAATTTATTACCTCTTGGCCTGAGCTGATTTTAATATCGGCCCCCTGAGGCGTAACGATCACACGTTCCTCTTTATATAGGCCTGCCTCGCGAATGGACGCTAACTCTTTCTCTAAAGCTGGTTTTAAGGATGTATACATAATTGTTGTTTTGATTGTAAATATAGCCTTTTTAGCCGTACCTCTCAACCCCCAACTACCGCTAGTAGGAAAAACGGCCGTATTTAATCTCATGCAATCGATACACTTGCGTCATACACCCGTATGTTTGAAAACAAAATAATTTGCCGACTGCATAAATCGAGTGCATCTCTGGACCTCTCGCTAGTCCTGCGAACCTATGCCGATCCACCCTACATGAGCGAGACCCGATTCTGGCTACCCTGTTTGCGAAATATAAAACAGTAAAAAGAGAAAAATTATGGCACTAAATTTGACTTCTATTGCCTATAAACATTTTAAGATTATGAGATTCATTTTAAGTCTTTTACTCACTGGCCTTGTCGTCGCCGTAGCTTCTTGGGTAATTCCTGGTGTGAGTGTTGCAGGTTTTGGTTGGGCAATCGTCACAGGTTTAGTTATCGGTTTTGTGAACGCAGTAGTAGGCGGAATCCTTCGATTGTTCACCTTTCCTTTGAACTGGCTGACATTTGGATTAGTATCCTTTATTATCACCGTATTAATGATTATGCTATCGGATAAAATCATGGGATCAAAATTTGATGTCAATGGGTTTTGGCCAGCCTGCTTTTTCGCAATTGCTGTAGCGCTTATTGAAATGGTTATCGTACGTGTCTCTGGTGATAAAAGCTAGGGATCCTGTTCCCAAAAGTTAGAGGGGTATTGCACACCGATGCAACATAACGGCTTTTTAAGCTGTATTTAGGTCTTGTTGCCTTAGTTTTCATCTTTCTTGTTCAGCCTGATTTCAATTCTTAACAAAAAGTCTTATTTTAGCATTGTTTAGAATTAGACTAAATAAGGTTGTGGCAAAGCAACGAATTATCCAAGAAGATCAAAAGCGAGAGCACACTGCGTTTCTGCAGCTGGGACACTCGCTTTATTTCCTCATTTTGGACGGCGAGCGTCAGATTTCCTTCGCTTCACCGGTCTCGGGTCTTATTCTCGTAACGAATCTCTCCGGAGATCAAGCCGCCACATTGCGAATGGATCAACGAGGTTTCCCAATTCTCAAAGGACAGACGGTTACTACCAAAATTACAAAGGGAATGACGTTCCACCTTTCCAAGAGCGCGAAGAATAACCGTATTGTAGTGCGTATTCTCCCTCTTCATCGCTTGCCTACGATTCACCAAAAAGCAATCGCTGAAAAACTAAAACAAAGCAGCGGATGCCATATATGTATTCATAAAGCCATTGATCTCTCTCTTAACCACGCGTCTAGACTATATCATTTAGATTGGGTTAAATACCAACTCAAAATCGAATCTCTCCTAATCGAGACCCTTGCCATCCAAATGGAGCAAATTATTCAAGAATCGCAGCAGGAAGGCGCTTCCCCAATAGCAGGGCACCTGGACAAGGTGCTTGCAGTTAAAAAAATAATTGATTATGAATTGTCTGAACACCATACGATAAGTATGCTAGCGAAGCGCGTTGGGACAAATGAGCAATATTTGAAAAAGAATTTTAAAACGCACTGCGGCCTCACTATTAATAATTACATCACTGAAAAAAGGATGCAACTGGCTCGAAAACTGATTCTATCTGGGGAACACCGCATCGCTACCATCGCAAATATGGTAGGGTACAATCATCCGACGCATTTTACACACGCCTTTAAAAAGACTTTTGGCATACTTCCTCGTTCATTAAGGAATGCGAAGCACCAGACGGAAGAAGAATAAAAAAGGTCCGTTCCCTCGTCTAGGAAACGGACCCTTCTATTCGGCAATAAGAACTAATCAAATTTCCAGCGAACGAAAGCTTCGATCGCTTCATAATTAGCTAGTCCTAGCTTATGATAAACGCCAGCCGTCTCGCTTGTCCGATCTTCTGCTCGAACCCAAAACTCTCTAGGGTCATCTCCCGGGAATACCGGTAAGTCTTTTTGAGACTGATGTTTAAAAATGGCTAAACGTTTACGTTTCACCTCTTGAGGAGAGAGTGGAACGGCCATCTCAATTTCATGAATTGGATATTCGTGCCAAGCTCCCCGATAGAGCCATAACCAACAATCTTTAGTCCATTCATCTGTTTTCCGCAATCTTAATAAAGCTTCTAAAAGAATATCAAAACACACTTTGTGCGTTCCGTGAGGATCAGCGAAATCACCTGCAGCAAAAACTTGATGGGGCTTCACTTCCCTCAAGAGCTCCATCGTTTTTACGATATCGTCTTCATAATCGAGCTCCTTTGAAAACTTTCCTCGATCATAGAACGGCAAGTCCATAAAATGGATATGGTCATCCGGTAAACCTACAAACCGAGCGCCTGCGATCGCTTCTCCTTTCCGAATGAGTCCTTTAATCGTCCGAATTACTTCGGGATCCACTTGATTAGGCTGCTTTACCGCAAAAAATTCGCGAGCCTGATCGTATATTTTTCTAGTGGCACCATTATCGTCATCTATCGCTACGGCGAAATCTTGCACAAATTCAAGATACCGCAATACGTCGTCATCCCAAACGGCTGTATTTCCTGAGGTCTGGTAAGCCACATGCACATTATGTCCTTGGTCTGCCAGACGGATAAAAGTTCCGCCCATGGAAATCACATCATCATCAGGATGCGGCGAAAATAGGATTACATTCTTCTGCGCGGGTTCCGCACGCTCGGGCCTATTTGAATCATCTACATTGGGTTTCCCTCCAGGCCAGCCGGTGATGGTGCGCTGTAGTTCGTTAAATATCCGAATATTAATACTATATGCAGGGCCTTGTTCGGTGATCAATTGAGCCATGCCATTGTTATTATAATCGTCATCAGTCAGTTTTAAGATGGCCTTATCTAAGTGTTGAGACAGCCAAACTACTGCTTTTCTAACCAACTGATCCGTCCATACCACGTCGTGTGCGAGCCAGGGCAAATTAAATCGAGTAAGTGCCGAAGCTGCGTCCTCGTCAAGAATGAACTCTACGTGATCAGACATTTGTAGGTAGGTCGCTGGGATATCCGAAGATATTTCTCCCTCAACCGCCTTTTTTACTATTTCTGCCTTTTTCTCATTCCAAGCCATTAGTACAATTTCTTTGGCTTTGAATATAGTACCGACACCCATGGTGATGGCCTTAGTTGGTACATTTTCCTTTCCTCCAAAATCGCGAGATGCATCACGCCGAGTAAGGTCATCTAAGGTTACCAACCGAGTACCTGAATTGGGTGCAGAACCCGGCTCGTTAAATCCGATGTGTCCCGTACGGCCAATTCCCAAAAGCTGAATATCCAAGCCACCTAATTTTGAAATTTTTTGCTCATAAGCTTCGCAATAGGCTTGAATTTCTTCTGCACGCAACGTTCCGTCAGGAATGTTAATATTCTCTCTTGGGATGTTCACGTGGCTAAACAAATTTTTGTCCATAAAAGCCACATAACTCTGTTCAGCAGTAGGCTGCATCGGGTAATACTCATCCAGGTTGAAAGTGACAACATTTTCGAAGCTTAAGCCTTCTTCACGATGCAGACGTATGAGCTCCTTATAAACCTTGATCGGAGTCGCTCCTGTGGCCAGGCCCAAAACTGCATTTTCCCCTTTTGCTTGCTTGTCCTTGATGATCGATGCAATGCGTTGAGCGACCTGAGCAGACGCTTCCTGCTGAGAGGCATAAACCGTCACAGGAACTTTCTCAAAACGGGTCTCCTCTAATAAATTTAATCTTGCCATTTAATTGAAAAATACCTTAGTGAGCCCCAAATTTAGCAATTTAAAAGCGTGTGCGTGTAAAATCAAAATAAAAAAGCTAGTTGTTTTGTGCTAATTCGATTGGGCAAAGCGATCAAGGAACCTTGCTAAAATTCGCCAGTCCAATTCTACTTCAGGAAAACTTCGCATATATACGTCAATATCCGCAAAGCGGCTACGGGTTATCAAACATATTATTTAAATTTGAGTGAAAAGCAAATAACCGTATATAACGAAATGAGGACTATCCTAATTTTACTCTTACTGATCCCCTGCTTCGCGTTCACCCAAGATAAAGAAGAACTTCTTGCGCGAATAGAGAGCAATCCCCACGATATCAACACCATTTCTTTGATTCAAAAAGTTGGCGGCTACGATCCCGACTATAAAGAGCTTGACAGACTTTTCCGAAGTTTAGACAGAAAAGTCAGACGCTCCACAAAAGGTAAAATTTTTGACAGGTATCTTACTGCATTAAAAAACACACTCCCGGGAAAACAGGCTCCAAGCATCACCCAATTCGATCAACATGGCGAGCCATATTCGTTGTCTGATTTAAAGGGAAACTATGTACTGATCGATTTTTGGGCTTCGTGGTGTCCTCCCTGCAGAGAACAGAACCCTAAATTAGTGGAGACTTTTAATGAGTTTAAAGATCGTAATTTTGACATATTGGGGGTATCGTTCGACCGGGAATACGAACCTTGGCTTAAAGCTATAAAAGATGACGGGCTGACTTGGAAGCATGTGTCCGATCTACAGGGATGGGACAATTCTGCGGGATTAGCTTATGGGATAAAAGCAATTCCACAAAACATTCTAGTAGATCCGCAAGGCAAAGTAGTTGCACGCAACCTACATGGAGAAGCGCTAAATGAAAAGCTTCGAGAGCTGCTATCCGCTCACTAAATCAGTCGTGTTTTGAATGCACTCCTCATACCCTAATGTACGAGAAGTGCAAGTGTCTTAGTCCAATCTGTATGCGACTACACTGTTTTTAAGGAATGTGGGTATATACAGGGTGCGCTCTTTGGGATTATAACCCAAGTCAGCTGTATTCATTTTACCCTGCACATCCAACAGTTTTGAAACTTGGCCCTCGGCGGTAATATGGTAAATCTGACCAGGCCAACATGTAACCAAAAAACTCCCATCACCAACAGGCTCTAGCCCATCCGCGTCCAACTCAATATCAGCAGTAATTACTTCTTTGTCTTTAGTGGGTCCTATTTTCCAAAGTTCCCTACCCGCCAACGCATAAAGCGTTCCATCTATTACTCGCAAGCCATTTACATTGGGTACATCTTCCATATACAACGAGGGCTGCTCGTCTTCCAAAACATATATCTCTCCGTTTCTAGTATCCGACACGTAAATCTTTCCATCGGGGCCTGCCGCCACATCGTTCAAAAAAACAGCCCCCGGTACCCCAACCACATTTTTGGTTTTCCCTGTGGGGTATTCAATAATAACCACCTCGTCGATATCTGCAATATATAGCAGTTCACCGTGAAGCGCCATACCTTTAGGTGCGTTCAAACCTTCCACCCACACCGCGTCCTTCAATGTTCCATCGAGGTTTAGCTTGGCAACGCCACCGTTACCGTCTTTTTCGGAACCGTCACCATCGATTAACGAAACCAACAATTCATCGGAAGACGACACATATAGAACGGATTCTGGTGTAGGTAATTTTTCATCAGCGGTCCATAGATGGGTTAACTTAGATTGAGCACTTCCGCTAAAAGAAAGGCCAAATACCATAATTAATAATGTGAAAAAAAGTTTCATCTGTACTGCGTTTTATAATGTTACAATGTTAAATATAACATATACTGAGCTGTTTTGTTGGATTATTGGCACATAAATGATTATTTTTCAGGAATAAGCTGATGAATTTAAACCAAGACTCTTCCCAATGAAATCATTTTTAGACGAAAACTTTTTGTTACAGAGTAAAATCGCAGAAGAACTATACCACGATTACGCAAGAGATCTGCCCATCATCGATTACCACAATCATCTTCCTCCTGATCAAGTCGCAAAAAACAAAAGCTTTGCCAATTTAACGGAAATCTGGTTGGATGGTGATCATTATAAATGGCGGGCAATGCGCGCAAATGGGGTTTCAGAAAAGTTTATTACTGGTGCTGCCCCTAGTCGAGAGAAGTTTCAAAAATGGGCGGAGACCGTCCCGTATACGATGCGAAACCCGCTCTATCATTGGACCCATTTAGAATTAAAACGGTATTTCGACATCTCCGACCGATTGAACGGAGAAACCGCTAATGCGATATATGATCGTGCAGCCTCTCTACTAGAACGACCTGAAATGGCGGTTCGTGGTTTGTTAACAAAAATGAGAGTGGAAACCATTTGTACCACTGACGACCCGATCGACGACCTCGCTCATCATCGTGCATTTCGTTCTGATGAAACCACCTTTCAGATGTTTCCTGCATTTCGCCCGGATAAGGCGATGAGCCCAGAGGACCCCGTCACATTTAACAACTATATAGATCAACTCGAGGAAGTTACCAACACAGAGATACGATCGTTTCAGCATTTCATAGATAGCCTCAAGTCTCGACACGATTATTTTGATCAAAACGGATGCTGTATATCTGATCACGGCTTAAGTCACCTCGAGGCAGCCGATTATACGGAACTACAGGTCCAACAAGTATTTGAAAAAGTTCGGAGCGGGATCGCTCTTTCCGTTGAGGAGATCCGCCAATTTAAATCGGCCATGTTGGTCTATTTTGCAGAGTGGGATTATGAAAAATCTTGGGTTCAACAGTACCACGTAGGTGCATTCAGGAACACGAACTCCAACGCCATGGGGAGACTAGGACCCGACACGGGGTTTGATAGTATCGGCGATTTCCAGCAAGGTCGGAGCCTCTGGAAATTTCTGGATCGTATGGCAGAAAAAGATCGGCTGACAAAAACCATTATCTACAATCTAAACCCCTCCGATAACGACTTATTTGCTGCAATGACCGGCAATTTCAACGACGGAAACGTGGCAGGGAAGATCCAATTTGGCTCGGCTTGGTGGTTCAATGACCAAAAAGACGGCATGACAAAGCAAATCAACAGCTTATCAAATATAGGACTTATCAGCCGTTTTGTTGGCATGCTAACAGACTCTAGGAGTTTCCTTTCTTTTCCTCGTCACGAATATTTCCGCAGATTGTTGTGTAATATTTTTGCGGAAGACATCCGTTTGGGTGAACTCCCGAATGACACAGCATGGATTGGGAAAATAATTCAAGACATCTGTTATCATAATGCCAAATCGTACTTTCCCTTCGATAAATAGGACTTATTTGAATAACGACGCAACACGATAAAGGCCATGATCGTCTCCGACATGGCCTCGCTATTAACTAAACAATTAAACAAAACAATCTTTACTGCCCGGCTCGCTCACTTTCCTCACTAGTTCCTCCTCGCTTTCTAATTTGTTGCTTAAGATTTCCGAACTTAAACGTGTACGTCATTCGAATTGACTGGCTATCGTTGTATTGACGAATTTCTGAATCGAAAACATGGAAATTAGTGCTTACATTGTTCTTATTGGTTCGGAATATGTCCGTCGCCGCTAGCTTTAATGAGCTGCGTTTGTCCTTAAACGTATAGTTAAGGCCAGCATCCATATTCCAACGTCCGTGTATCCTATATACATTGTATATAAATGGCGTGTTCCCGTTTAAGGTAATCTCCGCGGAAAGCTGAGGATTTATTTTGAAGGTATGCATACTATTAGCCTGCACGAAGAATGATCCCACGTCCGCAAAAGCACCGGCAATTGGCCCCTTGAAGTGCATGTAAATACCGGTCACGTTATTGTTCATAGTCCAAAATTTCCCAATTTGGTAAGGCGCGTTAATATTTAAATAGGTTGTGGTGTTTTTCGCTAGGTTATCCCGCGTAATCCAGGTTTCATTTGTAACCGAATCTTGGCCCATACTTTCCACCATTGCGTCGTTGGTAATATCTGTTCCTAACGTGAAATTAAACATCTGCATCAGTGTGTAATTCAAAGTAATACCATGTGTATATTGTGGCTTTACGTAGGGGTTCCCTTCGTGAAAGGTGAACTTATCGATATAATAACGAAATGGGTTAAGATAGCGATAATTCGGTCGGGTGATCTTCCTTGAATACGCCAGATTAAACAAATGCTCATCACTGGCATTATAACTGAGGTTTGCAGAGGGAAAGAAATCCAAATAATCTCGCTTTACCCGACTATCTTGAGTAACTGAATGTCCATCAGATATCGTATACTCTGCTCGCAGGCCTGCCTTAAAGCCCCATTTTCCAAACTCGCCAGCATAATCGCCGTATGCAGCAGCAATCTGCTCATTATATATGAAATGGTTAGAACGCTGCTGGTAATCTTCCCACTGTCCATCTATAAATCGATCGAAATCCAAATTATTATCTGACCTTACATTACTATACTTTAACCCGGACTCGATTCGCCCCTTATTTAACTGTTTTACATAATCGATTTTAGCGACGTAGATGTCGATATCAACCGGTGTGACACTTCGTTCTCGCTCTTCATCGTAGTAAAGGCCGCCGTCTGGTCTTTCTGTACGGTATAAGTAATGCATGTCAGCTGACGTTCGGAAAGTACTCCAATCTAGATCAACGGTCAACTTACTCCCCGCTGTATCGATCAAATATTCATTATTAAAATTTGCTGTGTATCTATTAAAACGGTCTTTGCCCTGAGTATCTGACCACAACACAGTGTCAATAGCTGACAACACACCTCCAATATTCGATTGACTCGTATTTTCACTTCCTTCATCGTTATTATTCCCGGTAAACTGCAAGACCATTGTGTTTTTTTCTGAGGTCTTCTGTTCGATTCCTACACGATAGTTATGATTTTTCACTGGAGATAAAAGTTGAGCTGATTGATCGAAAACGGTATTCCCAATCGTCCGGAGCAAGTCCAAATCGTATTGGTGCTTCCTATCCGTATAAGCATAACTGCCAAACAGCGTAGTATTACCTGATTTATAATTCACGCTCAATGAAGAATTACCCCTGAAATGTTTGCCTTGCGCCGCACTAGCAAGAAAAGACCCATTAAAACCTTCTAATCGGTTTTTCTTTAAAACGATATTAATGGTACCCACAGCACCTTCCGCGTCATCTTTAGCAGAGCGGTTCGTGGCGACTTCCACGCTTTTTATCTGACTGCCGTCAGTGGATTTCAGAAATGTTGACAATTGTTCTCCTGTCATATAAGTCTGGCGTCCATCAATGGTCACCACGACCCCCTGTTGTCCCATTAACTGGAGATTATCATCTTTGTCCACGCTAACGCCGGGCGCGCGTTTTACAATTTCTAATGCATTATTACCAGCAGCAACCGCCGAATTTTCTACGTTCAGCACCAATTTTCCGTTGACATTCTGGACTAAAGGAATTTGACGTTCTACAGTCACCGCTTCAATTTGTTCGCTGTTGCGCTGCAATGGGATATCATCGATGATTAGCTCCGAATCCCCCAGTTCAAACTCACTAGATTTTCCGCGATCATAACCGACCGATGTGACTTCAATGAAATATCTTCCTTTTGGTGCCTTAAGAATAGCATAATTTCCCGATTCATCGGTTACGGCACTTTTTATAAGTTCATTTCCTGAAGCTGACATCAAATAGACGGACGCACCAATAATCGGTTCCTGATCTTGGTTTACGACCCTCCCCTTTATATCGGCATCTTGTGTGACATTCTCCGCCATCGAGTTATTAATCAGTCCAGCGACAAGTAAGGCGACAAGCGCAATTATTTTACCCATGTTTAGTTTTGGTTAGTAGTATTAATTCTTTTCAAGTTTTGGCCTTCTACTTTTTATAGACGCAACTCGGCTCGTTGAGGTTGCATCCCACCTAGATCAGTGAAAACAGAGGTGACTTATCTAGTCGTCTGACTTCTCTAACTGAGGCACTGTACAACGTACCCCATCTTTCTGTACAATCCACTCGCTGAATCGACTTGCCGAATTCAATCGACAATTTGCTCCATCCATTCCGCTAATTCTATAGTCTAGATCTCGAGAAAGTGAAATCTCAGTACCCACAGGGAGAAACAACACGACATTCACACGCTGATCTCTGATTAATTGTTGTTTTTGCAAAGTAAAATGGCTATCAAATGCAATCTCATCCCCTGTTTGTTTGATCTGATAATTAATTTTAGACGCACGATCCGATGCGTCGCCATACGTTTTTCCCTTAGCCTGATAGTTATACTGTATGTACGGCGCTTCAAGCGAATCGAGCGGTTCAATCTGTATCCCAATATCGTCCCGAAGGAAATTCCCCATCACTCCTGCTCTCTTCGCCAAATCTTCACCTTTACTTTGCAAATCCTCCTCCTGAGCCTTGATCACACGAATGTCGTTCCAAGAGAGCTGATAAGCGTGGTGTCGCTCTAGAGGTTTTTCTATGCTAATCGTACTCTCTTCCACAAAATCCTTATTGGTTACCACCACGAAGTACAATATCATGACGATAGAGGCTCCCCAAGCAGCCCATAACGACATCGCTACGTAGTTATTCATGCTTTTCGATCTAAAAACTGCACGTAACATGATAAAGAAAAGCGCTAAAAAAGGGATACCAGCACCTAGCGTTCCCGCGAGTATTGCAAAAAAGGCAGACGTGGGGTCTAACATTTTCAGAGGTGGAAAGAAGAGCGGATTCGGGTAGCCTAAGATGTTAAGTACATTAAAAACAAAAAAAGCAAATATTCCGAAAACCACAAGGCCTGTAAAGACCAACATAATGACAGCAATTATATGCCCCAATACCGAGAAAAAACGAGCAATAAAGTCTCCGACCGAACGAGCTCCTCGGTTAGTATGCTCCTCGGTCCCAGTAAAATTTTCTCGACCGTCTTTCATCTCAGCGTCGTACGACTTCTTAAAGTTATGTAAGTTTGCCTGCTCTCCGCGCATAGCCAGCTTATCCGCTCTATTCATTGCTTTAGGCATCACCGCCCATAACACGAGATACAAGAGTATCCCTGATCCACCGAAAAGGAAAAACAACACAAATATGATGCGAACCCATTTCGAATCGATATTGAAATAATGCCCTAAACCGCTACAGACACCTCCGAAAACCTTATCGTCCATATCTCGCATAAGCTTTTTTGGAGCCATATAGTGCACAGTATCCGCATACATATCGCTTTTTGCAGACTGGGTAGAGTCTGTTTCAGAAAACTCTCTTTCGTTTTCGATAGCAGTCCCTCCAAACTCCATTTCGAAATCGCTTACACGCCCCATCTGGCCAATCACTTGCCCCACGTCTTCGCTATTGATCACTTCTTTTTTACCCGTTTGTATGCTTTCTGAGAACATTTCTGCGATTCGGTTCTCAATATCTTCTAGAATCTCGCGGCTGTCTTCGGAGTTTCCGAAATGTCGCTTGATATCGATCATATAAGATCGGAGTGTTTCATACGCATCTTCTTCAATATGGAAGACGATACTGTTTATGTTAATTATGATGGTCTTATTCATGACGCTATTTATTTTCGTTTGGTTGTTGATTACTTCCTTGTTTTACTGATGTTTCCACAGCGAAAACCAATTCCTTCCAAGTCACATCAAGTTTTTTTAGTACGCTCAGTCCGAGTTCAGTAATTTGATAATACTTACGGGGCGGTCCTGAAGTAGATTCTTTCCAGCTATAACTCAGCAACCCGTTATTCTTCAATCGGGTTAGTAAGGGGTATAAGGTGCCTTCCACCACCAATAGCTCGGCTCTCTTCAGCTCGCTGATTATGTCAGAGGCATATATTTCTCCACGAGAAATAACAGCGAGGATACAGTATTCCAGTATCCCCTTCCTCATTTGGGTTTGTGTATTCTCAGCTATCATAGTAATACAAAGATATATCCTTTGTATAGTACTTTGCAATACATAGTACTGTATTTTTTAACCAAAACAACACAACAACCTGATAATCAGTGATATAATTTTTAGCATAAAGCCCCTTTATTTGTAAAGCCGTAAAAAAAATAGATACAGCACTTTTATATTCGACATATAAACCCGACTTTTATCCACAATGAATTGGATTATAAATTACTCCTGGTCTATCCTCTGGGCCATCGTTATGTGTGTGCTTCTTCTAGTTCCCGCTAACGATCTTCCATCTGATGGCTTTTTCCCCGGGTTCGATAAACTGGTACATACGGGTTCCTTTTATTTGTTGACTACACTAATGCTCTTTGGACGCCTAGTGGACACTAAACGTCGAGCGACCAAAATAAAAACGTTCATTATCGTTTTTCTTATCGCGTCATTCTTTGCCTTTTTTACCGAAGGTGCTCAATTATACCTGACGGCAAGCCGGCAAGCTGATTGGTGGGATATATTCGCGGATTATGTGGGTATCGGAATGGCACTATTGAGCTATTTGTTGTTTTATAACAGACGTTTCCAATACTAATAAACTGAGTTCCGGAGCCCACCTGTATTCACGTTTTCTTAACATACATCAACGTAGACTCATCGTCTTCCAACTATCTTTGTATAAAGAAAGGAAACATTACCATGATGGAATTAGGAATTGGCATGTTCGGTGATTTACAAATTGACTCCAAAACAGGCCGTATACAAGCTCCCCAAGAGAGAATCAAGCAAATATTAAAAGAGATACAACTGATGGATCAAGTCGGTGTAGACTTCTTCGGGATGGGAGAACACCACCGCCCGGATTATGCAGTAGCTGCTCCTGAAATCGTACTCGCTGCTGCAGCGGCAGTTACAGAGCAAATCAAACTCAGTAGTGCAGTATCCGTGTTAAGCTCAGCAGACCCCGTCAAATTGTATCAGGATTTTGCGACCGTTGATCTCATATCAAATGGCCGCGCTGAAATTATGGCCGGTCGTGGCTCATTCATTGAGTCATTCCCACTTTTCGGATACAATCTACAGGACTACAGCGCTTTATTCGAGGAAAAACTGGATCTATTGCTTCGTTTAAACAGCTCCGCTACGATAAATTGGACGGGAAAACACCGCCCGAGCTTGGTCAATCAAACATTGTATCCACGCCCGGTCAATAACAAAATGCCCATCTGGATCGCTGTCGGCGGCACGACAGAATCAGTGATCCGTGCAGGGAAATTAGGTTTACCGGTCATGTTTGCCATCATAGGAGGCTCACCTATAAATTTCAGACCACTTTTCGAAATTTACCAGCAAGCCTACCAAGATAATGGGCATGACATGAATGATTTTCAGGTTGGCGTACATATGCATTCGTTTTTCGGTCAAGACTCCAAAGCCGTTGCAGACTGGTACTATCCTTTCTATTCTGAACAAATGGATAGAATCGGTTCGACGAGAGGTTGGCCCCCTTATCAACGTACACAATTCGACTATGGTCGATCACCCCACGGCCATTTGATTGTTGGAGATGTTAACGAATCTGTTGAAAAAATACTGCAGATTCATGAAATATTTGGCTTAACGAGATTTTCTGCACATATGGACGTAGGAAGTCCAGACCACGATAAAATGATGCGCGCCATTGAGCTATACGGGACTAAAATCATCCCACAAGTCAAAGCAGCATTAAACAAGTAATGTAACTGTACGGGCCTCCTAAAACTGGCAAAACCTCATTTTAGGAGGCATTTCTGTACTGTTCTTCGAGATACAGAAGATCTCAGTTGCTGAAAGATTGAGCCATTGACCGAGCTGACCATTTACGCCCTGATTAAATATTACCTAAGCTTTATAATTTTTCCCGTATCTTTGTACCGTGGAAAAAATGGGAAAAGCAGTCGATATCAGGAGTTTGAGTCTATCTCAATTGCAGGAAGCTTTGGTTGCAATGGGTGAGCAGGGCTTTCGTGCTAAACAAATCTACGAATGGTTATGGCAAAAGTCCTCCCAGGACTTTGACGACATGACCAACCTTAGTAAAACACTCCGTGAAAAGCTTAAAAAGCACTTCACCATACATGCTGTAAAAGTAAAACATTCTCAAATCAGTGCCGATAGAACGATCAAAAACACGTTCTCCTTGCACGATGGGAACATCATAGAGGGGGTTCTTATTCCAGCGGAGGATAGAATGACCGCTTGTGTCAGTTCACAAGTCGGGTGCAGTTTAACCTGTAAATTTTGTGCGACAGGGTACATGGATAGAAAGCGTAATGTAAATGCCGACGAAATTTATGATCAAGTTGTATTGATTGCGAAACAAGCGGAACAACATTACGGAAAACCACTTACCAATATTGTATATATGGGGATGGGAGAGCCTTTGCTTAACTACAGCAATATGATAAAGTCCGTAGATCGCATTACTTCTCCTGATGGCTTAAACATGGCGGCCAAACGTATTACCGTTTCCACCGCAGGTATCGCTAAGATGATAAAAAAGCTTGGAGATGATGAAGTACGGTTTAACCTAGCTCTCTCATTACACGCTGCAAACGATACTAAACGCAATGAAATCATGCCCATTAATGAGCAGAATTCTTTAGCTGCACTGGCTGAATCGTTGAAATACTTTTATGCCAAAACCAAGACCCCTATTACTTTCGAATACATCGTCTTCCACAATTTCAATGACGCGCTTGAAGATGCAAAAGAGCTCGCAAAATTTTGCAAACACGTTCCTTGTAAAGTGAATATCATTGAATACAATCCAATCGAGCTGGCGGACTTTGTCAACGCGGAAGCTGACAAGATTGATGCATTCGCTGATTATCTTCGGAATCAGGGCATCACGACAAACGTGAGGCGAAGTCGAGGAAAAGATATAGATGCCGCATGCGGGCAACTAGCGATCAAAGATAAACAAAAAACAGCCTAGAGATTATTGTATGTCCTCATCTCTAGGCTGAAGGATAAATTAACCGTGAATGTGTTCCTTTTT
>DXCW01000180.1 GCA_019115805.1 Candidatus Sphingobacterium stercorigallinarum
TTCGTGCGAAATGACTTCAACGTGCGATTAGACGCAGAGAACGTAGAATCTCATCTATACGGCATCAACCTTTTAGCAGACGAACAATTCGTAGACAACCATACTATTGTGGATCACATGAAGCCGAATTGCGAGTCCTATGAATGGTACAAAAACATTCCACAGGATAAAGCTGTAGCCGTCTTCAATGGGAAGATCTTCGTGAGGGAGGATGCGCAAAAGACCAATGCTTTTCAGCAAAACAACAACATGCTTATTGGAGAGGAATCGGCGGTATACACCAAACCTCAACTAGAGATTTTCGCCGATGATGTGAAATGTTCTCACGGATGTACCATGGGGCAATTTGACGATGAAGCACTATTTTATTTACGTTCCAGAGGCATTGGAGAAGAAAACGCTCGTACCCTAATGGTGCATGCTTTTGCTTTCGATGTCACGACCCGATTCTCTAATGAAACGATCCGGAACTATGTAGAGAAACTTATCGAAAAAGGCTTAGAAGATAATTAATAATAGTAGTGTAGTTTTTTAAGGGGCGTCTCGGTTTATTCTGAGACGCTTTTTTTTGGGGCAGGAAAAAAAACCGGCAAAAAAAAAGATCTTCTTGATGAAGATCTTTGTGGAGCGAAAGACGAGATTCGAACTCGCGACCCCAACCTTGGCAAGGTTGTGCTCTACCAACTGAGCTACTTTCGCCTGAAGTGTTACAAAAATACAACTTTACTTTGTTCTAAGCAACATAAACCGTCTTTTTTTTCCTGCCATCTGAGCACTTTGACCTAGCTCCCTGTCACTCTGCTGATCGCGTCCGCACAGTTCATACCGTCAATTGCCGCGGACACGATACCCCCTGCGTATCCGGCACCTTCAGCGCATGGATACAAACCACTAACTTGGGGATGTTGCAGGCTGTGTCGATCTCTCGGTATTCTCAGCGGAGATGAGGTCCTTGATTCCACACCAACCAATACCGCTTCATTCGTGTAATATCCTTTCATTTTTTTGCCAAATACCGGCAGTGCACGCTCCAAAGCACTTGAAATGAATTCGGGCAGCACCTCTCGCATCTCTACTGATCTCGTCCCTGGTTTATAGGAGGTTTGCGGCAAGTCAACAGACACCTTCTTTTCAACAAAGTCTACTAAACGTTGTGCCGGTGCGATCAGATTACCTCCACCCAATGAGAAAGCACGCTGTTCAATTGCGCTTTGAAAATCAAGCATAGCCATAGGATTGATGCCACCACCAGGAATATCGGCTAAATCAACTTGGACGACCGTTCCTGAATTCGCATGTGGATTGTTTCGCTTCGATGGCGACCATCCGTTCACGACAATTTCTTCGGGACCAGTTGAACATGGGGCAATCACGCCCCCCGGACACATACAAAAGGAAAAGACACCGCGCTGGTCTACCTGATGGACCAAACTGTAATACGCGGGAGGTAAGTTCTCCGGTCTTACCATACAGTGATATTGCGCTTGGTCAATCAGAGCTTGTGGATGCTCAATTCGTACACCAATAGCTAGTGGCTTGGCCTCAAGCAGCCATTTCTTTTCCGCAAAAAGACGATACACATCCCTCGCAGAATGGCCTGTCGCCAAAATGACGTGCGCTCCTGGGATCACGCCCTGGTCGGTCATAACCCCCTCCACCTTTCCCGACGGGGCTAGAATATCGGTGACTTTGGTGTTGAACAACACTTCCCCACCCTGCTCGATAATACGCTCTCGTATACGCTGAATAATATGTGGTAATTTATTGGTGCCAATATGAGGTCGGGCGTCGACGAGAATATCCGGTGAGGCACCGTGTTCGACAAACACAGAAAGGACTTTTTGCACGTCCCCACGCTTATCACTTCGGGTATACAACTTGCCGTCGGAATAGGTACCTGCCCCTCCCTCTCCAAAACAATAGTTCGATTCTGGATTAACCTTTCCCTCTCGGTTAATGGACGCTAAATCTCTTCTGCGCTCTCGAACGTCCTTCCCTCTCTCGATTACGATAGGTTTAAACCCGAGCTCCAAACAACGAAAAGCGGCAAATAGACCTGCCGGTCCCGCTCCCACTATGAGAACCACTGGCCCATTGTGCACGTTATTGATTTTACGTTCATGTCGCTGGTGCGTAACCGGCTCATCGATAAAGAACAAAACCTTGAGGCGATACACGACTCTTTTCGCCCTCGCGTCTATAGATCTTTTCCGCAACACGAACCCCTCTATTCGATCAAGTGGCATCCCCAAGACCTTGGCCCCTTGTTTCATGATATAGTCCCGATCGTGAATAGTAGCTGGTGAGATAGTAAGTTCGACTTCGCGTTGCATAAATGTGATGGACCTGAATCCCGAGTGAGCACAAAGATATCAAAAACTGACAATTTTTCACCCAGCAGTTTAACGGCACCAAAATTGGTTTTCAGGAATGAAAACAAATGCTTACTTTTAAGCAACACAGTTAAATATTTACACATGAAAAGATTATTGATCGCATGTATCGGTCTATTGACGGCACTTTCATTTAGTTCTTGTGGTTACAATACCATGGTCGCCCAGGATGAAAACGTTAAGGGCAAATGGGCTCAAGTGGAGAATGCATACCAACGTAGAGCAGATTTAGTCCCCAATTTAGTCAACACGGTTAAAGGGGCAGCCCAGCATGAAGAAGGAACGCTAACGGCGGTCACCGAGGCACGTGCTAAAGCCACTTCGGTCCAGGTCGACCCGAGCAACTTAACCGATGAGTCCATTGCAAACTATCAGCAAGTTCAAGACGGCTTGTCGCAGTCTATTGGTCGGCTATTAGTAAGTGTGGAAGCCTATCCAGATTTGAAAGCAAATTCAAATTTCCAGGAGCTTCAGGCCCAATTGGAAGGAACCGAGAATCGCATCTCAGTAGAACGGCGGGCTTATAACGAAGCGGTCCAAGAATACAATACTACGGTAAGACGGTTCCCAAACAACATCATGGCCGGCATATTTGGATTCAGTCCTAAAGGAACATTCAAAGCTGCGGAGGGCTCGGATAAAGCGCCTACAGTGGAGTTTTAAACTTGCTACAGATTGGGGAATCCCCGATCTTGCACACGATTAAAAAAAAGCACATTAAAGGGGCAAACGCCGGCAAGATATAGCGGATTTGGTTTGTTGTCCCATCACATCAGGATGGGCGACTAACCGCATTGCCTTCACCCTTTATTTTCAACTATCATTCATGGAGATCTTCAGTCAACCCGAGCAAGAGAAAATCGTTCAAGCGATTAATTTAGCGGAGAATCTCACCTCAGGAGAAATTCGCTTGGTCGTCGAACGCCACGTTCATAAAAAACGGGACGCCATTGCTCAAGCACAATATTATTTTGCAAAACTAGGAATGCACGAAACGGCTCAACGTAATGGTGTATTAATCTACATAGCGATAGACGATCATCAGTTTGCAATCATTGGTGATGCAGGAATTGACAAGAAAGTTCCGGACGACTTTTGGGAGAAGACGAAGGACAAGATGGCTCACTTTTTCAGAAACAACGATTACCTCAATGGGCTGATTGCTGGGATTGGAGATGCAGGTCAGCAACTTGCTGCCTATTTCCCTCGGTTGGATGACGATGTGAACGAACTGCCTAATGATATCTATTTTGGAAAACCACAATAACATGCAGCATACCCCCTCAATCTTAACAAGGACATTCACAAAAATAGTAATTCTACTTACGACGATACTCGTCGTCTCATTCGATGTTATTGCGCAAGATTTTCCGAAAGCTCCTAATCGAATTGTATCAGATTATACACAAACCCTGCAGCCAGCACAGCTAGACGCTTTAGAAAAAAAGCTACTTGCATTCGAAGACACGACATCGATCCAGATTGCTGTAGTGGTGATGAATTCAACCGGCGACTATGATATTGCCGACTACGGCGATAGACTCGCACAGCATTGGGGGGTTGGGAATAAAAAATACGATAACGGAATTTTAATGCTTGTCGCTTTGGGAGACCGGGCGGTTACCATTCGAACCGGTTACGGTATAGAAGGTGCGGTTCCAGATGTCATTGCCTACCGCATTATTGAAAACGAAATTAAACCCGCATTTAGGCGGGGCGATTATTATAGCGGCATCGATAACGCAACCGATGCGTTAATCTCCTATACCAAGGGGGAATACACAGCGGATCCGAAGGACAGATCGTCAGCGAGAAATGGTGGTGGAATCCCACTGATTTTCATCGTCATTGGGGTCGTAGTTTTGATCGCCGTAATTTCTAAAGGTGGAGATAGCGGTGGAAAAGGTGGAGGCCGGGTTATGGGCGGGCGAGGGACATCCGACCTGTTCTGGTGGACCTTATTAAATTCATTAGGCGGTGGCGGACGTGGAGGAAATTCCGGAGGTGGCTTCGGCGGCGGATTTGGAGGAGGGGGTGGATTTGGTGGCTTCGGTGGTGGCGGGTTTGGCGGTGGTGGAGCCAGCGGCCGATGGTAAACTTAGGTGTTAGACAGAAATATTGATAAACGACAAACAGATGAAAAAAATAATATTAAGTGTATTAGCGCTAGCTCCAGCACTACTCATTGCCCAGGAGGATTTCTCGTTAAAAGGAACGATTGACCGTACTATCGTGTCTCCTGCACAGATTTTTCTGATTTACACCGATGGTGGAGAAAATCACTTGGACTCCATAGCTGTCGATCAAGGCAAGTTTTCATATAATGGAACAGTGTCCGAGCCCGTCCAAGCACATTTAGTGTTGTCTGAAGACGGAAGTCCTCTAACTGACCTTCAAACTCCTGACGCAACAAGCTTATATCTGGCGAAAGGAGTCATCAAGATAAACGGCGACCAGTTAAAAACGGCGGAAATCACAGGAAACAATGCGAATAAAGAATTTTCAAAATATAAAAAGGTAACCGAAGGGCTCAACGATGCTTACGCGGTATTGAATAGCGAGTTTGAGGCGGCTAGCGATGAGCAGAAGCAGGATGAGACATTTATCAAGGAGTTACAGCGTAGAGCTGAGGATATTTTCAAGCAGCAAACCTCACTCACTGAATCTTTTATACTTGACCACCCGAAAAGCGTGGTGACGCTTGCGCTACTTGGCGAAGTATTGAATGCCGATAACCTGAATCGCGTTGTCCTGCCTACATTTGAAAAAATGCCTGCAGCGTTAAAGAGCACGTCTCGTGGTCAAAATTTGGCAGCCAAGATAGAAAAGCTTAAAAACGTAGCCATTGGTTCAATTGCCCCCGAGTTCTCCCTCCCCGACACAAGCGGAACCATGACATCATTATCCTCACTACGGGGAAAATATGTATTGATCGACTTTTGGGCAAGCTGGTGTGGACCTTGCCGCCACGAAAACCCGAATGTAGTCGCGGCATTTAACAAATTTAAAGATAAAAATTTCACCGTATTCGGCGTATCCTTAGATCGCGCTAACGGCAAAGAAGCATGGCTCAAAGCCATACAGGACGATCAATTGGAACAATGGCCTCAAGTTTCAGACTTAAAGGGCTGGCAATCCGAAGTGGTGGAGTTATATGGCATAGAGGGGATTCCTCAGAACTTCTTGATTGATCCGGAGGGAAAGATCATTGCATCGAACCTTCGCGGAGCGAATCTGGAAGAAAAGCTAGCGGAATTCCTAAATTGACTTTAGGCGAATAACGCGCGAAATAGATCTTCTAACGTCGCCATCGGACGCACGACAACTTGGTAGCGCTTAACGTCCAATCCCTTGGTGTTGTATTTTGAAATAAAGATTTGTTTGAAGCCGAGTTTATCGGCTTCTTGAATACGTTGCTCAATTCGGCTCACCGCTCTTATTTCTCCAGAAAGACCAACCTCCCCAGCGAAAGTAAAGTTGGACGGAAGAGGTATATCCTGCTGAGAGGAGATAATAGAAGCAATAACGGCTAAATCTATAGCCGGATCCTCTACACGAAGCCCTCCAGCGATATTCAAAAATACGTCTTGCGCACTTAGTCGAAAACCAAACCTTTTCTCCAACACGGCCAATAGCATATTCAATCGCTTCGTGTCAAAACCTGTAGAGCTCCGCTGTGGAGTTCCATAAGCCGAGGTGGACACCAAAGCCTGTACTTCAATCAACAGCGGCCTGACTCCTTCTAACATCGCTGCAACCGCAACACCACTAACAGCCTCCTCCCGCTGCGAAATCATGATCTCGGATGGGTTGGAAACCTCTCTCAACCCAGCCCCTTGCATCTCGTAAATGCCAAGCTCCGAAGAGGAACCAAAGCGGTTTTTAACCGCGCGCAAAATACGGTAGACATAATTTCGATCTCCTTCAAATTGCAGTACCGTATCCACCATATGTTCCAACACCTTGGGCCCTGCAATAGCTCCTTCTTTTGTGATATGCCCGACAATCATCACCGGGGTATTCGTTTCCTTTGCAAAACGAAGCAATTCTGCTGTACATTCCCGAACTTGGGATACCGAGCCAGGAGCAGATTCAATTTGTGAAGCATGTAAGGTTTGAATGGAATCAATAACCACCAGATTGGGTTCAATTTGTTCCACTTGTTTAAAGATGTTCTCCATGGCCGTCTCCGTTAAGATATAGCATTCAGCAGAAGCTCGTTCCCCCAACCGTTCCGCGCGCATCTTAATCTGTTGTTCGCTTTCTTCCCCCGAAATATACAACGTACGCAACTGGGGAATAGAAAGTGCCAATTGCAGCATTAACGTTGATTTTCCAATTCCGGGTTCTCCTCCAATCAAAACTAGAGAGCCGGGTACGATTCCTCCCCCCAACACACGATTAAACTCCTCATCGGGCGTTACCACGCGCTGCTCTTGACTATATACAATCTCTTGAATGACCGAAGCTTTGTTACTGCGTTTTTTGGTCGTCGAGGGGCTCAAGGAACTTCTCCACTCCGGTGCCCTACTCGAACCAGGATTTACCACTTCTTCTACAAAAGAATTCCATTGTTTACAAGAGGGGCATTGTCCCATCCATTTTGGTGATTCATACCCACAGGATTGACAGAAATATGCCGATTTTGATTTGGCCATAAACGAATTTATAAAATGTCTCTAATATATTGTAACAATAGTTTAGTATTGTCGACAAATAGGCAACTATGGACCAAGAACTT
This sequence comes from Candidatus Sphingobacterium stercorigallinarum, assembly GCA_019115805.1. GTDB lineage: Bacteria > Bacteroidota > Bacteroidia > Sphingobacteriales > Sphingobacteriaceae > Sphingobacterium > Sphingobacterium stercorigallinarum. The sequence goes on from DXCW01000180.1 coordinate 7,135, forward strand.
GAACAGGAATTCGTGACGCTCCTGGAGGATAATCAAAACATCCTGCACAAGATATGTCGGCTTTACACCTCGGACTTGAATTCCCATCAAGACTTGTTTCAAGAAATGGTCATTCAACTATGGGGCTCGTTCCCCAAATATAGAGGGGAAGCGAAGTTCTCCACTTGGGCTTATCGGGTATCGTTAAATACTGCGATCAGTATGTACCGGGGTTCTCGCAAAAAGATTACTACGGTTAGCTGGGACAATTCGCTAGCTAATATTCAATACGAGGAATACAACGATCAAAAAGATCAACAACTCAATTGGCTCTATAACGCGGTGAAGCAACTCAATGATATTGACAAAGCACTTGTCTACCTATATCTAGAAGAAAAGGACTATAAAGAAATATCAGAAACCCTAGGTATCAGCGTGATCAACGCTCGGGTGAAGATGAATCGAATTAAAACAAAGCTAAAAGAAATGATAGCGAAAAAGGTGTGTTGAAATGAACGAACTCGATGT
>DXCW01000181.1 GCA_019115805.1 Candidatus Sphingobacterium stercorigallinarum
TTTTTTCGATTGGCATAGTTCGTGATATCCAAGGGTGAAACAACGTTAAACATAAAAATTAATTGGTAATAGAATTATGGCATTAAGTATTAAACCTATCGGAGACAGAGTCGTTGTCGAGCCTGCTCCAGCAGAAGAAAAGACCGCATCAGGGATCTATATCCCAGATACAGCGAAAGAGAAACCTTCTCAAGGTACAATCGTAGCTGTAGGCGCTGGTACACCAGAAGAGCCTTTAACTGTCAAAGTTGGAGATAAAGTGCTTTACGGAAAGTACGCTGGGACAGAGATTACCTACGAAGGTAAAGAGTATTTGATCATGCGTGAAAGTGATATTTACGCAGTACTGTAATTACTCATCAATTATTTGTTAAAACTAAACGCGCTCGGGGATCTTGCTCCTCTTCTAGGGGAACACTCGGGGCATTGAAAATCAATTTAAAACAACAAAATGGCAAAACAAGTAAAATATGATGTCGAAGCACGTGACTTGCTGAAAAAAGGTGTAGACACGTTAGCCAACGCAGTTAAGGTAACTTTGGGTCCAAAGGGACGTAACGTAATTATCGAAAAGAAATTCGGTTCACCAGCGATCACTAAAGATGGTGTTTCGGTAGCGAAAGAGATCGAATTAAAAGACGCCATGGAAAACATGGGTGCACAAATGGTAAAAGAAGTAGCTTCTAAGACCGCTGACCAAGCAGGTGATGGAACAACAACTGCTACCGTATTGGCACAAGCAATCGTAGCGCCTGGAATTAAATCTGTAGCTGCAGGTGCAAACCCAATGGATTTAAAGCGTGGAATCGATAAGGCGGTTTCTACCGTCGTAGCGAACTTGAAATCACAGTCTCAAGTTGTCGGTTCAGACATTAATAAAATCAAGCAAGTAGCTTCTATTTCTGCAAATAACGATGGACTAATTGGTTCATTGATCGCTGAAGCGATGGAAAAAGTAGGTAACGACGGTGTGATTACTGTTGAGGAAGCTAAAGGAACGGAGACAGAAGTGAAGACTGTAGAAGGAATGCAGTTTGATCGTGGATACCTATCTCCATACTTTGTAACGAATTCAGATAAGATGGAAGCTGATTTAGAAAATCCTTACATCTTAATTTATGACAAGAAAATCAGCAACATGAAAGAATTGTTGCCGATTCTTGAAAAGCAAGTACAAACCGGTAAACCCCTGTTGATTATTGCGGAGGACTTAGATGGTGAAGCGCTTGCTACCTTGGTCGTGAACAAAATCCGTGGATCACTCAAAGTTGCTGCAGTTAAAGCACCAGGATTTGGTGATCGTCGTAAAGCCATGTTAGAAGATATTGCTATTCTTACTGGTGGAACAGTCATTTCCGAAGAAAGAGGCTTTAAGCTAGAGAATGCAGAATTGGATTTCTTAGGCCAAGCAGAGAAAGTTGTGGTAGACAAAGACAACACAACGATCATCAACGGTTCTGGTCAAGCAGAGGAAATTCAAGGTCGCGTTGCTCAAATTCGTTCGCAAATCGAAACCACGACATCGGATTACGACCGTGAGAAATTACAAGAGCGTTTAGCTAAGCTTTCTGGTGGTGTGGCTGTATTGTACGTAGGGGCCGCTACTGAAGTTGAAATGAAAGAGAAAAAAGACCGTGTGGATGATGCGTTACATGCGACTCGCGCTGCCGTAGAAGAAGGTATCGTTGCTGGTGGTGGTGTGGCCTTTATCCGTTCGACTGAAGCCTTAGCTGATTTGAAAGGAGAGAATGAGGACGAACAAATCGGAATCGACATCATTAAACGTGCGATTGAAGAGCCGTTGCGTCAGATCTGTTCGAACGCTGGGATCGAAGGTGCGGTAATCGTACAGAAAGTTAAAGAAGGAACCGGCGATTTCGGATACAACGCAAGAGCTGATAAATTCGAAAACTTGATCGGCGCTGGTGTAATTGATCCAACGAAGGTGTCTCGTGTTGCTTTAGAAAACGCAGCTTCTGTAGCTTCTATGTTATTGACTACTGAGTGCGTATTAGCAGACGAGCCGGAAGAAAACCCGGTAGCTGCTGGTGCTCCTCCAATGGGTGGTGGCATGGGTGGAATGATGTAATCATTCCCAGATATTTTACACAAAGAGAAGGCCGTGCAGTTTGTACGGCCTTTTTTTGTGCCCTACTGGCGGCTGCTCGTGATTTTTTGTAAATTAGGATAAACAATTTGGAATGGATACACGTGATATGATAGTGTTGATTGGCGTTTTGATCCTTGGGGGACTGGGCGTGTGGTATGTGTGGCGACACGTAGGAAATAAGAAAATCGTGAACCCAGAAATTGCCGATCGGCCATTCCTTGAACAAGTGCTTAAGCAGCGAGTGGCATTTTTCCAGCAATTAAAACCAGAAGATCAAAATAAATTTATTTCCCGAGTAGCCCATTTTCTTCATACCACGAAGATCTCACCGGAAAAGGGAGCTGTAGTGAGTTGGGAACAGCGGATATTGATTGCCGCCAGCGCCACCATCCCGCTGTTTCATTTTGACACTTGGGCATTTGAAAATTTAGACGAAGTATTGGTTTATCCCGATCATTTTGACGAGAGATACAATACGGAATCGGAGGATAGAAACGTTTTGGGTATGGTGGGAGATGGGGTATTGCATCGTAAGATGATCCTCTCTTTGCCGGCTTTAATGGAGGGCTTTGATCGTCAGGGGGATGGACATACTGCTATTCATGAGTTTGTACACCTGATTGACAAAGCAGATGGGCAGGTGGATGGTGTACCAGAGTATTTGATCCCTAAAGCGCTAATTCAGCCTTGGATATCGGAAATGCACCGTAGCATTCAGCAAATACGTGAGCAGCGATCTGATATTCGTCCGTATGCAGCAAAAAATCCAGCTGAATTTTTAGCTGTGGTCTCCGAGTACTTTTTCCAGCGGCCAGAGCGACTGGAAACCGATCACCCGAAACTGTATGAATTGTTAGCGCAAATTTATGGAGGGCAAACCTCTATGAGGGACCCAGAGGAGATGGGAAAAATACAAGGGGAGCCAGACCGCTAATTCGGCGAGGTTCGAGGGGGGGAAGCGTCTGGTAGATCAAGGCATCACACGTAAGTAGTAATCAATCATTCAATAGAGATGGAATATAGAGCATTAGGAAACAGTAATCTGAACGTATCGGTGATCACCTTCGGCGCTTGGGCGGCGGGTGGATGGATGTGGGGAAGCACCGATAGAAAGGAAGCGATACAGGCGATTCGCGCTGCCTACGAGATGGGTGTTACGAGCGTTGACACCGCTCCGGTATACGGTCAGGGAACCAGTGAGGAAATTGTCGCTGAGGCCATTCGTGACCTCCCGCGAGACCGTGTGCAAATCCTTACAAAATTTGGTTTGAGGTGGGATTTAGCGGCCGGTGATTTCCACTTCCACTCTCAAAATAATGCAGGTGAGCCTATAGATATTTATAAATACGCGGGCAAAGAAAGTGTAATGTATGAATGTGAACAGAGCTTGAAGCGCTTAGGTACGGATTATATTGATTTGTATCAGATTCATTGGCCCGATAGTACGACACCCATCGATGAAACCTTTGAAGCATTGGGACGTTTGGTCGAAGCGGGAAAAGTGCGTCATGTCGGGGTGTGTAATTACGATCCCGAGCAAATGGCAGAAGCCGAGAAAAGTATTGCGCTGGTCTCCAATCAGATTCCATTTAGTATGGTCAATAGAGGGGTAGAGGAGCGCACGATTCCCTACTGCATCGATAACCGGAAATCCGTATTGGCGTACAGTCCCTTACAGCGAGGATTGCTGAGTGGAAAAATTCGCGACGGCCATATGTTTCAACCGGGCGACCACCGCCAAAACTTACCGCATTTTCAGCCGGATTTTGTGAAAAAGACAAACGCATTTTTGGATCAACTAAGACCACTGGCTGCCGATAAGGGTGCGACCCTCAGTCAATTGGTACTCCGATGGACGATCGAACGTCCCGGTATTACTGTGGCGCTGGTGGGGGCTCGTAACGCAGAGCAGGCGGTTCAAAATGCGCAGGCTATGCAAGTGGAATTGAGTCGTGAGGAAATGAACTGGATATCCGGTTTGGTGGACGCGCTGTAGTCGTGGCTCTGTGATAAAACGAAAGAGGGACAGTACCGATAGTTACTGTCCCTCTTTCGTTCTCATGGCATTGATTTATTCAAATTCATTGAATTCTTCTTGTTGCTCCTGGTTTTCGGTGGAGTTTTCCTGATAGGTTTCCTCCTGTAATCCTTCCTGTTGCTCTTGTTGCAAAAGCTCCTCGATTTGTTCCTCCTGAGTTTGCTGACTTTGTTGAGACTGTTGCCCGCGACGAGCACGTGCTTCTTCTCGGCGTCGAGCTTGTTCTTCTGCATGTTTCACATCCTGCTCGTAGTGCTCTAGCTGTTCCGCTTCCACCCCTTTAGGTGTCGTCCATAGCCGATTCTTGTAGGCCTCGAGTTTCGCTTCGAGTTCCTCTGGGTTCTCGGTTTGGCTTCCTCCATCCATACTGGCTTGTTGTAGCATGCCTGGTGACGACTCCCGTACAATTTGACTCGCGAATTTCCGCTGAACAAATAAATCGTCCATTGTCATGTCATAGAGTCCGCGATCGGGGTCGGAAATATCCACTTTTACCAGTGCGTAACGTAACTGAGGGAAATAGAGCCAAAAGGCGGGTGTCGCTCCGATCGATTCGGACAGTTCCGCAGAGGTCGTAATATCCATAAGTGGCGCCACCCCGATGATTCGGGTCTCCAATCTTCCGCGTTGACGGTCAAAGAAAATATCTTCTTTGATCCGGAACTTGGTGACGCGCTCGGGATTAAATTCATTCAAGGTCATTTGGGCATCGATCTGGTTCCCTTGATCGTCAAAAATAGGAACCAACACGCTGTCTGCGAAACGCGCTATGCCCTCGCTCGCAGACATGCGTTCCTTAAAGGAGTCATCTTCTGGACTGTAAGGGGTAAGCTTCCCGTCCTCGATTGCTTTCATAATGACCTCCATTAAGGAATTCCCCGGAATGGCGTATATATAGTTGTCTTCGTTTTTCAGATCAATGTCGCGCCATACCCGTTTGTAGAATCGTATATTCTTCCGATTTACCTCTGGATAAGCAAAGGGAACGGCATCTTCTAAGTTATTCGCTTGATAGAAACCGTCGGTTACTGGGATGGTGTCAATCAATGCTTCTCCTTGTGGTGCAGCTGTATCCGTAGCAGGATCAATTTCTCCAAAATAAGGCTCCACTATACTGGTGTCTTGCTCGGGGATGGTATCGATCTCCTGTGCCATTAATGCTGCAGATGTGCCAAAGGTTATGGCCACCGTCATCATCCATTTTTTCATCTTCAATATTTTTTATTCGTTAAAATCATCATTAATATCTTCGGGTCTGGCTTTGGGTGGTCGGCATTTCAAAAGCAGACATCACACAACGGAAGCCAATATAGGAATGCGGTTCATAATCCACCGAATAATTACGGGTTTCGCTATTGAGCAGTTCCCCATTGTCTTTCCAGGATCCTCCCCGAACCACTTTCCGCTTCAAGGCATCCGCGTCACCTTCATCGGCATCGTAAAGCAATACCGGGTTCAGGTCGTTGACAAAGGCAACTGCAGAGGGGCTGTAGGCGTCTAAGGTCCATTCCGACACATTCCCGGCCATGTTGTAGATACCGAAGGCGTTTGGTGTATACGATTTTACGGGTAAAGTGAAGGTCGCCCCATCACGTGAATACGTTCCTTCGCCTTGTTTATAGTTGACGGCTAACTTTTGTTTTCCCTCCTGACCGTCAATCGTTAGCCGGGTGCCTGAAACGGTATCTCTGGGATCCAATTTACCTTCGGCTGCATATTGCCATTGCGCCTCGGTGGGTAGACTGAAAGTCAATTGGTAACCTGCTAGGTAAGAGTTTTTCATCAGGTTAGCCATCATTTCTTTTCCGCGCCAGTCGGTGAACGCACGGGCTTGGTGCCAGGTGACGCCGACTACAGGGTAGTAATCAAATGACTGGTGTCCGAAGTAGTTGGCATCCAGTGAGGTCAATTGGGCGTTTGGAAAGTCACGAGACCAGATGTCCTCGGTCGGTAACACCGATACGGTATCGGTCACGTATTCGTTCTTTAGATTCCCTTTCGTTTTAAGATAGGAATACCGGTATTTAACAACCTCAGGATTCAAGGCGCGTTGAGATCCTTTCATTTCGATCATGGGTGCGATTTGCTCAGCGATCGTTGGATCAGAGCTTCTCCATAAGGGAGACACGCGTTTTACTTGTTTCCAGTTGATCCGGCGTCCCTCACCGTCTTCACTGGCCAGATCTAGAAAGAACCGGTCATCTTGTAAATAGTCAGTCACCGCGATGGAATCGGCCACCCAATTGACGAATTCGCGGTACTGCTTATTGGTTACTTCTGTCGCATCAATAAAGAATGCACTTAAGCTGATGTTTTTACCGACGTCGCCACTATCCAAGGAACTTTTGAAAAGAATGGTTCCGGAAGGGACATATACCATTCCTGGAGGGGCAGGAAGTTTACCGCCTCGGAAGGCCGATACTTTGGGTGCTTTATAAAAATTATTTGAGGAATTACAGCTGGCCACGGCTAACAGTAAACCCAATGCTCCTACAGCATATATTCGTTTGAAGAACTTGATATTCATGTTTAACTTATTTTTTGGTCGAGTATGAGAATTTCATCGATTTCCGATCAATGCGATTTATTGACGGTGAAACAATCCGTATTTAACGCCGATGGACACATAGCCGTAATGATCTTTTTTATTATTGATCACCCCGTCTAAGTTATCCCCTGTAGTGATGGAATGTTGATAGTTGACATTGATTGCCCATTGCGGTCCGTAGAGTGTGCGTCCCAATGGGATATCTACCCCTAAGTGAATGGGAACGACAAATTGCATTCCATTCAAATCGTCAGTTAATTCACCGCCTTGCTCGGTAACTGCGTCGTAATAGATGGAAGAAATTTGATTCTCAATATTATTCTTAATAAAACCGGCTCCTGCACCGATATAGATGTTTGAAGCAATTCGACTCAGGGTGCTTGCTTTTAAGGTGTAATAACTATAATTGTCTGGAAGCGGTAGAAACTGACCCAAACGGATTTTACCGTTGGCTTGCAATCCGTAGTAATCGTTTTCGAATTCACTTAGATGTCCGTGACCACTGAGCCAACCTTTCTCGCCTCGCAGCCCCACGGAAATGAATGGAGTAATCAGTCCATCAACCTCAAGATGACCAGCGAAACGTGCTTCTACATTCGCTAAGTCGGTTAAGTTGATGGTGGTTCCTCCTCCTAGGCCTACGCTAATTGGACGGGTAAATTGGGCAAAGGCTGCCGTTATGCTGCAAAGGGCCAAAACGGTAATGGATAGGATAATTTTCTTCATGTTTAATATACTAGTTGTTCTTAAATTATAGGATAGATTAGTATGCCTGCGTTTTTTGTCTTTTCTCGTCGCTAATCTTGCCCCAATGATCGACACGGACAATCCATGCAAGAATCTTACCAAACCTAATCTGCTTTGCTGAAAAGAACCAGATC
>DXCW01000182.1 GCA_019115805.1 Candidatus Sphingobacterium stercorigallinarum
GTTACCGTGGAAAAACTACGGGAACAATTGGAGTTTGCAAAAGATCGCGTGGAGAACTCTCAAAAAGCAGTACGAAATGCGAACTTGCTTTTTAAAGGAGGCTTTGCGACCTATTTGGAGGTCATTACGGCACAGGGGAATGCATTGGACTCGGATTTAGCCTTAGTGGAATTGCGTCAGGAACACTTGGAATCGTATGTGGATCTGTACCGTTCACTCGGTGGTGGCTGGCGATAGATCAGACAGTCGGTTAAGAACTTCACAGTAGGGAAGCCGGGCTTACGAGCCGACGGCGACCAAAAGCGGGTTGGGTCTTGTACTCAGCCCGTTTTTTATCGCCAATTTGGTCGGGAAGTAAAGGGGGAAAAAGCCCAAGGTACGGAAGTGAAAATCATCACACCGACAAGCATGTACGACTTAAATAACCAGGCAAAACAGGCGGTACCGATTTTTTTCCTAGCCCGTATGACTACCAGGTTGCTGAGCCCGACAGCTAAACTCATCATCGTCATGTGCTCGATTCCGAAAAAGCGAAGGGAACGCATCTTTACGGTTTTGGGAGCACCTTCCCAGAACGCGTTGACTAGCGGGCTTTCCAAGTAAAGGAGCCAGCCCAATACGAATTGAAGGTTCAGGACGATCAACAGTAGAATCAGCAGGTCAAACTTCCTTCTCGTCAATATGTCGCCTCGTTTGTTTGCAACGTAGAACCAAACGATTTGGAAGACCAAGGCTGAGACGACCAGCCAGCGTAAATAGGAATGTGCGATTAACAGATAAGAATACACCGAATTGATAATAATAATCAATTAAAGTTACGCAGGATTCGTTAAATTTGGGACAAAAACATAAAAAGATGAGACAGATACTATGGATCATCGGTCTACTGACCGTAATGGTGATTCAATTTAGTCACCGACCGCTTAGCGCGAAACAGGGGTTGGATATCCGACAAGATACCGTAGCTAAACCGTATAACGCGTTAGCCGATGCGCAGGCTGATCTCGATAGTTTGATTCGACGTACCCAAAAAGACGGCAAACATATCATTATTCAAGCCGGCGGAAATTGGTGTGTATGGTGCTTGCGTTTTCATGCCTTTATTCAGCAAAGCGATCGGATCCAGCAGGTGCTAGACGCTAATTATTACTATTACCATCTCAATTTCTCTCCCGAGAACAAAAACGAGGAGGTATTCAAACGGTATGCGGATGGAAAAGGAGCGGAATTCGGCTATCCGTTTTTCATCATATTGGATGCTGAAGGTCAGGTACTCACCGTTCAGGAGAGTGGGAATCTAGAAGTAGGGGATAGCTACGATGAAGAAAAAGTATTGGCGCTCTTCCAGCAATGGGTACCCGCGAGTTGATGGGTGTCCGTTGTCCGCTGGCCTATTGTATTGTCGCAGGATCCTAGTAAGCAGCCGTAAAACGGCGATTGATAAATTTCGGCTCCTCAATTTCATCTGCAATGGCGACGGCAAGATCTTCAACGGAAAGCTTTGATCGTCCATGATGATCGACTACGGGATGATCTGTCCCGGTGCGATAGGTCCCGGTTCGGATACCAGGATCCGATGCGTTCATCTCTACAGCGGGGCTGAAAAATGTCCAACTGAGGTCTGTCTCTCGCATCAGCACTTCAAGGAAGTCGGCTGCTGCTAAGGCGCCGGGTTTGATGGCGTCGGGAAATTCCGGTGCGTCTACCAAACGCCGATCGGTGGCATCCAATAAACTTCCAGCTCCCCCAATCACAATAAAACGTTCTGCTTCCGTCTGTTTTACGGCTGCTAGTATGTGTCGAGCTCCTTCCGTATAATCACGATAAATCTCGGGATTATCCCATCCGGCGTTGTATGCGGAAATTACAATCTGGTTGCCTTTCAGCGCACTTGCAAGCCTACCCTCCGCAGTAACATCCATTTGCACCGCCAGTACGTGGTCTACATCTTTAAGGGCATCTACATGGCGAGCAATGGCTGTGACCTGGTGGTTACGGGCAATCAGTTCTTTTAATATATGCGAGCCTACAAATCCGGTGGCTCCAATCAGTGCAATCTTCATGGTGTATTGGTTTATATGTTTTCCTTACTAATCAGTACGCTGCTTAGTAAGGAAAACAATAACAACCGGATTTAGTTTAGCCTGGTCTGCTGTTATTTTTTAAGTGTGGGCGTCTGTCTCTTTTTGAACTTGGCGTAAGCTTCAATGACATAGGCGGTCAAATCCTCTTTAGCCGCTTGTTGAATAAATTCGTAAGACGGTCTGTAACCATCTCTAAACAGTGCTAATTCGTCTTTCTCCATGGGGATCAGATTAAGAATAAACTCGTTGGTGAATACCCGATCTACTTGACGGGATTCCCGTTCTTCTTGGAGAATCTTAATCGACGCGCGCGCTTGTTTAGCCTCTCGTCCAAATAGTCGGGAAGGTGAAATACGAAGGCCACCACGATTTTTACTCGTTTCCACTGCCTGACTATTGAGCGTCGCCTTTTCTATTTCCTTGGTCAATCGACTGTCGGTGATTTTCGAGACGACTACCTCGTCAATTCGAATGGATGAATTGTCTCGAACTAAATAGATCCTATTTACGCCTTCTTGATAAATGAACGCCGTATCACGCTCATAATCTCGAGCTAAAAAACTGAGGTAATCGTTGATTCCGGCGCCGATGGTAAAATTCCCTTGCAAATCGGTCTCGGTCTTTTCTCCAGTACGAAGATTGCGAACCTCTACCTCAGAAAGCGTTTGGCTGGTTTCCAAGTCGTATACAATCCCCTGCAACTGCTGTGCATCGGCTGTTTTTAAGCCGAAAATGGCGAGCAGCGAAGCGATAAGTAGGTGTTTTATTCTGTGCATCATTATTTTGCTGTCCATGTATTATTCTCTGGTTCTATATCCGGATACACGTTGTCCGGATCAATTTCGACCTTGATCACCTTATCGGTAGTCGGTATTACAAATTGCCAAGAATTGTTACGTTCCCATACTTCAACAGGTAATTTATGCCGGACTGTTGCACCGCTTTCCGTTGTGGCTTCCAGGACCACCGGCATGGCCATTTTCTCTAGATTATCAATGGTGATGATTGCACCTTTGCTGGGATCCTGATCTACATAACTGACATCAGAAACGGCTTGATCTAAAGCCCAGTTGTTCAAAAACCACCCTCTCCAAAACCAATTTAAGTTTTCTCCGGTTTCATTTTCGATCACTCTGAAAAAATCATTGGGGGTGGGATGCTTATACGCCCAATATGCAATGTATTTCCGAAATGCAGCGTCGAAACGCTCCGCTCCGATGACCTCGTCACGAAGAATACGCATCGCGTACCCGGGCTTATAGTAGGCCAAGATACCGATGTGTCGTTCTTTCATGGCTTGTGGGGTAGACATCACCGGTTCTAGCGCAGGATGTAAAAGCGCTTTTGCCATGGCATTCTGATCACCCATACGCCTGTGGTATTCCCCGCCGTTAAAGGCTTCGGTGGATAAACCATTGATGAAGGTATTGAAGCCCTCGTCCATCCACGCGTGCTCCCGTTCATTTGAACCCACAATCATCGGAAACCAGATGTGTCCAAATTCATGATCGGTTACCCCCCATAAACTGCCCGCTTTAGCTCGGTTTCCACAGAATACAATCGCCGGATACTCCATACCACCAACATTAGATGCTACATTGATGGCAACGGGATAAGGATACTCCATCCATTTTTTAGAATAATATTCTACGGAGGCTTTGGTGTACTCTGTGGAGCGTTCCCAAGCGTTACCGCCGTTGCTTTCCTTAGGATAGGCCGATAAAGCGAGTGCCGTTTTGCCGCTAGGCAAATTGATTTTCGCTCCGTCGATAATAAAGGCTTTAGAGGCCGCCCACGCTACATCTCTGGTGTTTTCCAATCGATACTTCCAGGTTAGCGATTCCTTATCCGGACGGGTGCTTGGGTCAGCCACTTCCTCTTCCGAGCGAATCAACACCGTTTGATCGCTTGATTTCGCTTTTTCAAATCGTTGCAATTGTTCGCGGGTCCATACCTCCTCTGGGTTCAGGAGTTCCCCACCCAGTACAACGATATGATCCGCGGGGGCGGTGATTTCGACATTGAAGTCGCCGTATTCTAGATAAAACTCCCCCGGACCGGTGTATGGCAGGTTGTTCCAGCCAGCGATGTCATCGTAGACCGCCACTTTTGGGTACCATTGTGCGATGGCATAGATATCGCCGTGCTCCGTAGGGAGGATTCCGGTACGATCGGCTCCGTATTCTGGAACGGTATACGCAAAATCGAGCGAGATTTCTGTTTTTCCTCCTGCCGCTGCAAGCGGTTTTGGCAAATCAATTCGCATTCTTGTATCGTAGATGTTATACGATACGTCTTGCTTTCCTCCCGCACTGACCTTATCGATGGCATACCCACCTTCAAACTCAGACCCCGCATGTCCGTAGCGGCTGTTCGATAACGGCACGACAGCTTGTCCGACGGATTCTGGAGAGAATAAATTTTGCTCAAGCTGTAACCAGATGAAGTCCAATTGGTCCGGGCTATTGTTGGTGTATGCAATTGTTACCTTTCCTGTAATCGTATGGGTCTGTGGATCCAAGCGCGCTTGAATGTCATAATCCGCTGCATTTTGCCAATAGGCATGGCCGGGTTTTCCCGAAGCAGAACGGTAGGCGTTGCCGTTTTCGGTATAAAAGCCGGGTGCAAATGCTTCCGTGTGATCGTATACGCTCTTTTTAGTGTCCTGTGCGAAA
>DXCW01000183.1 GCA_019115805.1 Candidatus Sphingobacterium stercorigallinarum
GACGGTTGGTCAAAATCTGGATATATATTGACCAAATACTGGCAGAAAGCCACTATCGGTATGTCAGGCGTCAATGCACCCGTTCTCCGGTATGCCGAAGTGCTGCTGAATTTCGCCGAAGCGTTAAACGAGGAAGGGCGGAGTACTGAGGCGATGGAAAAGGTTAATCTCATTCGCTCGCGGGCCGGACTAGCTGCTAAACCGCTATCGTTAGACAAATCAGCGGTATTAGACGCCATTTTTTATGAACGGCGCATGGAATTCATTTGGGAGTCGGCCGGAGCATTCTCGGACCTAAATCGCCGCGGACGTTTCCTTGACTTTATTAAGGAAAACCGACCGAATTACGAGGCCTTACAGGTCGATAGTAAACCTTGGTTACAAACCCAGCCGATTCTCCTGCCGATCCCTAGAGAAGCGTGGGAGCGTAATAAATTGTTAGAACAAAACCCAGGGTATACATTTTAGCACCAGGGCGCCGAGTCCCAAAAGCGACCGACACACCACGTTATGAATCAGCCTCAACACGGGCTTTCAACACACGCCTGTCGGCATCGCTCTACAATAATGACACAATACGGCTCATGCCCTTTAGTTTCTAAAATTAACTACTACTTTTGATTATCGTTTTATGGGATCACAACGATAGATTTTAGTTATGGCCCTTCAACCGTTTGCGTTGGAGGGCCTATTTTTTTAGTATACCCTCCGTCTACCGGCATCCCATTTTACTCGGCCAAGCACAAACCGCCCCCGGTTACCACATTGGGGTAACAGCAAACCCAATAAAGCAACAATGTTGCTTTAATTTAATGTTTTTCATATCTTTATCCTCATCAAGCAAACAAGTAAATAACATGTCCACAGGTAAAATGGCCTAACGCTTCCCCTATTCTACTTGTCGACGCTAACATTGGACCTCATGGAAACAGGTAAAAACTTCGACGTCATCATCATCGGTGGCAGCTATGCTGGACTTTCTGCCGCGATGACCTTAGGACGATCCTTGCGATCGGTTTTGGTCATCGATAGTAATCAAGCTTGCAACCGGCAAACTCCGTATTCGCATAACTTTCTAACTCAAGACGGGGTAGCCCCCGCATCCATCAAAGAAAAAGCGCAGCAACAGGTTCTCGCCTACCCGACCGTAATCCTTCGTCAAGATCTGGTTACGGATGGGGAAAATCTCGGGGACCATTTTCGCATCACGACGCTTAAAAATGAAACCTTTCACGCCAAAAAACTCATTTTTGCGACCGGTTTAAAAGATATCATGCCCGAGGTACCTGGTGTTTCCGAATGCTGGGGAATTTCGGTGATCCATTGCCCCTATTGCCACGGTTATGAGGTAAGAAGTGAGAAAACAGGGATATTCGCCAATGGAGATTTAGCCTTTCATTATGCCCAGCTTATTGCGAATCTGACCGGAGATTTAGCCATCTTTACCCATGGAAAATCGCTACTCACACCGGAACAAACCCGTCAAATACGAAGTCGAAACATTCCAATTATTGAAAAAGAGATCGCTAGAATAGATCACCAGCATGGCAAAATTCAGCAGTTAGTCTTTCAAGATGGCTCCACCTATCCCCTCGACGCGCTGTACACTCGACCTCATTTTAAACAACATTGCCCGCTTCCAGAAAAGATGGGTTGCCTTCTGACCGAGCAAGGGACCCTGCAAATAGATATGCTCCAGCGGACCAACGTAAAGCACATTTTCGCCTGCGGGGACAATGCAAGTCCAATACGCTCGGTAGCCAGCGCCGTCGCGGCCGGGAATTTTGCAGGTGCAGCAGTCAATAAAGAACTGGTTGAAGAGGAATTCTGACGGGCTCATCTCGCATCTGGATTTTCCAGCGTAGGGCACGGCCTCCGCTTTCATTAGCCCGAAACGAACCCCGGGTTTCAAAAGCGCGCATCGATGAGGAAATCGATAACTAGAGCACACTGGATATGCAGTAGTGATTGAAACGTATTTTTTCTGATTGCGACGATGATATCGTAGTTTTACATCGGATCTTGGGGTCTGGCGTACATACATACACAACGAGAACGCCGACCGAGAAGCCCCCATTTGCAAGCAAACCATAAACTATGAAAAACAATTCGGTTAAAAGAACAGATACGCCGAGCGCTAACACGCCGACAAGCAAGGTGTGGGCCTGGATACAGAAAAATATATCCACTTTACTGATGTTGATTGTACTGGCTGTTTTACTGATCAGTCCCGAGGCAAAGACATTTGTACTGCGCCAACTAATAGCAACAGGACTTTTCAACGCCAAGATAGAAACGCCCTATACCGAAGAATCGCGTGCTCATCCCAATGCCGATTTTGGATTTTCAGACGAAAAAGGAAATCAAATGCACACCTCCGATCTAAGAGGTAAGGTCGTGTTTATTAATTTTTGGGCATCGTGGTGTCCGCCCTGCAGAGCAGAATTCCCGTCCATACAAATTTTATATAATCGGTTTAAGGACGATAAAGAGGTGGTGTTTCTATCGTTAAACGAAGACTCCGATTTTGCGACCGGAAAAGCCTATCTCGAGAAGGAAAATTTCTCGTTCCCGATGTATCGTAGCACCTCGAATATACCCAGCGAGGTCTATTCCGGCGTCTTGCCGACTACACTGGTATTGGATAAAGCGGGAAGAATCCGATTACACCATACCGGGTTTGCTAATTACGCCTCAGAGAACTTTATTAGCCAGCTCCAAGCGTTGATGGAGGAATAAGCGGAGTTTTTACTCTTTATCGCACCCTAATTCAAAGACATGAGATCGGCGATCCGGATGCGTATTCCTGAACGGCAAATAGCACAGCAGACCGCTCATCCGGCTACAGCTCGTTGAAATTCTGCTTGCAATTTATTTAAACACAGGACGAGCAGGCTGATAGTCAAGCCAATGCTTTCTCCACGAGCGCTCGCGTAATTAAAAATAAAATCTTTTGTTTTCAATAATTTACAGTACCTTTGTATTATACAAGGCCCTGCCTATACGCGTATTGTTTGTTCGCCGGTTTAAACCACCAGACACGTTCAGTTCGTTTATTTCAGATGCCATTTATGTTTCTTTGATATGAGCAGTGCAAACTGCCCGATGGCAATTCATCCAATTCGATTTCCGTCCCACATATTACTGTTAACAAGAATCGTTGATCGAAAAGAGCAATGCTTTGTAAAATATGAGTCAGGATATCTCTCTTAGGATAGAGCTCCTCACAAGTAAGTAGAATAAAAAAATAATTTATCAATAAAATAGTAATACAATGCAAGAAGGAACAGTAAAATTCTTTAACGAAACAAAAGGCTTTGGTTTTATTACCCCAAGCAACGGTGGTGCCGATATTTTTGTTCACACTACAGGACTGATGGGTAATATACGTGAAAACGATACCGTCACTTTCGACGTCGAAGAAGGAAGAAAAGGACTAAACGCCGTCAATGTACGCGTGGTTGGTTAATTCCCACTAAAAAAAAGAAGAGCAGCAGTAATGCTGCTTTTTTTTGTGCCCTTTGTACGCCTAACCCTCCCCTATATTTAATTTTTGACCTCCGGTTTTATTTATTACTTTTAATGGCTTTGCCGCAAGATACACCTCGAAACTGTTAGCTAAAAGGTTTATGCTTTTAGGTATGACACAAAAATGATACAATGTAAAGTTGTAAGTAAAGCGTCACTTCGGTTAACTTAGTCTCGCTTAATAGCGGAGGAGAACTTGGTCGTCATTGGTGTTGTATCGCAACCCCTTTTGATCCCAATTTCAAATAAACCAGACACACAATCAATAGATTCGTCTACAAACCGCGAAGAACACCATATAAAATTAGACAACTAAACACGATATGTCCACTTACCAAATTAAAGAAAACCCTGAAGTGTACGATGCCATCGTAGTGGGATCAGGAGCAGGCGGCGGGATGGCCGGTTATAT
>DXCW01000027.1 GCA_019115805.1 Candidatus Sphingobacterium stercorigallinarum
TCGGGGCAAAACCCCTACTCCCTCGCGGAGTGGTGCAAAGATAGAGAAAATTAAACCACCTAAACAACAATTAAAACAAAATCAATACCCAAAAAAACATAACTCGCTAAGCCTTTGGGAGATTATTTTAACAATAAGCTCGGAAAAAGGTTTTAAAAAGTTCGAACTAAGTAAAAGAACGGATGCTGTTGCTAACACACACAATCTGACAACAGAACCCTTAGCGGCTAAAAAACATTCAATTAGAAAAAACGATTTCTAAACTCTATCGTTGTATTTGGAAAAGACCTACATTTACACTTTTACCGAACAAGTTTTCAGCAACCGTATGTTTAGGGTATGTTGCACAAGTTATGATAAATAATGGAATACGACCTGATCTATTATATTGACTTATTAGGAACCATGGTTTTTGCCATCTCTGGAGCCATGGCCGCTAATCGCTTCGGTGTAGATGTGTTTGGAGCGGCATTCACCGGTTTCGTGACAGCTATAGGTGGCGGCTCTTTAAGAGACGTATTCCTAAATTTGCGGCCAGTCTGGGTTGAGGACGGGAATTACCTCATTGCCATCTTTGTTGGTGTGATGATTTCTATCCTATTCAATAAACACCTAGATCGATTCGCACGCACGCTATTCCTGTTCGACGCTTTAGGAATCGGTTTTTTCACATTAGTAGGCGTTGAAAAGTCACTAGATAACGAAAGCAGCGCCATAGCAGCAGTGATGCTAGGTATGTTTTCCGCAACTATGGGAGGGGTCATTCGAGATGTATTGATGAATGTCACGCCTCTTATACTACGCAAGGAAATTTACGCTTCGGCCTGTTTAGCTGGCGCAATTATATACGTGCTTTTAAGCCTAACACCAATCGACCTCAGAATTAATGCTATCATTTGCGTTGCCGTAGTTTTTGGCCTTCGTTTCCTGGCTGTACGTTATAATTATTCGTTACCGAGCGTTGAAGAAATAAAAAATGACTGAAACCTCACAGAAAGAACCTTCAGTCGTTCTTAAACGTTACCTCTTCTTCTTTAACTGCGGGAAACTCATCTTATAAGACACATCGACTTGCCCTTTGGAAATTGAATCTAACTTGCTTTTTAGCATCGCTTTTTTCAAGGGTCCAAGCTTGTCGATAAAAAGCTTCCCTTCAATATGGTCGTATTCATGTTGAACCACTCTGGCCGCCAGTCCCGTTAATATTTCCTCTTGTTCCTCGAATTGCTGATCTAAATAATTAATCACCACGCGCTCTGGACGCACCACATCTTCGTTAATATGAGGAATACTCAGACAACCTTCCGAAAACGCCCATTTCTCTCCCGTCTCCTCAACCATTATAGGGTTTATGAATACACGTTTGAAATCTTTAGTACTCGGATCTCTCGACACCTCGTCCTCATCTTCGCCAAACGGAGAAGCATCCACGACAAATAACCGTATAGGAAGCCCCACCTGCGGTGCAGCTAAACCTACACCATTTGCAGCATACATCGTTTCGAACATGTTGTCGATTAACGCGCTAAGGTTTGGGTAGTTCTCATCGATTTCCTCTGCCGCTTGACGCAAAACCGGGTCTCCGTACGCTACTATTGGTAATTTCATGCAAAAATTCTTTTTTTTCTGCACAAAGGTATTAATAATTTACAAGAGACGCATTCAAAACTATTACGCTAACTTTGATGGATGATTGAATTAGCAGTGCATAAACTGAGGAAGTTTCTCGAACACAAATTGCATGTTGATTGTTCCGTTACCTTCCATATGGACACCGCCTTTTTGGTGAGCGACCAGATTCCTTTCGACATCTGCGTCTATACACCAGACCTGATGCGTGATTTACCCTCGCCTCGCAGAAAGACCATTTACCTATCTGAAACACAAGTCGCACATCAGTTCACCAAGATATGCAATCGAATTAAGGTCTTATCGGGAGCGGCAGAAGTAATATTTGCTCGACAGACTGTCTGCGCACGCGTCGACAAAAAAGTGTCCGTCGACTTTCTAGACGAGCATCATATTCAAATTCCGTTGTCGGGAAAGTATCGGTACGGACTCTTTCTAAACGGTGAGCTAGTTAGCCTAGCGGTATTCAGCGGGGGGCGTCAAATGTCAGACAAACGCCCAGGATATCGTTCCTTCGAGTTGATTCGATTTTGCCACAAAGGTGACCTACTCATCGTTGGTGGTTTGTCGAAACTTATCGCCAAGTTTATCGCTGAATTCGACCCAGATGATATTATGACCTACGTGGATTTAAATTGGGCTCAACAGTCCTCCTTGACAGAAATCGACTTTACCGAGGTAGGTCGGCTGCCAGAGTCTTATACTTGGATATCCGGACGCAGACAGTTCCCGGTTTCCAATTCTATAGCTTTTCGACAAATCCTCGAATCACACCCTGACGGATATTTAATCCACAGCCGAGGCAGCATAAAAATGTTGAAATATCTCCATAAGGCGCTATAATTTTGCTATATTTAGCATTTAAACATTGGAAATTTTTAATCAAATGAAAAGAAAACTTCGCATGGGAATGGTCGGAGGTGGAAATGACGCGTTTATTGGCGCTGTTCACCGTATAGCGGCCTTTATGGATGGAAAAATAGAGTTAGTTTGTGGAGCGTTCAGCGTAAACAGAGAAGTTTCTCTGCAATCAGGTCAAGATCTGTTTGTACCTGAGGAGCGCGTCTATGAAACGTACCAGGAAATGATCGAGAAAGAGGCGCAATTACCCGAGGGTGAGCGTATGGATTTCCTCACGATCGTCACTCCCAATTTTCTTCATTTCGAGCCTGCAAAACTAGCGATGGAAGCCGGTTTCGATGTTGTAGTCGAAAAGCCCATGACTGTCTCATTGGAAGAAGCCCAGGCTCTACAGGAAATAGTGGAGCGCACTGGAAGAACTCTTTGTTTAACCCATACTTACTCAGGATACCCGATGGTCAAACAGGCCAAAGCGATGATCAAACAAGGCCATTTCGGAAAAATTAGAAAAATCGTCGTGGAATATCCTCAGGGGTGGTTGAGCCGATTGAGCGAAAGAGAAGGAAATGCCGGCGCAGCGTGGAGAGCAGATCCTAAGCGGTCAGGTAAGTCTTTAGTAATGGGGGATATTGGGACACATGCGGCGCATCTTGCCGAGTATGTGAGCGGATTAAAAATCACTGAAGTTTGTGCCGACCTATCTACGTTTGTTGAAGGCCGTCTTTTAGATGATGACGGATCTGTACTCCTTCATTTCGAAAATGGAGCGAAGGGTGTGCTCATGGCATCTCAAATATCCGCCGGAGAAGAAAACGCAGTAAGAATTCGAATATATGGAGAAGAGGGCGGTTTAGAATGGGCTAATGAGGATCCAAACAATTTGATTATCAAAATGCTTGATCAACCTCGTCAATATTATCGTACAGGAAATGCGTACTCGGCGCCGTTCGAATTAAGTTCATTCGCCACACACAATACGCGCGTGCCTGCGGGACACCCAGAGGGATTACTTGAATCTTTCGCTAATATCTATCGCAATTTTGCCACAACAGTTGCAGCGAAAAACGAGGGGCGCACACCGACACCTGAAGAACAGGACTTTCCGAATGTGTACGATGGAGTCAGGGGTATGGCATTTATCGACACTGTAGTAAAAAACAACGAGGGGACTGAAAAATGGACGGAGTTCGTCATTTAAGTGCTTCAGAGCAACTCATAACTTATATCAATCGGGCGAAAGAAAATCAAAATCTTTCGCCTGATTTTCTTTTGATCGTCCTCGGACCAACGGCATCTGGAAAAACAAAATTAGCTGTGCGTTTAGCGGAACATCTCAATGGAGAGGTGATTTCCGCAGATTCTCGCCAAGTATATAAAGGCCTTGATATTGGGACTGGGAAAGATCTTGCAGAGTACGGGAATATACCCTACCACCTTATCGATATTCGCGACCCCGGGGCGGCCTACTCCGCAAATCTTTTCAGACAAGATTTCAATCTAGCCTATCAGGCTATTCGCAAGAAATGCAAACAGGCCATTCTCTGCGGCGGTTCAGGCTCTTACATTCAGGCTATACTTCAGGACCAACCCTACAGCAACATCCCCGCAAACTCAGACTTTCATTCCGATATGGCTAGTCGGGATTTAAATTCGTTAATTAGCTATCTGAGGTCACTGGAAGTTCCCGAAAATTTTTCCATAGATTTTTCAAATAAGAAAAGGGTCATTCGCGCGATCGAAATCGCAGAATTTCTCCAGCACAACCAGCTTCCGGAAATCAAAGTCAAGACAATAAAAGAATACCTGATAATTGGCTTACAGCCGGACCGCGAACAACGTAGACAGGCGATTGATAGTCGTCTTATTCAACGCTTAAACGAAGGCCTTATAGAAGAAGTACAACACCTTCTCAGTAAAGGACTCTCACACGATCAAATAGAATGGTTTGGACTAGAATATAAATATGTGTCCTATTATTTGAGGGGAACACTTTCACGAGGACAATTTATTGAGAAGCTACGAACTGAAATACATAGGTTTGCGAAAAGACAAATGACATATTTTAGAAAAATGGAGAAAGACGGTATCTGTATTCACTGGTTCAATCCCGCCTCGCTTTTTCAAATGTCATAAGTATAAAAAAGAGCGCAAAATTTCTAATGCGCTCTTTAACTTCTATAATTTAATCTCCTCATCTTTGGAGTTGAAAAAATGAAATTCCGTTAGATAATATGAATTCATCTCGCGAATTTTGATCCATTTTCCGTATTTGAACAACCATCGAAGCCGTTTCGAAATAAGCCCCGACCGAATATAGGCACCTATATAAGGATGTACACTCAAAGTCACCCCAACTTCGTTCTGCTCCTGGAGAATGAAACTCAGATTGCTTTCTATATCATCCAGAAGAACAATACTTGAGCGTATTTCCCCAGTTCCGTCACAAGCTGGACATTTCTCGTTCGTAACGATGTTCATCTCAGGCCTGACTCGCTGCCGAGTAATTTGGACTAAACCAAACTTACTAGGAGGGAGAATAGTGTGCCTGGCGCGGTCATTAGCCATACACTCTTTAAGGAAGCCGTAAAGTTCCTTTCTGTTCGGTGCTTTGTGCATATCTATAAAATCGATAACCACAATCCCTCCCATATCTCGTAACCGAAGTTGCCGAGCAATTTCTTTTGCTGCTTCTTTATTCACCAGAAGCGCATTATCTTCTTGATTTTCTTTGTTGGCAATTCTATTGCCGCTGTTAACGTCAATAACGTGAAGAGCTTCAGTGTGCTCAATGACCAAGTAGGCACCACCCTGAAGATTTACGGTTTTGCCAAACGACGCCTTTATCTGTCGTTCGACCCCGAAATGATCGAAAATCGGCTCTTTGCCTTTATAGTATTTAACTATTTTCTCTAAATCGGGGGAAATTTCTTGGATATA
This sequence comes from Candidatus Sphingobacterium stercorigallinarum, assembly GCA_019115805.1. GTDB lineage: Bacteria > Bacteroidota > Bacteroidia > Sphingobacteriales > Sphingobacteriaceae > Sphingobacterium > Sphingobacterium stercorigallinarum. The sequence continues at coordinate 5,428 of DXCW01000027.1, forward strand.
CGATTTAACTTCCTCGTAAATATCAGAATCGTTGACATAAATATGGGTAAACTCATCCGTGAGAATATCTCGTAAGATCGTTGAAGCCCTATCCATTTCTCCCAATACCTTTTGAGGAGGCTCCGCAGATTTAAGGCGCTTGGTAAAAAGCTCCCATTTGGAAATCAAGTCCAGCAGGTCTTTTTGAAGTTCTTCAACCCCTTTACCTTCTGACACTGTTCGAATAATAACTCCAAAATTCGCAGGTTTGATACTTTCTACGATTTTCTTGAGTCTATTTCGCTCAGCGTTTCCCTTGATTTTCTTGGAAATGGAAACCGAACTCGAAAAAGGCACCAAAACCACGAATCTACCCGCAATGGATAAGTCGGAACTCAATCGTGGCCCCTTGGTTGAAATAGGTTCTTTCGCTATTTGAACCGGGAGCAACGTATTTCGGCTTAATACATCCGATATTTTCCCAGCCTTGTCAATGTCCTTTTCAAGCTTTAAACTATTGAGTAGCTTTTCTTTATAGCTACCATTCTTTACTACCCTTGTTAATTTCAAAAGGGATCGTACCTGAGGCCCCAAGTCAAGGTAATGCAGGAACGCATCCTTTTCGTATCCAACGTCTACAAACGCAGCATTCAATCCCGGCATGATCTTCTTTACCCTTCCTAGGTAAATATCACCAACCGAATAATGATTTCCTGCTTGTTCCCGATTTAACTCGACCAGTTGTTTGTCCTGTAGTAAAGCAATAGTCACCCCCTTGTCGGGGATTGAATCGATAATTAATTCCTTTACCAACAGCTACTAAATTAAGGACAGTTGTGAACTCGCTCCACAACTATTAATGTCCGGTTAAACAAAAAACCGTTTAATGAAAAAAACAATCTATGACGTAAACGCTGTCATAGATTGTATTGACTTGAAGATCAAAGCCACTAGACTTTGACTATTTTTTCTTGTGTCTATTTTTTCTTAAACGTTTTTTACGTTTGTGAGTAGCCATTTTGTGTCTTTTTCTTTTTTTTCCGCTTGGCATAGCTTTAATGTTTTTTAATGAATTAAATAAATGTGTTATCTACTAAGTTCTCCGATCTTTCGATCAATGAACTGTGAGAGAGTCGGGTCTGCTGCTAGTTCCTTGCTTCGTTGAAACGCAGCAATAGCTTCATCCTTCATCCCTATGTTTTCATACCCGGTTGCTAAATAGAAAAACGACTCAGCATCGGGCTTTTGTTCTATTACAATCTTAAAGCGATCAATGGCAAGGTCAAATTGTCTCGATTGAAGTGAAAACAATCCGAGCGTTTTATTCGCTTCGAGATTTCGCGGTTCCGCATCCACCACCTCACGTAAAAAGGCGATTCCTGCCATCGGATTCGCAGTTCCTGTGACCATAGCTGCTCCTAGGCCTGTTTTTGCAGCCAAACTGGCACCATCTAGATCCATCGCTTTCTGGTAAGCTACAATCGCTCTCTGATTCAGTGCGGAAGCCAAAGCAGTGTCCTGAAGATTCGTATATCCTTTTCTGTAATTATCCCCTGCTTTCAGCCAATATTCAAAATTCGAGTCTATACTTGCCATTTCCTCATAGGCGAAGGCCTGAGGTATGGATTTATCAACGTCGTTCCACTTGTTGGCAAGCTGTTGATAAAGTTCAACTTTTTCTTCACCCTTCACCTTCTCCAGTCGCGATTCCAATTCCGTGATCTCATTGGCAATTGCCGGATTCAACCCGCGTTTTGCAGCCTCCGAAACCGCGGCAAAATCGTACTGATCGGCAGCCGTTTCACTCGCTGAAGAGGCTGCCGACTGATCTTCTTCATCCACCAAACCCTTCACTGGTTTCAACAACAAAAACCCCATCACTAAGAGGACTGCTGCAACAACAACAATTTGGATTTTTTTGGTGGTGTTCATAAAGATAAATTATTTTTTATTTCCGTTCTTAACTTTTTCTACAAAAATCTTTGCAGGTTTAAAACTTGGAACATAGTGTTCCGGAATAATGATGGCGGTATTTTTAGAAATGTTACGCGCGGTCTTTGCTGCCCGTTTTTTAACCACGAAGCTCCCAAAACCTCTGATGTAAACGTTCTCGCCACCAATCATTGCATTCTTAACAACTTTGAAGAATGCCTCAACGGTCTCTTGTACATCAACCTTCTCTAAACCAGTCTTGTTAGAGATTTCTGCAATAATTTCTGCTTTAGTCATATCTATTTTTACTCTAATTAATCTACACCCTAGCTAATCTATCCGTTTGGGGACGCAAAAGTATCTTTTTAAAATGAGTAATGGAAATATTTTAACGTTTTTTTTACTTCCAAACCACTATTATTCAGTGATTTAGTGGGACGACCCCGGCCTTTTCACACACGAAAAGGCTTGCAAAGCTACGATTATTTTATTGACAATCAAAGCATTACTCACCAAGCTTTGCCAAAACTACCGCTAAATGACGCAAATCATTATATGAATGTGACGAAGATATCACGATACGATTCAATTTCGGGCTTTCTGGGAGCGGATAATTAAAACTGGAAATGACGATTTTTTTTTCTAGCAACCGATCTCCACATCGAGCGTCAGATGATGTGAATACTGGGAATTTAGGAACGAACTGCAGGTCAAGTTCACGCGCGAATTCCACAAAAAAACTGATGTTATTCTGAAGCTTTCCGAACATAACATCGTAGATCGAGTCGCTTTCAACCAAAGCATAAATTGCGGCAGGTGAGGGCGGCGACGCCCCTATAAAAATGGGATGTTTACGAATTTTTCGAATAGCTTCAGCTGGTCCCAGCGCCACACCACAATCCACCCCTAAGCCCTTTGCCAATGACGCCACTACGATCACATCAACATTAGGCATAGAGCGCACTCCTTCCGGAAACGAAACTTGATTCTTAAAACGGATTCCCAAGCCGTGGGAGTCGTCAATAATTAGAGTAACACGTTTTGTCGGCGACAGTTTTTGCAGGGCGTTGAATGACTGAAGCGAGGGCATCAGGTTGTTTAAACTATTAACGCAAATTACAGCCTCCCTTTCTTGCTGGTTGATCTGATCAATCGCGCGATCCAGCCAGCCAGCCGCAGATGCTGCAGATGTTTTTGCTGTGCCGTCGAACAACCAGAGCGCAGGATGAGCATCCGGCGCTACAAACAGAGCAGCTTCCCTGTCCGTTAGCGAGCGTACTGTTGCTTGTCCCGCTAAAAAACCACTAGAAAAAAGAGTAGCGGCCTGAAAACCAAAGCGCTTGGCCAAAACCTCTTCACCATGATCATAAATAGCCAGTTGCACGTTATTATTTCGAGATGTGCCATTATTAACTCCATACCGGTCAATACCAGCTTTGTAAAGTTCAACAAAGTCCGGCTCTTGTAGCAGCCCCAAATACGCGGCCCCTCCAAAAAAACGGTATTGGGTTGAGTCTATTGTTAATTTAGTCGGATTAAAGCGCTCCAAGATTTTCAATTTGGCAACATCAATCATAGTCGGATTAGATTTGGTTTATAAAACGGTTGAGATATCAGACGCCTCTTTCACATCATGCATTACAAATGCAGGTTCAACGGCACATTCAAACTTATAGAAAATGCAAAACCGTCAATTGGCTTAAAATCTGGTTTTGTATGAATATCGAAACCGTAACCCGCTGCAATGTCCAATATAGAGAACACGCTTATTCCCGCTTTTGCAGTTGCCGTATGAGGAGTAATTTCACCCTTTAGAAATGGCCAAACCGCCACGTTATTTAGATAATAGGTCAAACCCAATTCAGGAATAATGGAACGCTGATCCATCATCCAACTAAAGTTCGCTCCACCATCAATCTTCATATACTGAGACTGATTCACAGCGAACAAGCCCCACCCCGATATTTTCAGAAAGGATCCGTTCTGATAGTGATATCCTACGCTGGGTCCAAAAATCCAACCATCAGCTTTCTTAGACTCCTGTGCATTGGAAATAAAGACACTGAACATAAATGCGAAAAAAAACAGCCACTTATTCATAATAAACCTTTGGACGTACGAACAAATTTCACTATTATTTTTTAAAAAGTTCAATTTTTGATTACAGTATTTAGCACCCACTACGATCGGTCTCCTAATCACACCCGAGTATATCTTTATCAAAGAAAGGGGATTACTCATTTCATTTAAAATATACGTCTGCCTGCAAATGCGATACCATAAGACAACATAGAAAATTCTAAAGGGAAAAGAAGCAAGATACAATAGCATCATTTAGAGTACATATCATCTTTCATGCCTGTCACGCCTTTCTCTGCCACCTGTGTAGTAGATTTTGTGTGTCTTTACGACGCGCGAAGTTCGCCCCGGATCGCGCAACATTCTCTTACACTAGACCTACTATCGAAAGTGTAATTGAAGTATCATCCATCTCCGAATCGGGGGCAATATTTGTGCTATAATCTTAGCCCCCATACCCCGCTATCAATATACGTAGCCCCATCCAAGTGATGGTTCCAATAAAAAATGCTATCATTGTATTAAATGCAATTCCCGCCGAACCCAGAGAAGCAAGACAGCGTGTATCTCAGATGGTATGGCATATTCTTTTAACGCTTTATATTAATGACGGGCAAAATAATTACGATAGAAGGATTGGACGGTTCTGGAAAATCAACTCAAATTGAACTACTCACCAATAGACTAGATCAGTTGGAAATCGAGTACAGGTTTATCCACTTTCCCATGTTAAATAAGGGCTATTACGGAAATTTAATTGCTCAATACTTGAGGGGAGAATTGGGGCCTTTGGAGAACGTACACCCCAAACTTGTCGCTCTGTTATTTGCAGAAGATCGAGCCGAACATAAACACAAGTTGATGGAATGGTTAGAGACGGGGCAGCTCATAATTCTCGACAGATATGTCAATTCAAATATTGCATTCCAGTGTGCCAAGACGGACGATCCAACAGAAAAAAAGGCTTTAAAGGAGTGGATTAATGATTTCGAATTCAAGCACAACTCCCTACCTCAACCTGACACCTCATTTTTCTTAAATGTTCCTTTTCACCATATTGAGCAATCACTAGGCTCGACTAGAGCTGGCGAAGACCGCGATTATCTAAATGGCAAAAAGGACATACATGAGGATTCACTGGATCTACAAAGAAAAGTTTATACAGAATATCTCCAAATACTATCCGAACAAGACAATTTTCATGAGGTGGATTGTTTTGATGATCGCCAGCAGTGGTTACCTGCCCATGAAATTCATCAAAATATAATCACACAAATCGAGCAATTGGGATATTTGAAAAAATAATTTTGCTTGCTATTTTAGAAGCAGCCCGTTCAACTCCTGTCACCGTCATCCACTTCCGCAATTTCATTAAAATGGCGATTTACTACATTGCTTTTAGCGCGATTGTGACCGCTGTATCTTGAGTACAAAAGGAACGATCCGATTACACTGGATTGGAGACTGGTCCTACCGCAAATCTGACATAATTTCCTGCACAGCTCGCTCCAATTGAGGATCCCTGTTTTTTATACGATCCGCTATCGTATTTTTCACCTCTATATCTGGAGAGACACCTGATAACTCTAGGTTATCTCCTTCTAGAGTGTAGCAACCCCAAGCGGGCAAGCGGTAGAATGAGCCATCGACAAGCCCTTTCCCTGAAGTGAAAATAATCCAACGATAGGTCTCCGTTCCGACAATTTTTCCAAGCCCCAATGCTTTAAAACCTGCTGCTGTCATTTCTGCATCACTCAACGACTGCTCATTCACCAACAATACAATTGGTTTTCCTGCCGGTGCGAAATGGCTTTGCGGAGCTTTCTTGCCGCCACGATACTGCCATTGTAAATATGGGCGCTGAGAAAGAAACTTTAAAACCTCATCATGTACATTTCCCCCGGTGTTATAGCGTAAATCTAGTATAATCCCTTCTTTATTGTTCTCGTATTCGGCCATATCTATCAAAAACGAATGCAACTCTTCTTGCCCCATATTCTTCATATGCGAATACGCTATACGGTTGTCACTCCATACATCTACTTTTGTTCTGTTCGCCTTAATCCACTCATCATATAAAAGGGTCTTGAAGTCAGCGCTACTTTGAGGTCTGATATTCAATTTTTTTTCTTCCCCGTTTCTTTGCACCGTCAAACTCATCTCTTTCATGAGTGACGGCGCCGAGAAATAATAATCACGATCAACTAGAGGGTCTATCTCCACTCCGTTTACCGCAACAATAACATCTCCCACCTGTAAGTCGACACCTTTTTTTGTTGCCGGACCGTTTGCCAATAATCTATCGATTCGGAATGGCTCGCTTTTGCTATAAACCACGCCTAATTCGCTTGTGACAAAGCTAAAGTCTTTTCGTTCCTCAGGTCCTGACGTGCTGAATCCCAAATGCGAGGAGTTCAACTCGCCTAACATGTCATTTAAAAGGACACGTAAATCCATGCGATTATTGATCCCCGGCAAATACCTAGCGTATCGCTCTTTAATCTCCTCCCAATCGACGCCATGGAACGTTTCGTCGTAGAAGTTCTCTTCAACATTTGCCCAAGTCTCGTAAAACATTTGAGAAAACTCATCATTCAAGTTTCGTTCAAATGCAAACGATATGTCTATACCTTCAAGTTTATTTTGATCCAAGTTATACTTCTGTATACGCCCATTCTTTAATCCATAAAATCGTTCGCCAATCTGAATCAAATTAGACAGGGTGCCATCAGCTAGCTTTGTAGTTTTCGGATCAGAAAACGGCTCATAATCGATTCGATATACTCCAGATTTTCCCTCATGGTTGGATTGGAAAAACAGATACTGCTTATCCCCTTTGGCAAAGACTTGAGGATTATATTGGGTACCAGCACTCGGTCCGACCCGTTGGATCCGATCAGAAAGTCCCTCGCTATCAATCTGCACCACGACGGTCTTTTTCTTTCCTTTTCGATCCGTACTATCGTTTTCTGATAAATCCGATGATGATTGAAAAAGTTTGTCAAACTTCTCGGACCTGAAAGGTTCGTCTGTGTTCTCCAGAGACATGCGGTATAAACTCGCCCCCTCCATGCCTGTTGGATAAGCTGGCTTAACTCGGTTACTGACGAAGAAAATATACTGTCCGTCTGTGGACCAAACGGGATGAGCTTCTGTAACTCCGGTACCGGTTAAATTGAGCGTTTCCTTCGTACCAATGTGATATACAAATAGGTCTTGTTCAAAATTCCTTATCGCAGTAAATAGCACGTAATCCCCGTCCGGCGAAAAAGAGGGAGAGGAATTCTGGAATGCCCAGATCTCGTCTTTAACGATCGTCTCGGAGGACAGCGACGCGAGGTCCATAAGCCTCACCTCGTCTCGCCCACTCAAGTAGACCGCCTGGCTCAGTTCGGCGTTAAATTTGATATCCCGGTTATTCCTATTATCGTCGGTGAGGCGCTTAGGGTCGTCTAATCCATTTGCTGTCCGAGTGAACCAGTTCAAATACCCATTAAAAGTTTGGTTGTATAACAGTGTTTTATTGTCCTTTAACCATTTTACCTCCACAATTCTTTCCCCTTGAGACGGCATTTTACGAATAAACTTGCCATCTGTATCACTGATAAAAAGCTCCCCTCTAGATACGAAGGCCATTTTTTTTCCATCTGGGGATAAATCAAAAAAGCTAATTTTACCCGCTACATTATACGCAGAGGCCTTCCCCAAAACCTTATTCCTGCTTAACTGTATGTTGGGTTTAATCACTTTCTCTGTGGCAGTATCAAAAAGAAAAATTTGATACCCTTTTTCAAAAACCACCATTGTCCCATTTGCCGCAACTTGGGGTTTACGAATCGACTCTGTGAAGGACGTCAGCTGGCTTTTTACATTGCCTTCGATTTTATACAGATTGTATTCTTCATTCGCCTCATCGGAAGCAAAATAAATCACCCCTGATTGATCGACCGTAGGCCAAAGATCTTTACCTATATAGCTTGTGTAATCACGATATTGCTCCGTTTTTGGATCGTATCCTCGAATGTCCGGATTAAAAGCCCCTTTATAGCGTTTGCGATTTGCTGCCGAATAGCTCTCCCATGAATCGGTAAATAAAAGTTCACCGGTTGGCCTTTCGACTATATTGTGAATAAAATTGAAGAAATGTGGCAAAATCGGTTCTGCTGTTCCTCCGGCTTTTTTTACGCGATAAGAACCAAAGCGATTGGCTCGTCCCGAGGTAAAATAAATATGTTCATTGTCCCAACTCCAACTATCTACTTCGTCTGAAGACTCATGATGTGTTATTTGTCTAATCTCTCCGCCGTCGATTGGCATCACATATACATCCATATTCCCATTCTGATCAGCAGAAAAGGCTAACCATTTCCCGTCTGGAGATATTCTGGGCAATATTTCGTTTCCACGCATGGCGGTCAATCGCGTGGCGGACCCACCAGCCGCGGCAACTCTCCACAAGTCTCCTTCGTAACTAAAAACCACTGTTTGACCATCTGGACTAAGAGTGGGATTCGAAAGGAACGTGGGTTGAGGCTGTGCATACAATAGCGCGCTTATCAGCATAACCGAAATAGATAATACAGTCGACTTGAACATAGCAATTAGGTATATTAATTCATTCGTTGTCTCAAATGTACAACTCCTTAACTATTTCAAATCATTTCCGTGGAAGTTTCACCTTCACCCAACGATTGATATCAATATCTCTTCGTCGCTCTCATCTTACATGACTAAGCAAAACAGCTAGCATAATGACTTGAAAACAAGCCAAATAACTCAGAATAGTTTTGTGGTGTCTTTTTAACACTATGTATATTCTTTTCTTGAGAATTTTAACCTACTTTTGCTGCGTTAATTTTTAGCCTCATGTTTGCAACGAATGCCTCGAGATTCCTTACTTCTCAACCCTCAAAAAACCGAGTCCGATTAGCGGTTTCCCTTTTCTATTTTGCCCACGGTTTAGGATTCGCCAGCTGGGCTAGCCGGATACCAAGTATCAAATCTGCATTAGGGCTCTCTGAGGCCCAACTAGGGACTATACTCCTCATGTTGCCAATAGGCCAACTTCTAACCATGCCAATTTCAGGGACGTGGGTGGATCGATATGGAAGTCATAAGATTCTCCCTTGGGCTGCACTAAGCTACGCTGTCGTTTTAATCTGCATCGGATTATCAGGGAATGCTTGGTTTTTAGGCGCTTCGTTATTTTTAATGGGTGTTACGGGAAATTTATGCAATATTTCCGTCAACACACAAGGGATACTTACAGAAAATTTGTATGGCCGATCCATCATGTCTTCCTTCCACGGTGCGTGGTCACTTGCGGGGTTCGCCGGAGCATTAATAGGCTTACTCACGATCACCTTTCAGATCGACACATTTGGTCATTTCATTGGAATTTTTGCTATGCTAATGTTGAACGTCCTGGTTAATCGAAAACATTTAATTCCTAACCAGACATCCAAAACCAATCAGAAAGACAAAGTCCGCTTTAAACCGGATGCACTAATCGTTCAACTCGGCATCATCGGTTTTTTTAGCATGGCTACAGAAGGAGCGATGTTTGATTGGAGCGGTGTATACTTCAGCGACGTCGTTAAAAGCCCAGAAAAATTAATCGTCTTAGGGTACGCCGCTTTTATGGTGATGATGGCACTCGGACGTTTTTTGGGCGACAAAGTAATTGCTCGTTTCGGAAAACAGCGAACCCTTCAGGTAAGCGGTTTGTTGATGTTTTCGGGGATGATGTTGTCTGTACTTACTCCAACGATTTGGATTTGTACAATAGCCTTTATGATGGTTGGTCTGGGGGTCGCATGTAACGTCCCAATCGTCTATAGTGTAACGGGAAAACACCCTCGCATACCTGCCGGAGTCGCTTTAGCATTAGTCTCCAGCATCTCTTTTTTTGGCTTTTTATTGGGGCCTCCACTAATTGGCTATATTGCAGAAGCCTTCAATTTACGATATGCTTTCGCTGTATTCTCACTATTCGGATTTGCCATGATGGTCATGTGTACGCGCCTTAACGTACTTGACGAAAAATAAGCTTCTCCCCAATGAAAAACATGCCGTCGATCTATATTTAATCCCGGCGTTTTTCCTGTATTCGCCGTAAATAGAAGTGGTGTGCGCGTGTCATCCATACGCAGGTCTTCCACGTGAAACGGTCCTGGGGTAAGCAATCGTGGTTTCGCCCCGCCTAGCGAGACAGCATAAAGATGCGGCCAACCGTCGTGATAGGAAAGGAATATTATTTCCTGACTTTTAGACCATTCCATAAACACACTGCCGGGGAACGAACCTCGATCTGTCTCGGGCGCTTGCCAAACCAATTCAGCTTCCTCCTGATCAAGATTTATGGAGCGGATCTCCCAATGTGCATGTGAAGGCCTCAATATGGAATCTACCTGAGTACTCTCGCCGGGCCGCCTAACAAAAGCTAAGGATTTACTATCACCTGACCACCTCGGGTGCTCATCTCGATCCATACTAGGGGAGATCCACTCAATATGAGATTCCTGAAAATCATACGTTCCAATGAACGAATGTGTACGCCTATCTACCGAAAACGCCAACTTCTTACCGTCGGGCGATACACGGAGATGCTTTACGCTTCCTCGTACTTTAAGCAACGGCATAGGAACTTCACTCCCATCAATCGGTGCTCGAAAAACCTGCCCAGCTTTCGCAAAAAACACGTCTCTATTATTAGGGGCGATAATCGGATTACTACCCTCTCCTAATGCAACGGGGGAAGAGGTCCCGTCGGTTGATACAGAAAAAATGGTGATCTTTTGAGGCCCTATCTGTGAAGTAGGATTAACGGGTACTTCTCTTGACCAATTCCCTCCTAATTCACCCCCTTTCACATATACCGCCCAATTACCGGATCGATCAAGGGCTAACTGCTCAATTAACAAGCCGTCATCCTCCGTATAATTCGTTAAGCGCCTTCCTTCATCATCCAGAGAAGTTGCTAGATAGATGTTATGTACGCCTTCTTCATTCAGCACCCAAGCTGACACTCCCGCTGCTGTAGTTAAGTTACTGACGACAGGAAATGAAAAATACGCATTCACATCCCCTACTTCCTGGGCATGCGTGAATTGCACAAAAATCAAACTGATAACGAAACAGCGTAGTTTTTTCATAATAATCAAATAAAAAGTAGGTCTGTAGATCACTATTTAATAGACCTTTGAAAATCACAGTGGGACCGGAAAATTGTGAACTTACCAGTAACTTATCCATTGAATGTGTTTAAATAGCTAAACTAGTTCCGACTTACATTAAGCGCCTTCAACATAAAAGGTAGTGATCATCACCGAAATAAGGATGATCGCGATATCAAGTCATATGAATAAGCGGAGGAGGAATGCGGTCCATAAAAACGGGGGTGTGAAACCTCATCAAGCTTTGAAAATGAATAGACCACGGAGCAGCTATTAAAATGTCTGCTCACAGACTTTTTTAAAATAGAAAAGGAGACGACCGCAATATGGTGTCTCCTAAAGTAGCCCCGAGCAGAATCGAACTGCTATCAAATGTTTAGGAAACATCTATTCTATCCGTTGAACTACGGGGCCGTGCTGCAAAGCTACTATTTTTAACGAAATAGTGCCAAAGCTTTTTTTGTGCTTCAACCCTGCCCTTGTCGATCGCCAAAGCCTCAACATCACAAGGGGCTGAATATCATCCCGCACCATAATCTCTCTATATTGCAGTGGGCAAAATATAGATATCATCAATAGCTAATTGACAAAATCAATACATTAACCCCTCTAAAAAGGCTATCTTTGTAGCACTATTAAAAAAAACTAAAAACGAGAAGAATTTATTAGATTTATTATGAGCTTTACAGGTAAAAATTTCCCAAACATTTCAGTAGATGCGATTGACTATTTAGGAGACAACTTCACCTTAAATTTGTTCGAAAAAGCACAAAAAGAGAACAAAAAGGTCCTATTGTTTTGGTATCCTAAAGACTTCACTTTCGTTTGTCCTACTGAGCTTCACGCCTTTCAGGAAGCTGCGGCGGAATTCGAAAAAAGAAACACCATTTTAGTGGGTGCTTCTTGCGACTCGGCGGAAGTACATTTTGCATGGTTAAATACCGCAAAAGACGATGGTGGGATTGAGGGTGTCGAATACCCATTAATTGCAGATACCAACCGTAACTTATCCAGCATCCTCGGTATTCTAGAAATGAAGGAAGTAGAGCATCCTGAATACGGAACGCTAGTTGAAGGATCAGCTGTCACATACCGCGCTACCTATTTAATTGACGAGACGGGAAAAGTATTCCACGAATCTGTAAACGATATGCCATTAGGACGTAACGTTAAAGAATATATTCGTTTGATCGACGCCTACACGCATGTGCAAAAACACGGCGAGGTCTGCCCAGCGAACTGGGAAGAAGGAAAAGAGGCTATGAACGCAACACGCGACGGAGTTGCTTCTTACTTATCGCAAAATTAATTTTCCCTTATCAAAAAGAGGAGACTAAATCTCCTCTTTTTTTTCATTATTTTTTTAAAAAACAAGATGTTACAAGAACTCAATACAGATAATTTAAAAGAGGTTGTAGAAAACAACGAAACCGTAATAGTCCAATTTTCAGCAAGTTGGTGCGGAAATTGCCGAATAATGAAGCCGAAATTTAAAAAGCTTTCAGGTGAAAACGAAAACGTGTCATTTGTAATTGTCGATGCCGAAAAATTTCCGGAATCAAGAAAATTAGCAAATGTTAACAACCTGCCCACTTTTGCGGCTTACAAAAACGGACAACTAGTTAACCAAGTACAGACAAACAAAATTGACGGCTTAACAGGATTGATAAATGAAGTTACCAGTAATTAAACACCTTACCGAATTTATTGCGGAAAACGACTCAGATTTTGTATTAGAGACCATCGAAACATTAGAGTCACTTACCGAGGTCCCGTCTTTAAAAGACGAAGAACTCGATGTGATCGGTGAATTGATATCTAATATGTACGGAGCGATTGAAGTAAATAGCCTCATCCAAGAAGGAATGTCTCAAAAAGACGCACTAAATAGTTTTATGAAACGCGTATTAGGCTCTATTGATAAATAGATACCACACCAAGGCCATTGATGTTTTAACATCGAAAAGCGGTCTCTCCACAAAACTCTGTGAATAACTGCTTGTTTGTGGAAAAGTTTTTAGTCCTTGCTGTGGTTTATCAAGAGTATTTATCTTACTTTTATAGACGTTAAAGGTTAGACCAAAAAGCGCATCATCCTGCTAAAATTAAATTCCAGAATCAATACTTCTGGATTTAAAGTCGAAGATTTTTAATTGTTGGTAAAAGGAATCAAAAATAATTTGGTTCCTTTTATTTTGTTTAAAATCTTAGCTATTTTTAGACATGAACAAACCCCTCCTGTTTTTAATTATATTCCTCGCCAACTGTTTGCAGGTCTCAGGCCAAGTGTCACACCCCTCTTCACAACTCAAACACCGGATTGACAAGCTTTCCAAACTAGGGACCGTGCTTTACTTCGCCGCACATCCGGACGACGAAAACACCCGGCTTATTGCTTGGCTTTCGGGCGAACAACACTACCGCACAGCCTATTTGTCACTCACTCGAGGGGACGGTGGGCAAAACCTAATTGGTACGGAACAAGGAATAGAACTCGGGTTAATCCGAACCCAAGAGCTTCTTGCTGCACGAAAAATTGATAAAGGAGAGCAATACTTCAGCGCCGCTTATGATTTTGGGTTCTCAAAAACTCATCAAGAAACATTTAAGTTTTGGCAAAAAGAGGAGATTTTAAAAGAAGCGGTATTCATCATCCGGAAATTACAGCCCGATGTGATCATTACCCGATTTCCTCCAGATAGCCGAGGAGGCCACGGCCACCATCAGGCCTCAGCTATTCTCGCGCAAGAAGCTTTCATTGCGGCTGGAGATCCAACAAGGTTTCCAGAGCAGCTGGACGACCTGCAGCCCTGGAAAGCTAAACGTCTAGTCTGGAATACCGCGAATTTCGGCGGAATGGATAATACATCTGACGATCAACTGCAAGTGGTATTAGACGATTATAACCCACTACTGGGGGTCTCCTACGGTGAAATCGCCGCGCGAAGTCGATCCGAGCACAAAAGTCAAGGATTTGGCGCTGCGCTGACAAGAGGCCGGTTTAAAGAATATTTCCAACACGTTGCGGGCATCGAAGCTAGAGACAGTCTATTTGACCATATCAACACGACATGGAGCCGCTTACCGGAGCCGACGCAAGCTGTAGAGACGATGATTAATACCATTAAGCAGACCTACGATATGGAACGCCCCGCTAGAAGCATTCCGGCACTAATCGAGCTTCATGCGTTAATCTCTGAACTCTCTCCTCATATTGTGTATCGAGAGAACAAGCTCAAAGAGGTAGAAAACCTCATATTGGACTGCGCGGGAATTGTTTTAGAGAGCGTAGTGACAGAGCCAAACTATACCCTAGGGCAATCGTTTACGGTCACCCACAAAGCGATTCTTCGCGACTCGACCGTGCAATCGGTTATCAAATCCGTTAACGATCAGGAAATTGGACGAAAGCTACAAGCGCATCAGCCGGAAAGTATCACGCAAACCGAGACAATCTTCAAAACAACCCAGCCCTACTGGCTAAAAAAAGAACATTCCCTTGGAAAATATCAAGTCGAGTCAGAACAATTTGGGCTTCCGGAGAATCCCGATAACCCATCCAGCCTATTCGAAATACAAATCAACGAACTCGTAATTCGAGTTGAGCGACCCATACTTTTTCAGTACGTGCACCCTGTTAAAGGAGAAGTGAATCAGCCGCTCAGCATTTCTCCAAGACTAACGGCCAAACTCTCGGCACATAAAGCGCTCCTGACGGACGATAGTCCAAAGGCCATCGATATCGAAATTACAAATCACAGTCCCGACAGCGAAGCGGTCGAACTAAGCTTTGCAAAGAATAGCGCCATCAAAGTTGAGCAGAGCGACAGTGTGTTAACCATTCCCGCTCTTTCAAGTCGTTCGCTACGGTTTAACATCTTATCCACCTCGTCGAATACGTCCGAGACCACTAGGCTTACTCCTTTATTAAACGGTCAACCCGCACAGGGATTTCAAAAGATTAGTCATGCTCACATTCCGGATATAACGTGGTTCCCTCCGGCGACTTTAGACATTGCCGAGGTAGCGATAACTGTCCCTATAAAAAAAGTAGGCTATATACACGGTGCTGGGGATCTAATCCCCACCTCACTCAGGAATCTAGGCATAGTGGTAGAAGAACTCCCAAGCGCTCATTTGCGAAACCTTGACCTTGGCAATTACGACGCCATCATCTTGGGCGTTAGAGCGTTAAATGTACTCCCTGAGATGCGACAAGGATTTCCAATCTTGCTGGACTACGTTAAAAGTGGCGGAACGTTGGTTGTTCAATACAACGTCAACTCAGGGCTTCAGATCGATCAACTCGGTCCCCACCCGATAACGCTTAGTCGAGAACGGGTGACGGAAGAAGACGCGAAGGTCGTTTTCACCGACCCAAAAGATCCCATCTTAAACTTCCCCAACAAAGTTTCAGCTCGCGATTTTGACGGCTGGGTTCAAGAACGGGGACTCTATTTTGCAAGCGATATGCATCCAGCATACCGGACACCCTTAGCTATGGCCGATGAAAACGAAAGACCACACAACGGCTCATTGCTAGTAGCCGATTACGGAAAAGGAAAGTTTGTTTACACATCTTTATCCTTTTTCAGGCAATTGCCAGCAGGGATTCCCGGAGCTTACAGATTATTTGTAAATTTGCTATCCAAGAACGAAGAAAACTAAAAATATAATGGAAAATCAAATCGAAAACTCTAAGCCAATGAATGTCAAAGGAATCATTTTATTGGTAGGCGCTGTATTGGGCGCGTTAACAGCTTGGTTAGCGTCTGGCACATTTTTAGGTGTCTTGACGGGGCTGATTGGCGGATTTGTGTTCGGTGTCATTTTTGTGACCGCACTCCTACCACACAAACCTCATGACAGATAAGGGGTTACCTCCTTTTGTACGTAGCTGGAGACAATTCTATTGGTTAATTGTTCTCTGGCTCGTTGTCTGCATTATCCTGATGTATTTATTTTCGATTTATTTTGGATGAGCAGCATCGATTGGATAGTACTCGTTTTCACCTTGTTCGTCATCGTCGCCTATGGCTTGTATCAAAGCAAGAACGTAAAAACGATAGACGGGTACATTCTTTCTGATCGATCCCTCCCTTGGTATACGGTTGGCTTGTCAGTCATGGCGACGCAAGCCAGTGCAATCACCTTTCTTTCGGCCCCTGGCCTAGCGTATAGTTCAGGCATGAGTTTCGTCCAATTCTATTTTGGGCTTCCTTTGGCCATGATTGTGCTTTGTGTCACCTTCGTTCCCATTTTCCATAAACTCAAGGTCTATACCGCATATGAGTTCCTGGAGAAAAGATTCGATGTGAATACCCGAGTATTCACCGCAGCCCTTTTTCTGATTCAACGGGGAATCTCAACCGGCATCACAATATTTGCTCCAGCAATTATCTTATCGTCGATCTTGCAAATCGATTTGGTCATGACAACCATAGGTATTGGAGCTTTAGTCGTCATATACACCGTGTATGGAGGGACCAAAGCCGTCTCTTACACACAGCTACTACAAATGTCCATTATCTTCGGTGGGCTCTTATTAGCTGGCGTCCTTGTCGTTCATCTCCTTCCAGAACACATTGGCTTTAGCGAAGCGCTACACATCGCTGGTAAATCAGGAAAAGCAAATGCAATAGACTTCAATCTGGACCTCAACAACCAATACACCGTGTGGACAGGTTTAATTGGGGGCTTTTTTCTACAACTTTCCTATTTTGGCACCGATCAGAGTCAAGTCGGGCGATACCTCACAGGATCATCTGTTAAACAAAGCCGTATGGGGCTACTGATGAACGGTCTGCTGAAAGTACCCTTACAGTTTTGTATTCTCCTGATTGGTATACTTGTGTTTGCCTATTACCAATACCACACCCCTCCACTGTTCTTCAATCAACAGGTTATTGAAGAGTTAAACCAAAGCGATCATAGAGAGGCCTATCAAAGCATCATGAACCGGCACGAGGTCATCAGTCAGGAAAAACGGATTCATCTCAACGAACTCACGGATGGGTTGGCAGAGAAAGATGACATAAAAATCGAAGCCGCAAAGGCACAGCTGCAACAATATAACGAACACGATCAGGCCCTAAGAAGTGAGTTGATTACTTTGATTGAGCGGAACAACCCCGAGGCAGATACCAATGATAACAACTACATCTTTTTGCGTTTCGTGTCCGACACCTTTCCCAAAGGACTCATTGGTCTGCTAATCGCAATTATTTTTTTAGCATCCATGGGAGCGACAGCCAGCGCGATTAATTCACTATCATCTACTACCGTAATTGACATCTACAAACGCTTTGTAAGAAAAGGAAGGGAAGACGCGCACTATCTCCGTGTGTCTAGAATAACGACATTTTGCTGGGGAGTATTTACGATACTGATCGCATTATATGCCAACAGGCTAGGAAATCTACTGGAAGCTGTGAATATATTAGGCTCGCTTTTTTACGGGACCATACTGGGAATTTTTCTAGTCGCTTTTTACGTAAAAAGAGTTGGTGGACGGGCAGTCTTCTGGGCTGCGGTCTTGTCGGAAATCTTCGTAATCGGAATCTGGAAGATGGACATTATTGCCTTTTTATGGCTCAACCTAATCGGTTGCGTATTGGTCATCCTATTTGGCTCAGTATTGCAGTCTTTTTTCCCAGGCAATAAGCCAGGTACAATGGCTTCTCAATCCCCTAAATACTAATAGTATTTTCTATACAAGTCAAACAATACAGCACGATCGTGATCGGTCAAGACTCCAGAAAGATCATTGACAATAAACTTTCTTTTGAACGCCCGAATCGCAGCTGCTTCGTTTCCCAAATCATACCCCATTA
>DXCW01000184.1 GCA_019115805.1 Candidatus Sphingobacterium stercorigallinarum
TTATTTCGTCGATACCATCTGCCCGAATTGCGCCGTTGCACCGCCTGAATTTGGCTATACCTGTGAAAAAGAAAAAATTGAGTTTGAGGATTTCAGGACGGTTTCCAACCGGCAAAAGGTGTTTGATGCCTGTGAGAACGCGTATGTGAAATAGAGGACTGATCAAATTCATTCCGATGATAAAGGCCTCGCTCCAATTCTAAAGCGAGGCCTTGTACTGGAGCTTCCTAATCATGCCCCTCGGTTTTCACGATTTTATTGTAAATACCGAGTAGCAGAAAGGGGGCTGCCCATTGTCCAATGAATAAAGCGGTTTTGTCATGTCCCATGCACTTGATACCGGCCGATACACCCATAGCGATGATCGCGGCACCTAAAAATACAGTCGAGGGTACATGTGAAGTCTTATCTTCAATATACTTGGAGACTTGGTCTTCGTTTCCTGTTGTTAAAGCCATAATAATAAGGGGTTAAATGTATAAAATCTGTTTGTACTACGCTTTGTCTAAATAGAATGCCTCAAGCACCTTGATGGTTCAATAAAAATAAAAATACTGATCGGAACGCTCCGCGAATGCGCTAGGTATAGCGCTCCTTTGCTTTAAACGAACCAACGCCGGCCCGCGCACTCACGGTGGGAGCCCAGGTTCCGGACATCTGCCCAATCCCTCAACTGGCAGTAACATACCGATTCGGCGTTTACTTCGATTTGGTTTTCTCCAACTCTTGTTTTGCCTGCTCCGCCCGCTGCTCCGATATTTCGGCTTCTCGCTGTGCACGTGAAATCTCCTCCACACGCCGCTCTTGCCGCTCGACCCAATCCCTAAAATGATCGGCATTCGAGGAATAAACCGAATCGATAAACTGGGTCCAACTCGGATTTTCAAGCATCACATAACGCATCTTAAAATCATTCTCCTTTAAGGCGTCGTTTTCTGCTCGCTTGTAGATGCCATATCCGATGGACGCCGCAGCCATTAAAATCAAACTGAAAGCCGCCATCAAATACGGGCGCTGCTTGTTATCGACCCGGTGCTGGGTATCCACGCGAATGCGCCTGGGCAGACTCTCTATCAATTCATGTTGTGTTTTCGAGAGCTGTTGAACGGTGAGCAGTAAGCGACTGCAATTGTCTGCCACGACCGAAAATTCATTTTTCAGCTCTATAAATGAAGAGGCCTTGTCCAACAGCGCTTGGACTTGACTGAGTTGCTTGCTGTAATCCGGCGGGCTGTGTAATTCAGAAATTTTGCGTAGCAAGTATCGTTGTCCTTGATCCAACTCGCTAAGCAACTCACGCTGATCAACAAGTACATCTTTTACATCTGATAAATTCATCTTCATTCGTTTTATTTGTACATAAATCTTTTCTTAATCCTCTAGGAGGGAGACTTACATCCCCATTCCCATTCCGCGAGAACGTTTTTGGCGCATCCCGCGTTTAATAATCTGACGTGGTTTGTCATAAAACCCGGCCGGTCTGGACAGGACATGCTGCTCCTTCTGAGGCAACACCATTTGCTCTCGTTGTTCGGAACGCTTCTCTTCTTGTCGCTGCTCGCGCAGCCGACTGAGGTGTTGATTAAACCGAATCCTTTTGTCGATTTCGTTAAACGTGAAACGCGTTCCGATCGCGGTCCCCTTAAATTTCATCTTCCCTTTGCCAAACGCCACCCCAACTGGCCTTTGCGTTTCTACATCCATACGGTAGAACACGTCGATTTCTTGGGCGCTCAACAGGGATTGCAAATGGTCCCAATCCTGAGCGGTATCCAACGCCTGATCCAACTCATCGGAAATGGAAATGCGCTGCTGATCTCGACCTTTTAGCGCCGCCCGATTGATCTGACTCCGGTTCGTCCCTCTAGTGAAGCCGTACTCCTCAGACATCTGGCGACAAATCTGCGCGCTGTTGTACCATTCTCGGCTAATATGAACACCTTTCCCTTGGTTATCGACACGGTTGTACACCACGTGCACGTGGGGGTGCTCGGTGTTGTCGTGATATACGGTCACGTACTGAGTGTCTTTCACCCCCAAACGATCCAAATATTCGCGGGCACAGTGCCGCATCATCTTTTGGTCCATTTGGTCCCGGTCGTCCGGGCTCCAACTGAGCACCATATGGGCCATGGGATTCCGAACGCCGGGTCGCAGCGTGCGTTGACGCTCAAAATCCTTGGTCATCGCTCGAAGATTATAAGCTCGCACCCCTTTGGAATCCAGTAAGTGTGCATCTTTCCGATTGAGCACATAATTCAGCGTACTGGCAAAGCCGATTCCTTTAAACCCTTTTGCAATCATGGCTCACCTATCCTTTCCATTAAACGTTCCACTTGCGTTAGTTGGGCTTCTACCTTGGTTTTCGTCTCTGTAAAGCCCGACTTCAATGACAGCTCGGCCAACTCGTGGAGTGTAGTGGCCAATTCAGCCAGCGTGCGCAAGTGCTCCATGTCCTGAACCGATAAGCGCGGTACGATCGTGCCCTGGCGGGTCGCTGCCGTGATCCACTGGCTCGCATTCATCCCTGCTGCTTTAGCTCGCGTAAGAATTCGCTCTCTTACTCGCGAAGAAAATTTCAAGCGCATGGTCACCAACTTTTCGCCAGATGAGACCTCACGTTGCTCGGCAGTTGCTAAGTGAGCAGGTGGTTTCTCCGTCTCGCTCGTGATACCTCGTGTTTTTAAATACATCATTCCTCCTTTCTTCAATTGTTTTTCCAAACATATGGACTCAGAAGGCTGAAAATCGGACACCTGTATAGCATGTTGCAAAGCAGCTTAAAATAGACCAGATCCGCCCCAGAGAAATTGGCAGTGATTAATCCGTAAATAGCAAGATTTTTGCTTCGACACCCCCCCGGGTCTTTCAGCGTCCTAATATCGAGATGAATCACCATGAAAAAAGTTTACATTTCTATTATTCGTCGATACAGTGCCAAACAAGAACCGCTGGCTTTATTTATCGCTCCATCTCTTTTAAAATACGTCTCACGAATGATCCGTTAACATCGGAGCGTTAAAAATGGAACGTTAGTAATAATATTTTTAATTTAGCGGCTGAACACTCGATGTTCAGCACTCTACCACAGTTTCAGCGCATGATGTATTACGACGAAATATACGGCCCGGTAAAATTGGAGGAAACAATCGTTTCCCTCATGGAGTCTGAACCGGTCCAGCGATTAAAAAAAATCAGCCAAGTCGGTGCAATCTCGTTGGCCAATTCAAATTTGAATCATTCCCGTTATGACCACTCTGTAGGAGTAATGCTTTTGATTAAAAAGCTGAATGGTAGTATTAAAGAACAGGTTGCTGGACTGCTCCATGATATCTCTCATACGGCATTTTCTCATCTGATTGATTACATCTTGGGAAATCAAGTTGAAGACTATCACGAGACGATTTATAAGCGCATACTATCTCACCCTACAATCGGGAGCATACTTACAAAATCACATTTACAGATAGGCGATTTTTTCGAGTTAGACCAGTACACGATACTGGAATATCCACTTCCAGCGTTATGCGCAGATCGTATCGATTACACCTTAAGGGACCTCTTCAAGTGGGAACACATCACGAAAACGGAAATTGACTGGTTTTTGGATGGATTGCTTGTCCTAGATGGGAAGATTGTCGTGAAACATCTAGACTATGCGCGCTGGTTCAAAGAGAAGTACACCTTCTTGGTCGCGCATTGTTTCAATAGCGAAGAGAACAGGCGGTCGAACGCGTTCATGACTTCCATCATCCAAAAATATTTTCAATCCGGGCAGGTTACTCTAGATGATTTCAATAAGGATGATGTTTTCTTAGTGAACAAGCTTGAAGGTTTTACGGGACATGACTTGCGCGATCTTTACCGTCGTCAGCAATCCGGAATCGTCGTAACACAAGACTTTACTCTAAAAAAAAGAACAATCGATCCCGACATATTGGTTGGAGAAAAGACAATCAAACTATCTGATATACTAGCCGCACGGCAAATTGGTTAGGAGCGTAGTCACTTTCAAAATATCGATGGAAGCAAATTGACATTTTCCATCAACGAGCGCATTGTACGAATCCCCGACCCTTTCGTCTCAGCCAAATTCGTCTAGTGGGACACGCTGCTACATAGGAGCTTCGGTTTTTCGAACCTGGTTCACCCAGATGGTCTGCTGGTTTTAATTAAAAAACCTGACTTTTTATTTCCGACAGGTTGATTCATTTCTATTAAATTCTGTTCAAACCTACCTCTTTCCTTCAATTTGACAAATTGATCGGGTTCGTAGAGGATATGGTTCAGCACGCTGGATAATTTCTCTAATGAATGACCACGATGGTACGTGTGCTACTGAATCGCATTTAGCGCGTTCTTCAATAGATGAGGATTCAATTTGTAAGGCGTAACATCTTTCTCTGGAAGATGGTTGATCATCTTGTGCTTTTGCATTTCAAGTTCCGGGCTCTACCCTACCAAATCACTTACCCAGCGTTTCATTCACCAAGACAGGCCACTTGAAACGATGATAACAATCCAATTAAGACCCAATATATCTGATCATCCATTTTTTGCTGAGCCGCTTGATTTTAGGTAAAATCAATAAAAACCTAATCCCCTCAAGCTAATACCGTTCGTTACCTATGAATACCTCCCTTACCACTGGCCAATCGACAGCATGAAAACCCCGAGATCCGCTCCGACCCGGGAAGACAATGTGACGACCAGCCCGTCCGCCAATTCATTTCGTACGGCATAAATGCGAGGACAGATTTATACAAAAAATAAGTTTAAACTATTTTTATGTAGTACATTTGAACAAAACAAAACATATATGGCATTAAAATCGCACCAAATAGAAAAGATACAAAGCCTCACGATGGCTGACATTGCCGAGCGAAGATTACTGGACTACTTCAAGAAAAACGCCGTTAAACCTGGAGACGCTATTCCAAAAGAAATGGAACTTGCTGAAGCCTTAGATGTCAGCCGAAATGTTGTACGGGAAGCATTAAGCAGACTAAAAATGTTGGGGATGATCGAGTCGAAGAAAAAACGCGGAATGGTCTTATCCGAGCCCGATATATTCGGCGGTTTCGAGCGCGTACTGGATCCCTTGATTCTGAAACAACAGACCTTACACGAATTGTTTGAGTTGCGAATGGTTTTAGAAACCGGACTAGCGGATCTCTTGTTCTTACGAAAATCCGATGCGGATATTCTTGAGCTGGAGAAAATCATCAAAAAAAGCAAGAAACAAGATACGGCATCCTTTAAAGTCAAGCATGAAATTGCATTTCACGGTAAGCTTTACGAAATGACAGGTAATGCCACCATTACACGGTTCCAGACCTTGTTATTGCCGATTTTCGAGTATGTGGTTGCCGAAGAAGAAAAACTCCATGGCGTGCCGCCCGTCAGCGATGTAAGACACAGTGATCTGGTTGAAATTCTAAAAAGCGGGACCCCTCAAGAGTTTAAAGAGGCTATGCGGATTCACCTGAGCCCTCATTTCGATCGATTAACCTAAAGTCAGGAGGTCCCTTCGCCTCCTGATTACCCCTTCCCTATTCTCCATTGCAACCGTTGCAACCAATCTCATAAAATAAGTTACAAAAATTTCAAGTAAAAATTTGTAAGTCTAGATTTTTATAATTTATATTTGTAGATATGTTCTACATAAGTAGTTAATAACCTATTTTTAAATCGCTAAAATTATGATAATGAAGGGGTTTTATTTGAAGAAACTTTTCTCTTTCACGCTCATCTCCTTAATGACAGGCTCCCTTTTCGGGCAGCTTAGAGATCTGTCGGGCCAAGTCAGAGATGAAGAGGGTAGACCATTAGAGCGTGTCACCGTGAAGAGCGCACACCAATCCACTACCACATCCAGTCAAGGCACATTTCAACTCGAAAAGCAAGAAGTGGGACAAGATGTAACCTTTTCTGCTATGGGATATCTCGAACAAACCCTAACCATACCCGCCGAAGGAACGATGGAGGTTTTCATGACTAAAGATCAGACGGATATCGAGGAGGTCGTGGTCATCGGTTACGGGGAGCAAAGCCGTTCCAAGGTAACCACCTCTGTAAGTAAGGTGGATGCGGAAGAATTTGATCGTGCTCCAGGCCAGAACCCCTTATTACAGTTACAGGGCAAGGTGGCAGGCCTGTCCTTACAAGTGCAAGACGGACAACCGGGAGCCAGCCCTCAAATTTTTATCCGGGGTGGTAGCTCCACCTCTCCTGAATCCGATGCGCCACTGTTTATCGTCGACGGTTTGGTGTCACAGGGAACACGCAGCATTAACGATCTCAATCCCGACGACATCGAATCGGTGCAAGTCCTAAAAGACGCGGCTTCCACTGCTATTTACGGTGCGCGGGCCGCCAATGGCATTGTGATTGTCACCACGAAGAAAGGCAAAATGGGGAAGCCACAGATCAACTTGAGATATACTCACGGCGTAGAACAACAACCCAAACGGCTGCCCTTATTGAACGCTCGCGACTATGTGTATTTGACGCGAAATAACATTGCGAAATTCAATACCTCGAATCCGGAATTTTTCCTGGAAGGAGGACGTTACGGCATGTCAACAGGCAATTTAAGGGATGCCAATAACACGCTTGCATTCCTAGACGACTACATTAACGAATACGGCCAAGACTATGTCGATCAGCTGATCAACCAACAAGGCTGGGAAACCATGGTGGACCCGGCCACGAACCGGCAACTGTTATTCCAAGATAACGATTACCAAAACGCGACATTCCAAACGGGCGGAAAACAAGAGCTGGACTTTGATATCAGCGGGGGGACCGAGAAAGCCCGCTATTACTTTGGACTTGGCTACTTAAACCAGGACGGGATTGTCCGCGGCACAGACTACACGAATTATAGTGCATTATTTAACGGGGAATTCAAACTCAGCGATAACTGGAGTATACACACCAAATTCACCTATCAACTCCGAAAAACAAACGCACCCAACAATTACGAATGGGTGCTAAGTCGTAGCGTATTAATGCCACCAACCTATCGTCAATACTATGAAAACGGCCTCCCGGCGCCGGGTGAAGGCATCTCGTCCTTTCGGAATCGCTTGCACGAGATGTATTACAAAACGAAATACAACGACGTGAATGTTCACCGAACCAACATGCAAGTTGGGGCGAACTGGGATATTCTACCTGGGCTAAAATTCCGCCCCGCCTTATATTACTTCACCTCGGAAGGCATAGAAAATTATTTTGAAGCGTATAACGTTACGGTCACCAATAGGCCCGCATCCGCCGCGCACAACTTTGATCGACACATACAGGTGGATGGGCTACTCACATACGATAAAGTATTTGACCATGCCCATGACATCAATGCCATACTCGGCGCTAGTTATAACAACGATTACGCTTACCGGATGAACGGGAGCGGGCGGGAGGCATTGACGGACCATATCCCGACACTGAACGCGAGTTCAGACATTACACAACGCGTTTCCACCACCAAAACATCTGATGCGCTTTTGAGTTATTTCACCAGAATCAATTATGCCTTTAACGGAAAGTATTTGTTATCGGCGAGTTTAAGAGCTGATGGATCATCTCGTTTCGCTAAAGATAACCGCTGGGGGTTCTTCCCTGGTGTATCAGGGGGCTGGAATATTCACAAGGAAGATTTCTTCAAACCGTTAACGCCTGCTTTTTCCCAATTGAAACTCCGAGGAAGTTGGGGAAAAACTGGAAATAATGCGCTGAGTGTGTTTGATTCCCAGGGTCGTTACTCAACCGGATACGCCTATATGGGTCACGAAGGGATTTTGAATACGGCCTTAATGAACCGCAACTTAGTCTGGGAACAAACGGCTTCTTTTGACATTGGTGTCGATTTTGGCTTGTTTAACAATCGGGTGATGGTGTTAATGGATTATTACAATAAACTCACCGATCGCAGACTCTTCGATAAACCGCTCTGGTCACAAACTGGATACAATTCTATTCGAAGTAATTTTGGATCCATACGTAGCCGAGGCTTCGAAGTAGAACTCCAGACCACCCCCATTCAAAACGAACATTTTCAATGGAATATCGATATGACTTTTTCATACAACCGTTCCATTGCATTGACACTGCCCGAAAACGAGGAGGACAAAAACCGAGTGGGTGGAAATTATGTCTACGATCCGGCTTTGGGAGATTACGTGAAAGTCGGCGGAATCGCCGAGGGCGAACGATACGGTGGACGATGGGCCTACAGCTACCAAGGGGTGTACCAAAGTGATGAGGAGGCGGCTAATGCACCGGAGGACCCCAACGCATCGGGCCGAGTGAAGACGGCTGGAGACGCCATCTTTGCCGATCTAGACGGTGACGGCATACTCGACAACAACGACATGGTATTCATGGGGTATATACGGCCAGACAAAATGGGTGGGATGGTCAATAGCTTTCGGTATAAAAATTTCTCCGCACGATTGGTTATCGACTGGGCGACAGGCCATGTTATAGACAATAGTTTTATGGGGAACGTGATGGGGAGCACCAGGAATAACAACAATGCTTTCCAAGACGCACTCACCGAAAGTTGGTCGCATGAAGGCCACCAAGCGACCTATCCAAAGTATACGGTGCAAAGTGATTTTGATTACAATTTTAGAAATCATATGCGCTGGGATAATGCAATCGGCGGCAGCGGCACCAATAACAGCCTCTATTACGGCAAAGGTGATTACATCGCCTTCAGAGAGATTTCAGCGAGTTACCGCCTACAAGGCGCCTGGTTGGAGCGCGCAAAATTACGGGGAGTGGAGGTATTTGCTGGCGTATATAACTTGGGTTACATCACCGCTTATAAAGGCATGATGCCAGAGATCTATGACGGTGTAGATTACGGAACCTACCCACGTCCTCGACATATTAATTTCGGACTTAAAGCAATGTTTTAATCTTTAAAAAAGACAAAATGAAATCGCTGATAAAATTATATTTAGTTATTCTGGGCTCATTAATGCTGAGCAGCTGCGAAAAACTCTTGGATCTGGAGAATGTGTCGGACATTACCAACGATGACTATTGGGAAACACAGGGTGATGTGGAGAGCTATCTCTTCGGGATTTACGCGAATTATAGAAACTTGGTCAACACCACCACTCATTTTGAAGACCGAGGGGATACCTTTGTACCGGGAATGGAAGGGGGAGCTTCAAACGCCTGGAACCACAACCTGACCCCTCAAAATGCACCTAATTGGGGGAGTTTTTACACGGTTATCCAACATTGTAATTTACTCATCACCTACTCCGAAGGTGTCCCGTTCAACGATCAAGCCACCAAAAACACGCTCTTAGCGGAAGCCTACTTTATTCGCGCTCACAGCTATTTCAGCTTATTGCGCATTTGGGGGGATGTCCCGCTAGAGATCGTTCCTACTGAAAACGATGTGAAGGAAAAATTACCGCGTGCCAGTCAGCAAGAGGTCATGCAACAGGTTTTGTCGGATGTAGACCAAGCCATCGCATTATTTCCCGAGCAAAGCAATTACGATAAGAATCGAGCGTCCAAATCAGCAGCTTCAGCTCTTAAAGCGGATGCCTTACTATGGAAAGTGAAAGTACTGGAAGGCACATCGGCGGAATTAGAAGAAGTGGTGACACAGGCGGACCTGGCGAGTCAAGGCGCTACATTGGAAGACGATTTTGCAAAAATCTATGACCAGGAGAATAAAAAAGGTAAAGAAGTAATTTTCGCACTCCACTTCCATCGGGATGAGCAAGGGAATCACTACAGTGACCGTTTAAAACCGCGTGACATTTTCGTTCAAGACGCGGTCAATCGTGAAGACATCGCCTATGCACGCAGCGGAGCCCGAAGCCAGTACGCACCCTCCCCGAAACTACAAGACGCTTTCCTGGAAAACCCTTCAGATATACGAACTGCCCATTCTTATGTCACGGCAATCACCGCTCAGGAAAAAGTAATCGGTGTATTCGATAATAAAATGCGAGGTAGCGTAAACGCCGGGAACCGTTACTATGACGATGACCTGATTGTCTATCGCCTGGCGGAAATGATCTTATTTAAGGCGGAAGCATTCGCTGCTTTAGGCAAAACTGAGGACGCCATTGCCGAACTCAACAAAATCCGAGAACGTGCGGAAATTGGCCCCTACTCGGGCGCGAACACCAAACAAGCGGTAGAAAAAGCCATACTGCAGGAACGCTTTCGAGAATTTTATTTGGAATTGAAGCGCTGGCCAGATTTGATACGGTATCACCATGCGGGAACCATTGATGTGTATCAGCAGGTGCCT
>DXCW01000028.1 GCA_019115805.1 Candidatus Sphingobacterium stercorigallinarum
AGATTGTTTTCTGACGTTCGCGCACATCAAACGCATTCCCGTCTTTATCGTATAGCATCCAATAGCCGTCATCGGTGATGCCCGCATGTTGCCAAAGGAAAAACCGACCGATATCCTGCCCTGGGCTAATCCGAACCGCCGAACCTGGTGATCCTGGCGCCGGAAAGCCTCTCATATCAAAGAAGGTCTGACTTCCCCATAATGAATTCAGCCGGCTTTTGTTGTGCATCGCCACCACAGAGGTATTGTAGGTGAACGTCTCATTATTCACGGCCTGATAATTCAGTTCAAACTCGAATCCGGTATTTTGCATACTGCCAACGTTCATCGTAGTTTTATCGTGTATAGCCGGTGGCTGCGACACCGAAATATCAAAGATTAGATCATCGACTACGCGTTTATACACATCGAAACGCCCACTGAGTTTGTTATCCCAGATCGTGAAGTCCATTCCTAGATTGTATTCCTTTTTGACTTCCCATCGGATGCCGGGGTTTTGATTGTGTTTTACACCATAGGTATAGAACCATTTATCGTCTTGAAGAAACCACGTGTCGGCGGAATACATTCGCCGAGATACTTCGGCACCGAAGCCCTCATTCCCTGTTTCCCCATATCCCGCACGGAATTTCAAATCGTTGATAAAATCAACACCCTGCATAAAGGATTCCTGGGACATCCGCCAGCCCACGGAAATCCCTGGGAAAAATCCCCAGCGATTACTAGGTGCAAACTTCGAGGATCCTTCATATCGACCGGTGGCCGTTACGATGTACCGATCCAGATACGAATAATTAACCCGACCAAAGAACGCAGCTAGTTTTACCCAAGGATCCTTCCATGAGCCTAATCCAGCCCGTCCATCAGTCAAAAAGTTACCCGATCCTAAATCATGCTCTTTAACGCCGTCTACTGCGAAATCCGAGTTATTCGCATTGAATCCCTGACCGTTAAAATCTTGATAACTATAGCCTCCTACCGCGTTAATCGAGTGATCGTCCCAGCGCTTATTAAAATTAACAGTCCATTCGAAGGTGCGGTCTAAAAACCTAAGGTAGTCCTGAGCCGCGAATCCGTCTATTCCATCAAGACGTGAAATCCGGTGTTGAGCCGAACGATGAAAACGCCGGTGCTCCGTATTGTTTTTTATACCGACCGTAGCGCTAGTGGTCAGGTTTTCTGTTAAATTTAATTTTAGCGTGGAGTTGGCTAAAAGATATTTATACTGGCGGTTATGAGAGCGAAGCATCACTTCTGCAACGGGATTCCAATAATCATATCCTCCTACCATGACGTTGTAGCCAGTGATATCGTCTGCATTGTATGGACTTTCGGTCGGATTGAGCACCATCGCCATATTAAAAATATCGTTCATATCACTTGCCGATTGATCGCCGATACCATTGGTAGTCAACGCGGCATTTACCTCATTGTAGCTCACATTGGTACTCAGCTCTGCAAAACCGTCGAAGAAACGAAAATTACTGTTCACCCGTCCTCCTATTTCTCCGCGTTTTGATCCGATGGCCATTCCATTGGCATCGCGTTTGGTAAACGTGGCGTAGACATTGGCATCTTCTGATCCTCCGGAAATATTGACGACTTGCCGGTGACTGAATGGGTTGTCATTTGTGATCTCATCATACCAGTCGGTACGGTGCCCAAAGTCTTCACCCAATCCTTCTTCTAAAAACCGCTCGGCCGATAAAACGTCTGGACGTTTCCGAAGCGACTCGATAAAATATTCAGAGGTAAAATTGACGGTAGGTTTCCCGATCTGCGGTCGCTTAGTGGTTATTAGAATGACACCTCCAGAAGCACGTGTACCGTAAATCGCAGCGCCCGAGGCATCACGCAGTACACTAATGGATTCAATGTCTTCTTTAGCCACCGAATTCAGGTCACCACCCGGCACACCGTCAATCACCACTAAGGGTCCTTGGTGTGCATTGATGGAATTTACCCCCCGTAACTGTAAACTGACTGATGCATTGGGATCGGATCCATTACTCGACATGACATTCAAGCCGGGCACCTTACCTTGTAAGGCCATAATCGGTGAGGCGGTTCCAGGTATGAGGTCCTTCGGGCGGATGGTTGACACCGCACTGGTTAGCTCGCGCTTATCTACCGATCCATAGCCGACAACCACCACCTCGTCGAGACCTTGGGTATCTTCTGTCAAGGTGACATTGACCGTTGTACCGGTCACTTCTACTTCTTGATTCCGGTACCCGATCATCGTAATGGATAATTTGGCTCCTTCGGGAACATCGCTAAATCGAAATTCACCCGCGTGATCGGATTGCGTCTTGATCGTCGTACCTAGAACGGAAATCGTCGCACCACTAATCGGGGTACCGCTGGCATCTTTAATGGTTCCGGAAACCGCCTCTTGCCAGTAGACCGCAGAGGACGCGTTGGCATGTACAGTTTCAGTTGGAACCAGGCTTAGTGAACCACTGAATAAGAGCAGCTTAATCAGTGTTCGAAAATAGTCCTTGTGTTTCATACAGGTTTGTTATGTTAATTAAGTTGTTTAAACGGAATAGGTTTATGCGAACCGAAATTAGGAAATACAAACCTGTATTGGAAATAAATCAGGGGAAATTCGGCTTAACTAAAGCAATTTAGGTTTATAGACCGTCTCCGGTCTCCCCCATTGTCCATCGCATCATCCTTAACGATGCTTCGACGATCGGCATTAAAATTCACCGCTATTTTTTTGTAAGTTTACAAAACACGATAACGGAAATTATCAATGTATCCGTTAACCGATTATAAAAACACAGCCCATATGAAAGAGTCAGCAGGCCGAAAACTAAGAAACGCCCTTCTTTCCGAAAAGCCCCTGCAAATCGTAGGTGCTACCAATGCGAACCACGCCCTTTTAGCGGAGCAATCCGGCTTTAAAGCCGTATACTTATCTGGAGGTGGTGTCGCAGCGGGATCCTTAGGAATACCGGATTTGGGAATCACTACCTTAGAAGATGTCTTGATAGATGCTCGGCGGATCCTGAACGTTTCGGCCCTACCCTTATTAATCGATATCGATACCGGATTTGGCCCCTCGGCATTTAATATTGCCCGAACGATACAGAGTATAGAGAAAGCGGGAGCTGGAGGTGTACACATAGAGGATCAGGTGGGTGCAAAACGGTGCGGCCATCGACCGGGTAAAGAATTGGTGAGTCCCTCGGAAATGGTCGATCGCATAAAGGCGGCAGTGGACGCCAGATCGGATGTCGATTTCATGATTGGGGCACGCACCGATGCCATAGCCAGTGAAGGCATGAATGCAGCTATTGATCGCGCAATCGCGTACTGCGAGACAGGTGCAGATTTTATTTTCGCCGAAGCGGTGACCGAATTGGCCGATTATCAGCGTTTTTCAGACGCCACACAGGTCCCGATTTTAGCGAACATCACCGAATTTGGTCAGACACCCCTGTATCACCTCGACGCCTTACGGAAGGTAAATGTAAGCATGGTGCTTTATCCCCTTTCTGCTTTTCGCGCAGCAAACAAAGCGGCTTTAAGAGTCTATCAACACATTCGACAGGATGGCACCCAAGCGGAGTTGCTAGCCGATATGCAAACCCGCGAAGAACTATACACGAGTATTGATTATCACCGTTACGAACAGCAACTCGATCAATTATTTAAACAGAAATAATATGAAACAAGCCAGGTCTTCAGATTTTAAACCGAAAAAGAGTGTGGCGTTGTCCGGTGTACCTGCTGGAAACACCAGTCTCTGTACGGTAGGAACTAACGGGAATGAACTGCATTATCGGGGATACGATATTCTCGATTTAGCGGAAAACGCTACTTTTCACGAGGTCGCGTATTTATTGATTCACGGATCACTCCCCGATTCTATAACGTTAAAAAATTATCAGGAGTTACTGGTCAAAAAACGATTCTTATCTGAACCGCATCGGGCCATGCTCAAGCTCATCCCTAAGACCGCGCATCCTATGGATGTTTTGCGAACGTCGGTGTCTTTTTTAGGCAGTTTGGAGCCCGAAAAGATGCCGCACACCGAATCGCAGAGCCAAGCAATTATCGATAGACTGATGGCCTCCATGGGCTCAGCACTTTTATTTTGGTATCATTGGTCACATTTTGGAAAAGAAATCAACACCGAGTCACCCGAGGAATCGATATCGGGGCACTTCTTGCATTTACTACACGAGACGTCTCCTTCTGCATCCTGGGTGCGCGCATTAGAATCCTCTCTGAACCTTTACGCCGAACATGAATTCAATGCCTCCACATTTTCGGCTCGCGTGATTGCTGGCACCGGATCCGACGTATATTCAGCGGTATCGGGCGCCATCGGGGCATTGCGTGGCCCCAAGCATGGGGGAGCCAATGAAGTGGCTTTTGAGATCCTGCAACGTTATCGGGATCCTGACCACGCGGAACAGGACATCAAACAGCGCCTCGCGGCTAAAGAGGTCGTGATTGGATTTGGCCATCCCGT
The DNA here is from genome assembly GCA_019115805.1 of Candidatus Sphingobacterium stercorigallinarum. Taxonomy (GTDB): domain Bacteria; phylum Bacteroidota; class Bacteroidia; order Sphingobacteriales; family Sphingobacteriaceae; genus Sphingobacterium; species Sphingobacterium stercorigallinarum. The sequence continues at coordinate 4,490 of DXCW01000028.1, forward strand.
CTACACCGTATCAGACCCTAGAAATCAAGTCATCAAAAGAATCGCTTTACAACTGTCACGAGAAGCAGGCGATATAAAGCTTTACAATATCGCCGAGCGGATTGAGACGGTGATGTGGGCAGAAAAAAAAATGTTCCCGAATTTAGATTGGTTCTCAGCCGTCGCCTATCATCTTATGGGTATCCCTACCGATATGTTTACACCGTTATTTGTCATGTCCCGTATAGCCGGTTGGGGAGCTCACGTCATGGAACAGCGAGAGGACGGGAAAATCATCCGACCCAGCGCTCAATATACCGGACCAGAGAATCGAGAATTTATACCATTAAATAAAAGATAATTAACAAGTATTTATGTCAACAACTCCTGTGAATAACCGTCCAGCACCCGATCAAGTATTGGTCGATATCGCGGATTACGTGCTCCACTATAACGTCAGCAGTACGCTGGCATTACAAACGGCTCATTATTGTTTCTTGGACACCATAGGCTGTGGCTTTGAAGCGCTAACTTATCCGGCCTGCACCAAGCTGCTGGGACCTACCGTTTCGGGCAGCTGGATTCCGAACGGCGCTAAGGTACCCGGGACAAACTACCAGCTGGATCCCATTCAAGCAGCATTTAATATAGGGGCAATGGTCCGTTGGCTGGATTTCAACGACACCTGGCTCGCTGCGGAGTGGGGACACCCATCGGATAATCTGGGCGGGATCCTGGCAGTAGCCGACTGGCTATCCCGGGAAAACGTAGCAAAAGGAGCGGATCCGCTTACGATGCAACAGGTCCTCGAAGCGATGGTTATGGCGCACGAAATACAAGGTGTTTTTGCGCTTGAAAATTCATTTAATAGTGTGGGGCTAGATCACGTCATCTTAGTTAAAATTGCTTCTACAGCTGTCATCGGCAAGCTCGTAGGTTTGAGTCAAGAGGAACTGGTGAATGCGTTATCGCTTGCCTTTGTAGATGGACAGGCACTCCGTACCTACCGTCATGCACCCAACACCGGTAGCCGAAAATCTTGGGCCGCAGGGGACGCTACGGCAAGAGCGGTGCAATTGGTTTTAATGGCTCAGAAAGGTGAAATGGGCTACCCTTCGGTATTGACTGCTCCCATCTGGGGCTTTTATGATGTCTCGTTCAAAGGGCAAGCCTTCAAATTCCAACGACCGTATGAAAGTTATGTCATGGAAAATGTGTTGTTCAAAATCTCGTATCCTGCGGAGTTTCATGCACAAACGGCGGTGGAAGCGGCGATGCAACTGCACCATCAATTGCAGGAAATGGGTAAGACTACAGACGACATTAAACGGGTCAACGTCCGGACGCATCAAGCCGCTATACGCATTATCGATAAAAAAGGTCCCCTGTACAATCCCGCCGATCGGGACCACACCATCCAATATATGGTCGCCATACCGTTAATCTTTGGTCGACTTACCGCTTTGGACTACGAGGATCACATTGCCAAAGATCCTCGGATCGATCCTCTGCGAGACCGTATCGTTTGTAAGGAAGATCTTCAGTTCACAACCGATTACCACGACCCGGAAAAAAGATCGATTGCCAACGCGCTCACTATAGAATTCCACGATGGAACGATCTTGCCGGAAGTGCTCGTAGAATACCCCATTGGTCACCGCCGTCGACGGGAAGAGGGCATACCGCTACTCTTAGAAAAGTACAAACGGAATTTAAATCACGTGTTTTCTGAAAAACAGCAACGGGTGATACTCGAAGCAACCATCGACTACAATACGTTTATAACAACGCCGGTGAATGAACTAGTCGACTCGATGACCTTATAAAAAGGCTTAGAGGAGGGACCCACCGTGGTGGCACTGATTTGCTATTAGCATTCACTACAACTATAGTGAATGCTATTGCAAACCCGCGAAGTAGGTATCCTCTGCTTAGCTAAGGGCATCCAACCCCTCGTCAAACCGTTCCTTACCTCTCGCCATTCGCTTCAATAATTCCGGTACAACCCACTGCTCACCATAGTTCCTGTAGCTTTCACAGACCGATATGAATCGATCTACTCCCACACTGTCCATCAATCCAAATACCCCGCCCGTGTAACTGGGATAGCCCAAACCGAATACAGCACCCACATCCCCGTCAATAGGTCGTTCTAGAATACCGTCTTCCAAACAGCGCGCCGCATCTAAGGCCATCACTGCCAACAACCTGAAACCGAGCTCTTCCTTATCGAATTCTTCGTCGACTACGGGTAATTCCGGATCGGTCCAATAGTGTTTGGTTTGCCCCGGTTCATAGCTATAAAACCCGCGTTTGGCGCGCCTGCCCGTCCGGCCTTGCTCCACCAATTGCCGCAGATAATGATAAACCCTTTGCTGACTGTTTGTCAAGCTCGGGTATTGATCGTACACTTTCAACATCAACGGCAGCGATATTTCATCTAAAACAGCAAGGGGACCGACCGCCATTCCAGCCTCCTTAGCGCTCTCTTCGACCCGTTGAATAGGAACGCCTTGGAGTAACATGCTGACGCCTTCAAGCAGATAATGGAAAAAGATTCTGGAGGTATAAAAACCAGGACCATCGTTCACGATAATGGGTATTTTACCTAAGCGGTCAACAAAGGCTAAAGCTCTTCCTAGCGTTTCTTCACTAGTCTGCTCCCCTCGAACGACTTCGACTAGCGCCATCCGATCCACCGGTGAAAAGAAATGTAAGCCGATAAAGCGATGTGCCTGATCCAGATTCACCGAAAGATTACCGATCGGCAAGGAGGTCGTATTACTCGCTAGAATTCCGCCTGATGAGAGTAAAGGCAGGGATTCCGCTACCAGTTCCGATTTCAACGCGAAATCCTCAAAGACGGCCTCGATGATGACATCACTGTCCATCAAATCCGTCAGACTGTCGGTCGGGTGAATCCTCTGCAAAAGCTGTTCGGCCGATTCCGTCTGTATTTCTCCGTTCCTCAATAGGCGCGCAATTACTTTTTCTGCATAGTTTTTTCCCCGTTGGGCCTGCTCAAGCGTCACATCTTGTAGGGTGACTTGGATATCGGATTTAGCGGCCTGATAAGCGATCCCTGCGCCCATCATCCCTGCTCCGATAACCCCAAGCCTACGCGGCGAAAAATCAGTTTTATGTGCTTCCGATTTTCTGCGCACTTCTCGGATTCCGTAATAGCTCACTCGAAGTCTTCTCTTGGTCTCTGCCGACTTTAAAAGACGTAAGTATGCAAAATGTTCCCGTATCAGTAAACCGGAAACCGTCGCGTTATTCAGGTCTTGAAACGCACTTTGGAGCACCTGTTCATAAAGCGATCTTCCTTGTGTCCGTTCGGAAATAAATTGAACTCCCTGTTGCCCTTGTTCTCCGATGGTCCATTGCTGTGGCAATGCCATGTGCTCTTCATGCGTTCTTGCCTCCTCCCAAGTATCGTAGTAACCATCACCTAGCCCACTATCCGAAAGTGCGCTGTTCCGTAGCGTGACCCCTTTGACAAATGCGGGGATATAATATATCGCCTTGCCGCGCTGCAACACCCGAGGTAAAGCCCCCCAGCCCGGTAATATACCGTATGCACAATCTGCGAACGAGAGCCCTGCCCCCTTACCGATGGCAATACGCCGATCAAATTGCAAGGCGAAGCTCAACGCCTCACCTGTTAATAGTTGATCAAACTGCAAGATGCGTACCTTGCTGGAAAGAAAAAGCTCACGGGTTAGTGCCATCAGCTCGCTGCGAAGTGGTATCCGACTTGCGTCGGTTGCGTCTTGGACTCGCTGTCGATAGTCCTCGGCCCGAAATGCTCCCGATAAACGGAAACAAATGCCTTGACATTCGCTTCGTGCAAGCACCTCTCGCTGCTTGCTCAGGCAATGATAAAACAAATCCAGATTGAAAACTAAGCTGTGATCCGTATTATTTTGCAACGACAGCTGAAACATACCATCTGGCAATGGCGTAACAACGATCGCATCGGAAGTGTGCTGATTTAGCTTCATATTTTCTTTTTTTCAGTTCAACCGTATTGCACCTGATCAATACACGTTTTAGCCAATATTTCTAACATAATTTCTGAAGTTCCGGCTATGATAGTCCCCACCCTCACGTCTCTATACAATCGGGCTATTTTATAATCTTCAGTGAAGCCATATCCGCCAAACATCTGTAAACACTCATTCACAACCTGCACCGCTAACTCACTGGTTTGCAGCTTCGCGATAGAACATTCTTGAACGGCATATTGACCTTGGTTTTGTAAATGGCAACAGCGAGCGATAAAGGCTTTATGTACTTCGATCTGTGCAAACAGTTGAGCTAAACGATGACGAATAACTTGGAAATCGCTCAACTGTTTGGAAAAGGCCTGGCGTTGCCGGACATATTCGAGCGTATATTGCCACGCAGACTCCGCTGTGGATAAACTATGAATAGCGGCTATGAGGCGCTCCAATTGGAGTCCATCCATGAGATAGGAGAACCCTTTTCCTTCCTCTCCGATCAGATGCGAAACGGGCACTTTAACGTGATCAAAGCCAATCTCCGCCGTGTCCGACGCGTGCCAGCCCATCTTCTTAATTTTACTAGCGGTAATTCCAGGGGATTCGCGGTCGATTAACAACAAACTGATCCCCTTTCCTCCTGAAGCCGGATCCGTTTTGACCGCGGTGATCAATACGTCACCGTAATACCCGTTGGTTATAAAGGTTTTCGAGCCGTTGACGATATAGTAATCTCCCGATCGGGTAGCTGTTGTTTTAATGCTCTTCACGTCCGAACCCGCTCCCGGTTCGGTAATGGCCACGGCACTTATTTTTTTCCCACTAACGATCTCGGTCAGGTATTCGTCCTTTAGCTGCTGAGAACCGTATTTTAACAGGTAAGGTGCAGACATGAACTGCGCCACCAAAACGGATATCGCAAAACCTCCGGAAAAACATTTCGATAACTCATCACAGAAAATAAACGCATAGAAAAAATCGAGATCCATTCCACCGTACTGCTCGGGAAAAATAAGTCCTAAGTATCCCATATCCCCCATTAAGCTCCACAACTCTCGATCCACCTGTCCCCGTTCTTCCCATTCATCGATGTGAGGCAAGACATGTTTTTGAATAAAGTCCTGTAGACTTGCTCTAAAAGCCTGATGCTCTTCTGTTAAGTGCAGATCCATCATGTTTATATTGGTTATTTTTTGGATTCACGCTGTTGGAAGGAACAGCATGAACAGCGAGTAGCTCAGCGAGCGACTCGCTGCTAAAATACAGATTTTTGTGGTACGACAAAATAGCACACAATAAGAAATGAAAAGACGTAGAAAAACGGCAGGTATACACCCTGCGCAAAAGCGCGCACAAAAGGCACAGCAACGGAAAATTCCCGTTCCTCTTCTTTAAGTTAAATGAGGAAATTAATTGAAATCAGGTCAGTCAAGCTTCTTCTCAAATGCACGCCGGCCGGCTCCGCGGAAGTACACGATCCCGCAATACGCATAACCTCTTTTCTCAAATACACGAAGCATTCCGGTATTGTCAAAGTTCGTGTCCGCCTTTAGGCTCAGGTAGCCCATTTCTAAACTGATTCGCTCCGCCTCAGCCAACATCCACGTGGCCAACCCTTTTACCCGCGGATTCTGACTTACCGCTAGACGGTGTATGACCGAAAAAGGTCGATGGGTTAACCAATTGCCTTCGATCAAATCGTAAGCCGGTTCTCCATCGAAAATAAGTGCGATATAGCCGACAATTCGCCCAGTATGGTCTATAGCTACATACCCATCCTTCTTGGCGATATCCCGATGTATAACCGCGGGGTTTGGATAACCGTCTTGCCATTGATCACTCCCTTCAAGTCTACGTTTCTCGATAGCATCCTGAAAAATTGGCCAAATCAAATCGACTTCATCAGGTTGCGCGGCACGAAAACTGTAATCGGAGAATGGTGTGTTCATAGCGAGGGTTTCTACAGATCAAAATTACGAAAAACCGCCTGTAAACGCTAAAAAAATTCCCCAAAAAACGATATTTATGGGGAACTTACAGAAACGGAGTTACTACGTAACACCTTATGAACCGATCCATTAAAGGGATCCAAAAACTAAATAGAGCATTGCGTAGACTAGCTGTCGTGATTTCTAGTTCGGATACGGTGTGGATATTTCCCAGACGCCGTATCCCGAAAGAGAAATCTGGTTTAGGTTGAAACTTAAGCAGTACAGTGCCCTTATACCAAAGATAAACACAAACCCCTGTTCAACCATCCTGTACTGTCCTTTAATTTTAGGAGGCCTCGTGCAAGCGGCGAAACGCCGCCGAAACAGGGAATCAGACTTCGTGTCATCGCAAAGACCGGATGAATTCAAATCGCCGCTCGGTTCCAAGAATCGATCTTATGTTTGGCCTTCTGGTAATTTTCGGCAACCGCATGCCAATCCAACACCGACCAGATGGCTTTTAAGTAGTCCGCTTTTTTATCCCGATACTGCAGATAATAGGCGTGCTCCCAAAGGTCGATACCTAGGATCGGATACCCCTGGCTGACCCAAGTGATATCCATCAAGGGATTGTCGTTATTCGGAGTCACCGATACGGCAAGGGTGCCGTTATACCTAAGCAGTAGCCACACCCAGCCTGATCCATGCCACTGCATCGCCTGCCGCATCATCAAGTCTTTCAGGGCGGACAAGTCGCCAAAATACCGCTTGATCAGTTCAGCCAATTCGCCTTCAGCAATCAACTGGGCATTCGGGGCCAAAGTGGACCGAAACAGCGCATGATTAAAATAACTACCCGCATAGTGTCTCCATGCCGCGTTGTGTTGACTGATCCGCCGAAGGACCTCCTCTAAGTAGCGCATGTCTCCTCGGTGCTGGATCTCGACCAGCTGGTTTAGCCGTTCTGTTTCTTCTTCATGCAGCCGGTCATGAATCTCTAGATTCTGAGCTTCCATATACGGCTCTAAAGCATACATCACGTGCGATCGCTTCGGCAAAATATACATAGACACAATTTTAATGGTGCACAATCTCGCTGATTCCTGCTTTACCGAGCACACATCCGATGTGTCACCCCTTTTGCAGTAGAGAGATCAAGTTCACTGGTCAAATGTAAATAAAATAACGTGTTGATGCGGATGCAACTGCGCCCTACTCCACGGAACCCGCATCACATTCATCGCGACGCTCCTGTCTGGATCGTTCTTTTAGCAATTCAAGAATCACCTGATAGGTACGCGTTAATTGATCATCAGTGATACAATATGGGGGCAACACATACAACACATTCCCCAGTGGGCGCAACAAGACCTGACGCGCAAGTGCTTCTCGACTAAACCAATCTGCAAATGGACTGAAGTATCCTGTTTTCTCTTGCCCGACCCAATCGAGCGCTAAGAGTGTGCCGATGCTTCTTGGATTTTCGACACCGGGGATTTTTTTGAGCACATCAACAAAATCACGATGCCGGTCGGAAATCTGCTGAATTCTCGTCTGCGTCTCTACCGTCAACAAGATATCCAAACTGGCTAAAGCCGCAGCACAGGCAACGGGACTCGCCGTGAAGGAATGTCCGTGAAACAATGCACGCATTTTATCATCGTGGTAGAAAGCCGCGTATATCTGCTCGGTACATGTGGTGATACCCAATGGCATCGTTCCGCCAGTAAGCCCTTTGGAGAAACACATCAAATCAGGAGACTCATTCAGGTAATCGGCAGCGAATAAACGACCGGTCCTGCCAAAGCCGACGAACACCTCATCCTGAATCATGAACACACCGAGTTCGCGGCATCGCCTCATTAGACGCGATAACTCACCTGCTTGGTGCATCCGCATTCCTCCAGATCCTTGCACCAAAGGTTCATAAATAAAACAGGCCAATTCGGCAGCGTGCTTCTCAAGAATCCGTATATTTTGAACGAAATTTTCCGCTGTGGGCGGTTCGATAAAGACGACTTCAAAGAGCATATCCGAAAACGGTGCGGTCCACTGACCGCGCTCACTAACCGACATGGCGCCGAAGGTATCGCCATGGTAACCGTCTTTAAAGGCTAAAATTTTCGTTTTCTTAATCCCCCGGTTGTGTCCATACTGGACACACATTTTGAGGGCCACCTCTACAGCGGTGGACCCATTGTCTGTATAAAACACCTTTGTTTGATTCTCCGGCAAAAGGCCTAAAAGTCGTTCGGAGAGGCGAATCGCCCCCGGATGTGTGAAGCCTGCGAATATGACTTGTTCCAAGGTCTGTAATTGCTGATACACGCGGCGGGCAATATACGGATGCGCATGGCCATGCAAGGTCACCCACCAGGAGCAAATCATATCTAAATAACGATCCCCATTCGCGTCATACAAATAAGCACCATTTCCGCGTACGATAGGCACATGCTGGCTCGTTTTCATCTGCGAATACGGATGCCAATTCACTGCCATATCACGATCTATCCAGGGTTGCATCTCGCTTTCTTTTTGCTGCTCATGGGCTGTAGTCCAAGACGTTTCAGCATTTCCAGATCATCGTCTACTCCCGGGTTAGGCGTCACTAAAAGCGTTTCCCGTTCTCCAGTAAAAATGGAATTCGCGCCGGCCATAAAGCACCAGGCTTGTTCAGTTTCTTCCATTTCAATCCGTCCGGCACTTAGCCTGACCATAGCCCGCGGCATACACAATCGAGCTGTAGCAATGGTCCGTACCATTTCCCATATATCGACCTTCGGCAAATTGGCAAGCGGTGTTCCTTTAACCCTAGCCAGCGCATTAATCGGCACGGATTCGGGATGAACCGGCATATTGGCTAATGTACGTAACATACCGATTCGATCTGCAACCGTTTCGCCTAAACCGATAATGCCACCTGAGCAGACGGTAAGTCCCGCTTTCCGGACGTGTTCAATGGTATCCAGCCGTTGGTCAAATTCCCGTGTGCCGATTATTTTATCGTAGTAATCGGCTGAGGTATCCAAATTATGGTTGTAGGCATGCAATCCGGCTTCCTGCAATTTTCTCGCTTGAGATTCGGTCAACATGCCTAACGTGCAGCAGACTTCTAACCCCAGATCGTTGACATCTCGAACCATCTGTAATACGCGATCAAAATCTCGATTATCGCGAACTTCTCGCCATGCAGCAGCCATGCAAAATCGTGTAGACCCTCCATCTCGAGCTTTTCTAGCCTGTGCCATCACCGTTTCTCGGGGCAACAAGGCTTGTACCTGGATATCGGTCTGATACCGCGCTGCTTGCCCGCAATATGCGCAGTCCTCTGGGCAACCTCCTGTTTTCACGGATAATAAAGTTGCAATTTGAACCTCTCTTGCTGCATGAAATTGACGATGCACCTGAGCTGCACTGTACACCAATTCCAATAAAGGACTTTGATAAATGGTCATCAATTCCTCGTGACCCCAATCGTGTCGGGGCTGCTGATTAATTATCTTTTTTTCCTGTTCCATAAGTAATTTTTATTTGCGTAAGGAGTTCATCCATGTCCATACGCGATATATCTTCGATCCAAGGCACTTCGATGAGTCCAGCACCTTTTGGTAAATGAGCCATGAGCGCCGACTTGGTGGATTCCGTTTGGATGCCGTTGAGCACCACAAAATCGACTGGAATCTCTTCCCTCTGCAAGGCATAAAATGATAATAAGCTGTGATTAATCGACCCCAGATATTCCGAGCAAACCAATACGACTGGTAAGCGAAAGTGCCGAATCAAATCAATCATTAACTCTTGGTGATTTAATGGCACCAGTAATCCGCCTGCCCCCTCGACGATCAGCCCACCGTCGATCTCTGGCATCTCAAACTGATCCAATCGCAATAGGAGACCATCGCGGCCTGCGGCATCGTGGGGCGAAGAGGCTGTCTGCAAACGGTAACGCTCGGGCAACACTTGCAGTTTGTGCTGCGTCAGATAGCTCACTTGATCGCTATCGCTATGGTGTAAGTCCCCTGCTTGCACTGGCTTCCAGTAACTGCAATTCCATAGCCGACATAGGATCGCCGAGACCAAAGTCTTCCCCACCGCGGTACCGATCCCGGTAACAAAGAGTCTACGCATATATAAACGGTTTAATGGATTCCCACAGGTAATCGATTTCGCGTTTCGTGTTATACGAATGGAGGCAAACCCGCAGCCGTTCTTCGCCCTTTCTTACCGAGGGAGAGCGGACATAATACAGATGGAGACGGGTTTGCTGGCAGACCGCAGCAAGCTGATTCAACCGATTTGATTCCAACGAGAGACGAATCGGTTGTATCGGGCTTTTCGGGTGCCCCGGCAATGCGGGAAACAGCTTGCGAAATTGATCAATATTTTGCTGTAACTGGTCATTACGATACCGCTGTTCGTCCAAACACGTGTAGCTCCGTTGAATCAAAGCTGCTTGCAAAGGCATCAGGGCTGTACTGTACATAACCGGGCTTGCGCGGTTAATCAAATAGTCCATCAGGGTTTGCGAACCTAGAATAGCGGCGCCTGCCTGCCCCATTGCTTTTCCGTAAGTCACGATCGTCGCAAATACCTGATCCGTTAACCCCAAAGTAGAGACCAAGCCATAGCCCCATACACCAATCGCATGCGCTTCATCCACGATCAGGGGTGCGTCATAACGATTGGATAATCCGAGCAATTCTTCTAAAGGAGCCAAGTCTCCTTCCATGGAATAAAGACTTTCTACCGCGATCCAGGATCGCTGGTTATTGCGTTTCAACAGCTCTTCTAAATGATTCAAATCATTGTGTCTGAACGTCCACCTTCGAGCGCCCGACAAGGTCACTCCATCGATGCAGGAACGGTGTATACAGGAATCATGAATGACCGCATCGTGGCGTTTAGGCAAGGCGGAAAATAGCGCCAAGTTCGCTAAATATCCGGCAGGCAATAATAAACACCCTTCAACCCGGTGGATCGATGCGATGGCCCGCTCGGTCATCTTCACTTGTTCGTTATCGCCGCTAATCAATCGCGAACCTGTTGAACCGCCGAAATTCGGCACTGGGGATTCATTTTCTGTTCCCTCACGGGGTTGCGACGCATCTCTAGCAAACCCCAAAAAATCATTAGACACAAAATCGACGCCCTTTAGCTCGCCCGGCAGCCTGCGCTCCTGCCCCATTCGCTTCAGTTGTTGAAGTTCCGTCTGTAGTGATTTTTCAATCGACAGCATGGACTTCTTTTTTAATCTGGTTGATCCATTCTTTAAAGAGAAGATTTTCGAATGCGAGTAATTGCTCCGCGTGCAGCTGCCAATCTGCTGAAAAGGCTGCTAATTGCGTCGTCATCTCTTCCAAATGTCCTTCTTCCTCGAGAATGATGGATTTCACCACCACAGGCGATTCACTATTGCTTAACACCCGTTGATAAATCGGATATAAGGTGTCGGCCCTTACCTCAATGGCATAGGTAACCAGTAAATAAGCTGCAAATCGCAGCTCTTTTGGAGATAAAGGCAATGTGGCTTTTAAATAGCGAGCAGTGAACACATCCAGACGCGGCAAGTAGTGTCGTGAATAAAATCCGCCGAGCATCGTCTCTTGATGATAATTCTCCATGCCGGTTACGGTCAGCTTTGCAATTTGTTTTTTCAAGTAAAATGCGTGCCGATGCTCTTCCGCTGCGTGCTTTAATTGCAACAGGGTAGTTTCCACGGGATCTTCCCCGGCAGAAATCTTTCTTGCTCCGCAGTTTTCCATGAACGATAGCGTGTTCAACCACTTGGCATGCCATACATCCTGTTGAACAATGCGCTCAATAATCTTTTCCATTTCCTTCGATTTGCGACAAATGTAGTATCTTGCCGGACGATACAATGGTACCGGTTTTAACATCATGAGTAGTCCGGCTGAGATTCCCTACAAGAGTTTTATTTCCATCGCACGCAGCGATGACACACCGCTATATCTACAAATTGCCAATCAATTTATTCGAGCCATAGCCTCGGGTCAGCTCCCAGCTGGCATCAAGCTACTGGGAACCCGACAGTTAGCCGCGCTGCTCGCGGTCCATCGAAAAACGGTCACAGCGGTATATGAGGAATTATACGCTCAAGGTTGGGTGGATGTGCGTCCCAATCAAGGAACATATGTGAGCGTAGACCTTCCGACCTTACCGCGCGAAACCGTGCAGTTCACGTATCCCTCTCGTTCTTTTTTCTCATTTCAGCGCAGCAACTTACTGGACAACCCCTATGAAAGACGGCTGGGGACACTGCAGTTAAATGACGGCACTCCGGATATTCGCCTTACCCAAATCGACGACCTGTCGCGTTATTACAGCTCCAATATGAAACGGAAGAGCAATCGCAGGAAAATGGATTATTTCAATCACGAGGGCAGTGAATATTTCAAGGAACAGCTGGTGAGTTACATCCGTTCCACACGGGGATTGCCGATCAAAAGCAGCAATCTACTCATCACGCGCAGTATTGAAATGAGCTTATACATTATCGCTGAGGTTTTGCTCGCCCCATCGGATTGTGTGGTGGTGGCTGACATCGGCAACTTCGCTGCCAATATGGTGTTCCAAAAAGCGGGAAATCGCATCCTCACGGCTGCCCTTGACGAACAAGGATTGGTGGTTGACGATCTCGAGAATCTTTGCAAACACCATCCGGTACGGTTGGTTTATGTCACACCTCACCATCATTATCCTACCACCGTAGGTATGAGCGCGACCCGTCGCCTCAAGCTGTTACAACTCGCTAGGCAATATGGCTTCGCTATTATAGAGGACGACTACGATTACGACTTTCAATACGATAAAAACCCGCTCCTACCGATTGCTACGAACGATCGCGACGGCTGTGTCATTTATTTAAGTTCGTTTGGAAAATCTTTGGCGCCGGGTTTTCGGACCGGGTTCGTGGTCGCTCCGGATGACTTGATGGCCGAATTGAGAAAGCACTTAGGCATTATTGACCGCCAAGGAGATGTACTGATGGAACAGGTGCTGGGGGAAATGATCGAAGAAGGCGCTATCCACCGGCATCTGAAAAAATCGTTAAAAATCTACCGAGAGCGTCGAGATCATTTGGCCAGTTTATTGGCAACTATGCACGACAATGACGTTACATTCCAGCCCCCCTCAGGAGGTTTAGCGATATGGACTTCTTTCCAAAGACCGTTATCTTTACTACGGGTAGCCCGGGAAGCAGCAAAGAGAGACCTGTTTATCCCCAGAACGATATTGTATCAAAATCAACGCGTCCAAGGTATGCGTATTGGTTTTGGACATTTAAACACAGAAGAAATGGAAGCCGCAATTGACATACTAAAAAAGGTCCTTTACGAATAAACCCGGTGGTCTTTCCGATCGGACGTCTTATCTTCCCCATAATGCACGTACATACGCTTGTAACGAACAACCTCCCGAGAATCGGCCAGATAAGCCATCTTTAGATCTCGGAAAATCAGTTTTGCCACCTTTTGTTCGAGGCTGGAACTGTATTCAAGGAATTTCTTAAATAATACGCGCCGTTCCTGCGTACTAAACTGGCTCTGCTGACAAATCCATAAAATCAATTCATCATTAAAGCGGAGGGTAGTTTTCGTTTTCTTTTCATGAAGGACATAAAAAATGGGCTGCGGTCCATCGTTAGGAAAAAGTCCAAAACCGATTACGCCATTTTCGTCATTAAAAACATAGGCATAAAAATGCACCGTACCGATGAGGGCCGAATCCACTAAAATATTCTTGGAAACCATAGTTTCTTTTCAAAATTCAAGATAGCGAATGTCTCGATTCTCGGAAAAAGATTATTCACTACCTAGGTTAACGGTTTTACTCCTAATCAATGAGACTATTCACTTGCGGTACGCCTACATGTCGAACTGAATGAAGAATCTACATCTACCTACCAAACGCATCCGCAGAACAGCCTGGTATCCATAAAATTAACTGCTCGATGCGCTTAATTCCGCAAACGAGGAGGTGAACTTTCTGGCTACTAAATATAGTAAAAAAACACGAAAAGCCAATGCAGATCTCTTAAAAGCGCTGGAAAAGGCGTACTGGGATCAGCTCCGCACGAGCTTTTCAGCTTTTGATAATCCTATAAAACAAACATTGTTGCATTTAAAAACGATTAACTTGTATATTCGTATGTTATAGAATGTCGCTCCAATAAAAACCACAGGAGGCTATCGACCCAGGGCGTATTAGGAGTAAATCAACACGCGCTGGGCATCTCATTTCAAAAAGAATTAAAGCTAAAAAACAATGTCGCTGTTTAAAATCCTTTCACCCATACTCGTTTCCGTCGTCTTGCTCTTGTCCTGCAAGACCACCTATCAGCCAACCAATTCCACACAGACGCGGAGCGAAGACACGTATCTCCTTGCCGATTCTATCCTACAAGTTGGCCTAGACAATGAAGCACTTTATACACTCCTTGGCGATCTAAAGCCGGTCAGCAGTTTGGTGTCTTTCTCCGTACCCATTTCCACGTTAAGTGATTCGGCGGCAGGTTTTCCAAACGCGCAGTCCGACACGGCTATATTTTGTTGTCACTTGGCGAAGACGAGCCGGCTCCAACACGCCATCAACACCATTGACATCGATGGGTTAGACGTCCTTCTTGTCCCCTATGCCACACCGTATAATGATACGCGTTCGATTCAGGTAAGTGTGGTTCGCACGATCACACTGGATAGCTTATTACAGGCCCAACGCCCTTTCTTCAGTCAATTTGGCCTGGTACCAGGCGCTCATCCCGCTGTCGTCATTACGGCAAACGAGTACGGAAATAAATACGATCGCTTGCGCGGATATGGATACCTTTTCGGCTATCCCGATCATGCGGTAGACTTTTTTGTTCAGGCCGCACGTGAATCCGACCGCTCAGGCCAGCATGTGAAACGGGACTTTTTTCGAATAGCCACTTTTGAATCAACCGAAGGAAATTTCGTATACGCCATTCCAAAAGGTCAACAGATTACTCCGGTGGATTCATTAATCCGTAGCCGTGCTGCATGGCTTCTGAAAGAATACCGCCGCTGGCGCCCGCACTACCTTCGATCGGACAGTACACTACGGGCTCAAGAATTAATCCAAGACTTTTTAGAAACACATCAGGCGCGAAACACCCGACGAAGATAAGGCCATACAAACAGCAGCCGCTACTATGTATCGAGAGTCAGCAGTAGATTTCTAACCCTTCGAGAAAGATTTGATCGTGTGAAAATCGACGCATACGATGCTATAAACTATGATTTTCGACAACGCATAAAAAGTATCTCATTCAAAATGAGCTTTTTCCATTTAAACCGACTGGAATCCCTCAAAAATATTTGGAGTATATCGTTTTTAGTGATACTTTTGTAACACAAAATCACGGTGGGTATAGCTCAGTTGGTTAGAGCACTAGATTGTGGTTCTAGGGGTCGTGGGTTCGAGCCCCATTACTCACCCGGTTCAAGGAGGTCCAAAAGGCCTCCTTTTTTTATGCATAAATTGCCGGTGTAAACTACTAAAAACGGAACCTCTTTACGCGCATCCGTTTACGCCAATAAAAAAACGGCTGTAAGTGATATGTTTACAACCGTTCTTATGGTTAACGCGCTGGCACTACATCCTAGCGTGTCGCTTCGGGTATGCTGTCACGCTCGGGCAACTCTATAGCTAATTCCACAATCTCCCCCGCGGTGAGGGCAATATCATCTAACAGCAGGTCCTCATACATCGGTTGTCCCGAAACCACCTCCAACTGATAGTTTCCATCTGGAACACCGGGAAAATAGAATTCGCCTTGTTGTGTAGCGAGCGTACCGGCTAAGGTGTCACCTTCCGATAGCAAATACAGTGTAGGCATGGCCAATTCGGGGGTGACGTGTCCGCGAACTACCCCAGAGACCGATTCCGAAAACGCACGGATAACCGGTTTCAGCATATACTGCTCTTCGTCCTGATTAAAGGTGACCGAGCGTGCCGCATCAAAATCCAACACCATGGTGAATGGGATGCCTGGTTTTAAATCCTCTGTCATTTCTATTTCCCACACTCCATTGGTCTGCTCCGGCATTGTCAACTGATGCTCCACGCTATCGGTGCGGACCGTATTTTCGGTTTCATGGAACACTAAACGCAGGGCTTGTATCCGCTCGGAAGACAGCTCAAAATCATCGACTAAGACCAATGACTTTCCCATTCTTAAATCCAGCACATTGAACGCTGCAGTGGTAACCGGTATAGTAAACGTCTCAGAAGGCGTTTCTACTTGCACTTCTTTGATGTGCAACTGGACTTCCTGATAGGCTGCCGGTGCATCTGTTAATTTGAGACTAAAGCTGGTCGTACCGGCCACATACTCGTCTTCTTGACATCCGACAAGACCACAAAACATTGAAAATAACAGCAAAAATCTGGGAACAATAGTTTTCATCATATCTATTTTTACACGTATTCGAAATGCTGCCACAAAGTAGATGCCACCGCATCTGCAATGCCGCTCATTTTAAAAAAGATCCAGAATTTGTGGCGAATCATCGGCACTATTGCTCATCTGTGGATAAATAATCAACATTTGACGAGCGCCTTCCTTCCGCCCATAAAAAAAGCTATCACCTATCGGGATAGCTTTTTATAAAAGAACGCAACAGCTCTTAAATCAAATTGACACTGCGTTTCACAAAAGCGGTCAATTCCGATCCGGTTAATAACCCTCTTGATAATAAGGCCAAATCAAAAGCCTGTTTTGCCAATTGCCCTGCCTGTTCATCCGGAGCCTCTAAGATACGCTTGATCAAGGGGTGATTTCCATTTACCGTTACCTTATAATTATCCGGTAAAGTCCCGTAGAATCCCATGCCGCCACCTGTTTTGGCCATATCTTTCATTCGCCTCATAAACTCATCAACCGTAACTGAAACAGGAAAATCATCAGCGCTTAACGCATCCACCTCTACCTTCATATCGGTTCTGGAAATCGCTTTCTCAAACACCTCACTTGTCTTTTTACTCTCCTCTTCACTCAGCACCAATTCCACCGTCTCGTCTTTGGCAATCAATTTATCCAGCACATCGGCATCGACGCGTTTCAATTGCAATTTCTCGCCACCTTTTTGTTCTACATATCCGGCAAAGTGGGTGTCAAGCGGACCGTCCAAATTCAAGACATCATAGCCTTTTGCTTTTGCAGGCTGAATATAGCTATCTTGCCCAGCCTGGTCTTGTGTATATAAATAGACCACATTACCGTCCTTATCGACTTGCAAGTCTTTCACCTTTTCATAATATTCTTTAAACGTAAAATGCGCGCCGTCTACATTGTCTAAAAGACAGAAGTCGTTCGCTTTTTCGGCGAATTTCTCATCGCTAAGCATACCGTACTTAATGAATAAGTTAATGTCATTCCATTTCGCCTCAAAACCACTGCGGTCCGACTTAAAAATATCGTTCAATTTATCGGCAACCTTTTTGGTAATGTAATTATTGATTTTTTTCACATTTCCATCGGCTTGCAAGAAAGAGCGCGAAACGTTTAATGGAATATCTGGCGAATCGATTACCCCTTGAAGTAACATCAAGAATTCGGGAACAATATCTTTGACCTCATCGGTAATAAAAACTTGCCGGGAGTATAACTGAATTTTGTTCCGTTGAATTTCAAGCTCATTCTTGATCTTAGGGAAATAGAGAATCCCAGTCAAATTAAATGGATAATCCACATTCAAATGAATCCAGAACAACGGTTCGTCCATGGACTGTGGATACAGTTCATGATAAAAATCCAGATAATCCTGGTCGCTTAATTCCGAAGGAGCCTTGGTCCACGCGGGTTGGGTATTATTGACGAGATTCGGAACTTCAACGGTTTTATATTTGGGTTTGCCTTCTTCATCCTCTCCGTCTGGCTCAGAAGTGCTTTTCATACCAAACTGGACCGGTACCGGTAGGAACTTGCAATACTTATCAAGAATTTGCTGAATGCGCGCATTATTCAAGAATTCAGCAGACTCCTCATTGATATGCAAAATGACGTCCGTACCACGCTCTTTGCGTGTTCCCGAGGAGATCTCATACGATGTACTGCCATCACATGTCCAATGCGCAGGCTCAGCGCCGTCTTGATACGATAAGGAGTCAATTTCTACTTTGTCAGCTACCATGAACGCCGAATAAAAGCCCAATCCAAATCGACCGATAATTTCGTTCGCATCATTAGCCTCTTTGAATTTCTCCATAAATTCAGTTGCACCAGAAAAAGCGATTTGATTGATATACTTTTTAATCTCCTCGGCTGTCATACCAATCCCTTGATCGGATATGGTGATCGTTTTTGCTTCTTCATCTAAGCGCACGTTCACCGTCAAATCGCCTACCTCACCATTGAACTGCCCTAAAGATCCCAATCGTTTTATTTTCTGTGAGGCGTCCACCGCATTCGACACCAATTCCCGAAGGAAAATTTCATTATCAGAGTATAAAAACTTCTTGATTACGGGAAAAATATTCTCCGTATGGATCGAAATAGTACCTTTTTCGTCTTGCATATGATTCTATCTTTTTATTTCATTAATTCTTTTTCCCTTATATCAAGTTACATTCCAATGTTATTTTTAAGTCAATTTGACAGACTCGGCTGAAATTTTTGCATTATTTACCTAGATTAGTCGATTAAGTCCAGTTACGTGAGTATGAAATTGAGAAAACCCGACTTTTTAAAATCGACTTTAGAACGCTACCGCGACGCATTACAGGAAGCTATGCAAACAAAAGCCACTGTATACCGAGAAAAAAGCATACAAAAGAAATTGCCTATGGTGTACACAATGGTATTCGATAAAGCCGTTCATCACCCCGCAACCGCCTTCAGCTACGGGGTGTCTTTCGCTACGACTGCCGAGCAACCGGAAAGAATTGAACTGTGTTTGCAGACCCGCTCCAATGCACGGGAGTGGTTACATGTTGTCGGCTATCTGGCCAATCAGCTTCGGGGCGACTGTCCTTTTCAACTCGGGCAAATCATCCGAATGGGACAATCGATTAGCCCGGACTCAAAGCTTGATGCCTTTTTAGTCGTACCACCTATTGATGAAAATATTCCAGTAAGCATTTCGGATCGAAAAAAGACACCTCCTATACGGCTCGTAGAATTGGTGCCCGTATATGCCGAGGAAACGCCTAAAATTCTTCGGCTAGGCGTCAAAGCTTTCCTCAAAGAGTTAAGCGATCGGCGACTGGATCCCGCGCGGGGCATGCTTTAATTTTTTTGGTTCACTGTAGCACGTCGGCCGTTTCGACCGTTCTGGCTAAGACAACATTTTAGTTTAAGACACGGAAACCATGAAAAACTACAGATTACTCTTTATTCTTCCCCTGGTCCTACTGACATTGGGAAGCTGTCTAAAGGATGACGATTACAGCGGTCCGGAATTACCGACGGTATCGCTCTATAACTTTTATCCAAAGTCAACCGGGGTTCAATATGTTATAAACGGTAGCCCTATGACCGAATACAACCCACAATACAAAGGCATTTCTTTATTCTTTGCGATTCCGGGAAACAAATCTATGGAAATACTTGATCGACAATCTGCAGAAGTGCTGATCGACACCAGCTTGACCTTCGCCGATAGCGTATACTACAGTTGTTTCGTATACGGAACGACCGACCGCCCTGAGTTTTTCAGAGTGCCGGATGAAGGCGTGGACGATTTAGGCACCAAAGCCGGCGTTCGATTTTTACATCTGGGGCAGGGCGTAGGAAACGTGACATTGAAGATTGGCGATCAGGAAGTAGAAGGCTTGACGGATCGCGAATACGAGAATGCGGAAACCGTGAACCTGGCGAAGGCATTTCTACCGGTTAGCTCAGGACAATCGACCGTCACGGTCGTCAATGCATCCGGTGAAACAGTAGCCGAAGTAGAGAATCTAGACTTGGTGCAGGGACGACACTACAACTTTATTTTAAACGGCAGTGCAAATGACACCGAATACCCGCTAGAACTTTCTTACAGTTTTTACAATTAAGCAACTTTTTAATACATCCATAATCTGATGAGCCCGAACATTCGGGCTTTTCTTATTTGCGAACAATATTTATATTCGCCTCATGAGTTTAAGTACGCCAAAATTAGACGACGCGTTTCGTGTCCTCCATCAGCGGGCACACGAGTTCGTTAGTGACAAACAAGAAGAACTCGCCGCTGAGTTTGGATTTGGCACGCACGATGATTATCGCATTGACTGGGTCAATTCAACGATCACTTTCGTAAAGGAAGACGCGCCGGTCATCACGTTCCAGTTTCAAGTGGTCGGACGTTTTCAGCAGAACGAAACGAAATGGACGTGGCGCTGGCAGGATGAGGATGTTTCTGAACCGGAACGAACCAATTTGGAAATCATTAAAAATTACGGTGATTTTTACAGTTTTGATTTTCTCACCGAAGCGCATATTCAGGCCAGCACCGACTTGGCCTGGGCTTTAACGGCCATCAGTGCATATCTTCGTGGAGCACAGGGCGTCTTCCGGATTCAACAGGAAAAAGAAGAACTGTTTGTGTATTTACTGCTTCCCGCTATCCTTTAGTGCGATCAGGTGTAAGACCGACTTCCTCCTAGCTCATAGAAATTGTTTATTTTCGCAGATATTTTTCATCATCATCGCATGCAGTTAATTAAACTGGAAATCAAAGGTTTTAAAAGTTTCGGTGATAAAGTTACCGTCAATTTCAACGAAGGAGTGACCGCAATTGTGGGACCGAACGGCTGTGGAAAGTCCAATGTAGTGGACGCTATGCGTTGGGTTCTGGGTGAGCAAAGTACAAAAAATCTCCGTTCGGACAAGATGGAGAACATCATCTTTAATGGAACTAAAGATCGCAAGCCGGCTAACCTAGCTGAGGTTTCATTGACCTTTGATAATACAAAAAGCATTCTTCCCACAGAATTCGCAACGGTCACCGTCACCCGCAAATTATTTCGTAATGGCGACAGCGAATACCGATTAAACGACGTCAGATGTCGTCTAAAAGACATCACTGATTTATTTTTAGACACCGGTATCGGAACCGACACCTACTCGATTATCGAGCTAAAAATGATCGATGAACTGATTAATAATAAAGATCATTCCCGACGGAAACTCTTCGAAGAGGCTTCGGGCATAT
>DXCW01000029.1 GCA_019115805.1 Candidatus Sphingobacterium stercorigallinarum
TATCTTCTTAATTTACTGGCTGATATACCATAAAAAGAACTAATGCTTTGAATGCTATGAGCCTGGTTGTCCGCTGATTCCTTTTAAAAAAGCCGCGAAATCCTGTGTGATACGCGTTCCTTTGGCTACCAATTCCCAATTCCTGTAAACTACTTTGTCCGTATCCTGGTTGAGCCATCTGCGACGCTTGACATAATGGTGTCAAGGCTCGATGGCTACGAACTTGCCGTTTAGGCACATTAAATGTAAAATTAACTAAATATAGCTAACACATTTTTCTCTTGCTTTTATTGAGCGAAAAGCTGATTTTTGCCCGTCTCTTATATTATTTCAATATAGGTAGACCAATTTTATCACACCCGCGTAAACTCAGGTATATCCATCCAAAAACGGAGGGGTATATTAATTTTAAACACTATGAAAAACTATTTTTATTCTTCGTTAATCGCACTGTTGTGCGTATTTACTTCTTGTAGCAAATCAGATGACAACGGTCAGGAACCCGGCACAGGTGATGGTGGGTATGTAAGCGGTAGCTATTGGCCCTTTGCACTTCACAATTCCTGGTATCTGGTTAATGCAGACGAGGCTGAAAAATCCGATTACCTTATCCATAAAACGCTCACCCATGAGGGAAAGACGTATTTTCAGTTTAAGCCCATAGGCACAGATGCTGATGTGGAATTGACGGACGGTTTCCGCGAAGACAATGGATTATTCACTGCGCTCCACGGTGCTACCTCAATCATGGGCGTAAATACCTCTGCCGGAACAATTTCCTATATCAACACTAATCTAAACGTCGGTGAAGTCTGGAAAGACGAATTGACATTAACCATCTCCGGTCTGGCCTCAGGCACCATTAAATACAGTAATGAAGGTAAAATAATTGAAAAAGCCGACCAGGTAACCATCAACGGAAAAACCTATCGCGATGTCTTGAAAACGGAACTCAAAAAGACCATCACCAATAGCCAAACGGCCTACAACTTAAAAGCAACTTACGAAATCTGGCTTGCCGAAGGAATTGGAATTATCTACGAAAAAACCACTTTCGGAAACGAGCCTGGTGTCAGCTATGGCTTGGTAGCTTACAGTGTAAACTAAAGCATACCACAAAACATCAACATCCAATACAGCTTAACCGGTGGTCATTTGGTTGGCCACTGGTCTCTTATCACCTCCCTCATCGACGTGTTCAATAGTAGCATGCCCTCCCGAAAAATTAATCACAAAATTTAAAGAAGAAGCATCTATAGAATTGTTGTATTTTCGAGGTATGGCAGAACGTAGCAAACAGGAGGTGATCGAATACCTTTCGAGGGCGGAAGTGGCAGCAGTGGGCACTTCAAACATGGGAACACCCCGACAACGGATGATGCATTTTGGCGCCGATGAGGATTTTAACATTTATGTAAGTAGCATGAAAGGCGATCCAAAAGTTATTCAGTGGAGCAATATTCCCGAAACAGCCTTGCTAATCCATCAGGGCGACACATTCTTGGAAATGGAAGAATGCGAAATAATTGGGCGCGCAGAGATTGTCCACGATAAGGCAGATCGTTCAAAAATTATTGATTTGATGTCTACTCGTTCACCGATCGTCGCAAATTTTATAAAAATAGGAGCAACAGACCGGCTTGAATTTATTCGAATAAAGCCGTTTACAGTAAAATATCGCTATGTACCGGAGATTTTACTGGGAGAAAAGCCTACCATATTTGAGTTTCCTGAAAATCGCCAATCCTTCAGTTCCTGGGATGATGTCAAGGCCAAAGCAAGAGCTTGGAAACAAGCTGTACGCCCGCTTTCCCTTACGGCCTCTTTGGTACCCATTATGGTAGGTGGTGCATTTGCTTATTCGGCGTCAGGCAGCTTCAACTTCTTTTTATTTTTTCTTACGTTGTTGGGAGGCCTGCTGGTGCAGGCGGGCACCAATATGATCAATGATTGGAAGGACGCTGACCGCGATAATGAAAACGTGGAAGGTATCCGCCCTTTTACCGGCGGCTCCAGGATGATCCAGTTAGGATTAATCTCACGCGGGGATATGGGCTTCGTGGGCATCGCTTTAAGCTGTATAGCCCTTCTGATCGGTATCTTTTTGATTGCCGTCAGCGGATGGGGTCTTGTACCGCTCGTGCTTTATGGAATTCTTGCCGGATTGTTCTATACGAATGAAAGTGGAAAGTTTTCCTTTATAAATTTAGCACCGGGGGTAGCTGAATTCTTGATTGCAACTACCTTTGGAGTCATGATGACGATGGGCGCTTTTTACATACAAACCGGCTATTTCTCTATCACGTCTTTCTTAATCTCTTTGCCAGTCGCTATATTAATTTCGAATGTACTGTTAATTAACCAATTTCAGGATGTCAACTCCGACATCAAGTCTAATAAAAACACGCTGGTTGTGCGCTTGGGAAAACGGAAAGCTAAAAACGTATTAATTGGAAATTTCGTGTTAGCTTATGTGATCATTGCACTATTACCGATATTTAATTTTGCACCTGCGACTTTATACGTCGCTTTTTTATCTGCTCCTTTTACCATTCAGGCTATTCGATATACACAAAAAAATTATGATAAAACACCGGGAGATTTAGTCCCTGGGAACGCCCATACGGCCATAACCCACTTATTCACAGGGTTATTGTTGGTTCTCGCATTTCTTCTAATGGAATTCGGATTTGTGTACCCGTTGATTTACTTTATAGCCTCTCTCGCGTTTATTTTCTGGGTCTGGAACTACATCGAGCGGCAACGAAAAACAATGAGTAACTTTCGGACTTCGATCATAGAGAAAGATTAGACACTTATCGCTACGTATCCGCCCGACCAACTGCATATTGCTTCGTAAATTTAGTAGGTTGACCTTTGTGTCATGAGCACAGATGAAAAAAGAGAAAAGATGCTTTCCTTGGTTGCGGATTGGAAAGCGAGTGGTTTGACGCAAAAGGCATTCAGCACTTTGCACGGAATCAAGGTTGCCACCTTGGGCTACTGGGTTGCCCGATCAAAAGAATTGGACGGAAACCACTTTATCCCGATCACTAGCGGTTCAGCAAGGAGCTTCGAGCCGATCGAGATTATTTATCCCACAGGCGTTCGTCTTCGCGTAGAGGCTAACCTGGCTTTAATCGCTCAACTGATCCGCCTGTAGCCGATGTTCTCTTTAGGTTCCTCGCACCGGTTCTATCTATACGATGGCCACTGCGACATGAGAAAAAGTTTTGACGGGCTTTGTGGGCTGGTGATTACCGTGATGGGACGGCAGCCTACCAGCGGCGAAGTGTTTGTTTTTTTGAACCGGAACCGTACCCATATCAAACTACTGCACTGGGAACATGGTGGCTTTGTATTGTATTACAAACGGCTAGAGCGTGGGACTTTTGGCTCATCGGGACTTAAAAAAGGTGAACTTTCCTGGAGTGACCTTGTACTGCTGGCCGAGGGGATACAGGTGATTAAAAGCATTCAAAAAAAACGTTACTCATTACCAGAAAAACAGCTTTTTTGATTGCAAGAACGCGGATAAATCCGTATCTTTAAGGTATGGAAACAGTGCTGAAAAATCTATCAAAAGAGGAGCTTTTGGAGCTTGTTTCCACCCAGACTCTACAGATATCGTCGCTTTCTGACGAACGCGAATCCCTATCCCGGGAGTCATCTGTAAAAGACGAAAAGATCGAATATCTGGAATCCCAGCTGGCCATGTACAAGCGCATGCAGTTCGGCCAGAGTCGTGAGCGCTTTGAAGGCAACCCGAACCAGACCACTCTCTCTTTTGAAGCTGAGCCCGCAGAAGCGGAACAACAACAGCAGGAAATCAAAGAAAAGATCGAGTACACGCGAAAACGCCCAAACCATAAGGGACGCGCGAAGCTTCCCGAGCATTTGCCGGTAGAAGAGATCGAGATCCACCCCGAAGGTGATCTATCAGCAATGGTGTGTATTGGCAAAGAAATCACCGAGGAACTCGAATGCGAGCCTGCTAAATTCTACATCAAACGTTATATCCGCTATAAATATGCGGCTAAAAACGGGAACGGCGTGCGTATCGCTGAACTCCCCGAGCGTGTCATTGACAAAGGCATTCCTGGAGCAGGTCTGCTGGCGATGATCTTGACGAATAAATATCAAGATCACCTCCCGCTGTAATACAGATACCCTCCTCTACAATCGAAGGCTGGCACAAAGGAAGCCCTGATCAAACTCCAGCCGCTTTACGATCAGCTGCTTTTTGACACCAAAACCAAAGGCTACCTGCAGGTGGATGAGACTAGAATAAAAGTATTGGATAGCGATAAAAAAGGGGCT
>DXCW01000185.1 GCA_019115805.1 Candidatus Sphingobacterium stercorigallinarum
AAACATAACGATCTGCAAGAAGAGGGGCTGCCCTTTCTTCGGACGGACCCAATCTTCCAATTTCCTGTATGCAGACGAGATGGTTTCCTTTATCTCGTCGGTCGCCGTTCGTTTCTTTGGTTCGCCCCGGCTATCCTTATGGGTATTTCCGTTTCCTTCCATTTTTTCTTTTAAGCACCATCATTTTGCGCAAGTTCCTCACGACCTGTGCCTGACCTGTCCATCAATAGAGCCACCATAGAATCACCGGATATATTGGTTGCTGTACGGAGCATGTCCAAAGGCCTGTCTACAGCAAATATCAGCGCTATCCCGGCAGGGCTGATACCGATGGATTCCAGTACGATCACGAGCATCAGGATGCCGGCTCCCGGTACGGCTGCCGCACCGATGGAGGCCAGGGTTGCCGCCACGATAATACTGAGCTGCTGGGCAGTAGTGAGGTCGTGCCCCATCACCTGGGCAATAAAGACCGCCGCAACACCTTGGTAAAGACAGGTACCGTCCATATTGATGGTGGCCCCTATGGGCAGGACAAAGCTCAGGACATCTTTCCGTATATGCAGGTTTTCTTCCGCACATTCCATCGTTACCGGTAGAGTGGCGGCAGTCGAGCTGGTCGAAAAGCCGAGGAGCTGTGCCGGAAGGATGGCTTTGAAAAAGCGGAACGGATTCATCTTGCCGACGAAATAAACGAAAAGTGAATAAACACCGTATACAAGCAGTAATAGTCCCAATACTACGGTAAAAGCGTACATGCCCAAGGCTTTGAAGACGTCAAAGGAAGGTGCTTCCGCGATGAGTGTAGCGATAAGCGCAAACACACCATAAGGAGCGAACAGCATCATCAGGTCGACGATCTTCAGCACAATGGCGTTTCCGGCATCCAGTACCTTTTTGAATGCCTTTACCTCGCCAAAGGGCAAAGATATCATGGCAATACCCACTAGCAGGCTGAAAAAGATGACCTGAAGCATATTGCTGTTTACCGACATCGAATCAAAAATATTTTCCGGCACGATATCGATAAGGGGCTGTAAAGGACCTCTGGTTTGCTGGACCTCGGTTGCCTCATCTACCTTCTCCTGAACTTCGCCTCCAAAAGATCGTAACATTTCCTGTCTGGTGTCTTCAGAAATAAAGCTGCCGGGCTGTATGAGGTTGACCAGGCCAAGGCCTATGGTGACTGCGATAACGGTAGTCAGTATATACATACCAAAGGTACGCAGGCCTAGGCCGGAAAGTTGGGTGGTATCCTTTAGATCGGATACACCCTTGATCAGCGATACGATGATCAGCGGAATAGCAATCAGTTTCAGCAGGTTGATGAAAATCGTTCCAAAGGGTTTAATCCAGTCGATGACAAATTCTTTTCCGTCGGTAAACTGGATGCATAATAGCCCCACGAGGATACCGCCTACAATACCGATCAATATCTGCCAGTGTAACGCTATCTTCTTCATCCTACGTCTTTTTTTTGTTATCGTTCGATGGTGTTGCGACTCGGCTTAACAGGATACATCCCGTTACACCCGAAAGAAGCGAGGCGACCAATATGGAGAATTTTGCCTCGGCGATAAGCAGGTTGTCCGAAAAGGACAACAGGGCAATAAATATGGACATGGTAAAACCGATACCCGCCAAAAGTCCTACGCCGATAATCTGTGCCCAGGATGCCCCCTGCGGCATAGAACCTATACGCAGCAGGATCGCCAGTTTGGTCATCAGATAAACACCGACAGGTTTACCCAACGTAAGCCCAACAATAATCCCTATTCCCAGCGGGGAGACCAGTCCTTCCAGCATACCTTCCTCAAAACGGATGGCTGTGTTAGCTAACGCAAACAGGGGAACGATCAAAAAGTTTACGGGCGTGGTAAGGGCATGTTCCAGTTTCAACAAAGGCGGTTCTTCCTGCCCTTTGGTAGCCAATGGGATGGTCATGGCGGTCAGCACGCCGGCAATCGTTGCGTGGATGCCCGAGTGGTGGACAAAATACCAAATGAAAAGACCGGGGATGAGGTAAAAAAGCAAAGATCGAACACCTAACCTGTTAAAAATGAAGAGCAGTGCCAATATAGCTGCAGCGTAACCCAGATAGATGGCATGCAGTTCTGCCGAATAGAAAATGGCAATAACCAGAATGGCGACGAGATCATCCACAATGGCTAGGGCAGCCAAAAACACTTTTAATGAAGCGGGTACTCGTTTGCCGAGCATGGCAATCACGGCCAAAGCAAAAGCGATATCCGTTGCCATAGGAATTCCCCAGCCACTCACTGTTTCCGTCCCTTGATTGATCGCGAAATATATACCAGCGGGAACGATAACTCCGCCGAAGGCACAAAATATCGGAAGAAGGGCCTGTCGGGGCGTAGACAGTTCCCCACTCACCAACTCTCTTTTTATCTCCAGTCCGACCAGAAGAAAGAAAATAGCCATCAGGCCATCGTTTATCCAGAGGGCGGTCGTATATCGTAAATGTACCGAAGCTGTTTCAAACCCCAGCGGTGTGTTCAATATATTTTCAAATGCGTCACCGAGCGGAGAGTTGGCAATAGTCAAAGAAATAAGCACACATATAAACAGAACTATCCCGCCGCTTGTCGGTGAATCAGTAAAATTTTTGAGGATTTTTAGCATAACGAATTCTGTAAAAGTGACCAGCTTCGAAGATAACATAACCAAATCGATTAGAAAAGGAAAATCGAGACTGTAAACTAAACTGTCGTCAAATATTGATTTATTACTTTAGACCTAGTAGATATGGATAACAAACAATCAGGATTAGATTTTGAGACGATGAAGAACAAAGCCCTTGTTCAACTCCGCAAGGGTGAATCTCTTTATGGTAAGGACGGTGCTTTTGCTCCGTTATGGAAGCAGTTTTTAAAATCGGTCCTTGAGGCCGAGATGGACAGCCATCTGGACGAGTTGGAGGTTCCGGGAGTAACCGGCGCAATGGGACGTCCAGCAAGCACGTCCGCACCTGGGATGGGACCATAGCGCTTGACACGCCGCGGGACCGTCGTTCCAGTTTTGAGCCGCAATTGGTCAAGAAACGGGAGACGATCCTCGCCAACAACCTTGAAAAGAAGGTAAAAACTTGAGCGTATCGGACACCACCAACGCTTATGTCATCAACGAATCTGCCGCGACGACCTATGCTTTCCATAACCCCGAGGATGCGATGGGTAAGATCATCGGCCAGAAGCGCTGGGACTCCCCTATTGTGGTGTGATTCAAGACTTTCACGCTCGAGATTTTTATGAGCCGATTAAACCCTTAGTCCTAATGAATGAGAATAAATGGATTTATAACATTCGCTTAACGAGTTTAGATCGCAAAAATGTGGACCGAACGATTGCATCCATCAAAGCAAGATGGTCCGCCTTCGTTCCCGTTGAAAAATTTGACTATCAATTTTATGACGCCACGATTTTAGCACTTTATAAAAAGGGAGAGCAACTTCAAAAAATCACCAACATCAGTACGGCTATCGCGATTTTTATTTTGGGGGCTTGATCGCCGTAATCGCAGCATTGATTACAGTCAGCTATCAAACAATCCGAGCAGTAAGAACTAATCCGGTAAATAGTTCGAAGGATGAGTAAAGCGTTAACCACGGCATTCGACATGACCCGAAAAGCCATTTCTTCAGCCATACGAGTTTGTCGTTTCATCAATAGCTCCGGAGAATAGAGGCATCGCTATCCGGACAGCGGAACAGGAAAAAACGGGCGCGCAGTGTTCCTCCATCGTAAGATGATGGTTCGATCATGAACCTGAATCGTGCCCGTAAAAAAGTGGCTATCGGATTGGATATAAAAAATAACCCACCATTAGGACTCTTCTACCTTTATGTCTAAAACTATTCTGCACAATTCAGGGTTATATATCTAATAAATATATCTCACCGATGCGGTTTGACAGATTCGTCCATTTGCAAAAGCTTTTAAATAAGGGTAAGTTTGCCAGCATCACAGAAGATTTACTATTATGTCAATAAAAGCGAGTAGAAAAGATCCCGCTACTAAGTTCTTGGGATTAGTTGTCAATAAAACCGTTTTTTTGGCCTCCATTGTTGTCATCATTTTCGCCATTGGCGGCACACTTCTCTTTCAAGAGCAGGCCGATTATTATTTTGAAATTGCACAAGACTATGTGTCGGCGCACGGCGGGTGGGTATATACGCTGGCGGTCAATATATTTATTATTTTCTGCCTTTACATGGCCTTCGGCAAATACGGCTCCATCCGGCTTGGAGGTGAAGACGCCAAGCCGGAGTTTAACCTCACCGCTTGGTTCGCCATGCTTTTTAGTACAGGAATCGGAAACGGGCTGGTCCTATTCAGTATTGCCGATCCGGTGCGAGATTTTTTAAACCCACCTCGCCTAGCTGGCGAAAACCCCACGCTAATCGCGCAAGAAGCGCTCAACTTTTCTTTTCTGCACCACGGCATTCATGGATGGGCCATATACTCTGTGGTGGGGCTGTCTTTGGCGTATTTCACGTTTAATCGAAAGATGCCCCTCACCTTGCGTTCCGCATTTTACCCAATATTAGGCAATCGCATCTACGGCTGGATGGGCGATGTGATCGACGTGATGGCCGTACTCACCACCTTGTTTGGTCTAGCCACAACTATTGGTTTTGGAGTGGGACAGATCAATGCCGGATTCAACAACGTATTCGGCATCCCATCAACCCTCTTTTACCAAACCCTGATCATTATCGGCGTCACGATCATCGCGACCCTGTCGGCATTTAGCGGCATCAACAAAGGCGTCAAATTTCTAAGCGTGTTGAATGTCCGCGTCGCCCTCATCATCTTTGCGCTAGTGTTGATCCTGGGGCCCACCACCTTTATTCTCAAATCCTACATTCAAAATATCGGAAGCTATCTCACCAACTTCATACAGATGTCAACTTGGACCGAATCGCTGCAGGATACCAACTGGCAAAAGATCCGCACCATTATGTATTGGGGATGGTGGATCTCTTGGTCGCCTTTCGTAGGAACGTTTATTGCACGGATTTCGCGTGGACGAACCATTAAAGAGTTTATTCTCTGCGTATTGATTCTACCTGCTCTGGTCACGGTGCTCTGGTTCACCGCATTCGGCGGCACGACCATGAAAGATATTTTAGCGGGGGACACGGCTTTAATTGAAGCGGTTAACGCCGATATTTCCACGGCGCTATACGTCTTTTTTGAGAAATTTCCACTGGCGATCCTACTGAAAATACTCGGACTTATCCTGATTATCAGCTTTATCATTACCTCTGCAGATTCCGGCGCTTTGGTCGTCGACAGCATTACCTCTGGAGGCGCCAAAACCCCGGCCCTGCAACGCGTGATCTGGGCTGTTGCGACCGGTGTAGTGGCCATCGTCTTGATGTACGGCGGGGGATTGAATGCCTTGCAGACAGCCGTCACTATCTCGGGGCTCCCCTTTGCGATTCTGCTCGTCATGATGTGCGCATCGCTCCTCTCTGGGCTACAGGAAGACTACCGAAGCAGCCAACGGAAGAAAAAGTTATCTGAAAAAGAATCGTATCAAAAAAATATTTTAGACCTCGTCAATAAGGAACGGGAAGAGCGTCTCCGGAAAAACAACGCAAGTCCCACGATCGAGGATAATCTCCAAAAAGAAAATGAATAAGAAGAACACGCTCGATAAAAAATTGAATGTCCTCGTTGCGCTTGACCTCACCGAGATGGACGCCGCATTGCTACGCTATATTAGCTTTCTAAACAGCATCTTCTCTATACAGCACATCTATTTTGCACATAATATTAAGCAATCTGTGCTGCACAAACTATACGAAGACTTTATCAGTGACGAGATACAAATCGATCAAATTATTGAAGACGAACTCAAACGTAACATTGCAAAAAACTATACCGGGCAGGCACCCTACTCGACTGTCGTGACCAACGAGATCTATACCGAAAGCGCGTTGACCGACCTGGTCAAAGAGCACGCTATTGATGTAGTGGTTGCTGGCGATAAAACCGAACTGAAAGGGACGGGAGGTTTGCCGCAGAAGCTGGTTCGTATGCTGAATACCCACTTACTACTCGTTCCCGAGGAATCTCGACCGGAACTGAACAAAATCCTGGCTCCCACCGACTTCAGCAGCAATTCCATCCAAGCTCTACAAGCTTCTTTACTGATTGCCGGACAAACAAAAGGGGAAGTCCAAGCGTTACACGTATTCGGGATTCCATCGTTCTACTTTCCGTACATCGATCGCGAAAAAGCAGAAGAGAAAACAAAGAAACACCTGCATAGCCGCTTTGTAGAGTTACAAAAGAAGCATGCGCTGCCCGCCCACACCACATTTAAATACGTGGATAAAAAGGAATATTCTGTGGTGGAAGCCATACAGCGCGAATCGGAGAGAGGTGGTTTTGATATGATCGTGATATCCGCTAGAGGTGCCAATAACTTAACGCGGCTTTTCATCGGGAGCACCACCAACGACTTGATACAGAGCAATCAAACCATGCCGATATTGGTGATTAAGTAATCCCCGTATTCCCTACGTGTTTTTCACCCAATCTATTCTAGTGATGAGGGTACAGGGTTTGCTCCGCAGCAGGACAATAGGCTATTAAAAAGTGGGGCTGACACTAAATGAACCGTCAGCCCCTATCGAAAGCGCGGAGAGTAGAGTGAGCGTTGCCTTTTTCTCCTACCGATCAGAGATCCACCACGCCCATTTCTTGAAATTTTGCTGCCGCACTTAAAAAATGTGACGTAATCCAGAAAACCGTCCAACTTTCTGAATAACCTCCACGGAGTTTATGTACATCCGTCATATTGCCGTGTTG
>DXCW01000186.1 GCA_019115805.1 Candidatus Sphingobacterium stercorigallinarum
AGGTATCTCCAATAAACAGGTATAGAAAAAACAATATGAAACAGACCAGGCCGGCTGAAGTGCTCCGATTGCCACCGGCCATCTCGCCGCTATCCCGTTCTATATCTAGCTATTGTTTAAAAACTATGATACCAGCCCAGGGTCAGCCACAGCAAGTTTTCGGTGCCGCTTCCCACCAGATTCTCGGCTCGGTAGTCTAGACCGATTTCCAGTTGATCATCCTCAGAATGGTTATATCCCAGGGCGCCGAGCAGCCGAATTTCGAGATTGGCTTTGCTGTCCTGTAATGATCCCAGGTATTCGTTATTAAATTTCAAGTAAAACTCTCTTGGGTCCACGCGCTGGCCATTCAAGGGTTTTTCCAAACTCAATCGATACCTTAAACGGTACTGAACAGCTTCATCTTTCTCAAAAGTCTGATCTGTCCGGAAACGATGCGCCAATAACAGATCACCCCAGGGCTGTGCTGCGCTATATTGTTGAATCGCCCGGTGCATAAACGTCCCGTCACTGTTGTTTCGTCGAATCAGATATCCCGCACCAAAATTGGTCAACAAACCCCGCGTTCCCGTCACGACAACCTCCAAATCGGTACGCTCATACTCGCTACGACTCCCCGCATCTTCCAGCGGGTTTTGGTACAAAATAAAACGGTTTTCCAGTTTTGTATTGACCTTAAGATAATTTCCCAGTTTAAAATCGGTGTTGATTTGTGGCATGATTCCAAATCGATGTTGCCCCAAGCCCGCCTGAGCCAACAGCAAAAAAACAAGCAATAGCGTGTATATTCTCATAAACCGGTAAACGACTAATAAAGTAAATGACTGATGTTTCTAGGCACGATCTCTTTGGTTTCCAAATGCTCTCCTTCGTGATCGAATACCCCTTCAAAAGAGACCGTCTTCCGGTCCTTTCGTCCGGTAAACTCGATTTCGTAACGCGTCTCAATATCCTCTTTGGTTTTACCATGGCGGACAAATGCGCCCACCTGATCAGCATCTCCAAACCATTGCACTTGCACTTTCTTTATACGATACCGGTGATAGTTCTCGGATAGATACTCCTCGATTTCTTCTTGCGCGTCCTCCGGTAGGTCCTGAAAATCCTGGGTCAATTCCACATCGTACAGATCGCCGTCGGCACTGAATTTAACACTGTAGACGCCTTCCTCTCTTCTGGTTTTTCCCTCTATCGCAATGCCGTCTAAGTTCTCCTCGCGATACCATTTTATTCGGGTAGATTCCTCAAAAAGATTTTGCACAAAATCAATTGCCTGATCCGGCACTTGATTTTCTTTTATCCGAGATTCTCTTTCAAATTTCTGCTGCGCATATACGCCTGAACAGATCAATAATCCTATCATTAAAGCTGTAAAATTCTTCATCGCCTGTCAATTAGATTCCTTTGCACATAACTGCACATCTTCGCCTGCACCGCAAGATAATAAATCCATACACGACATCGATAAAATCCATGTCATCAAATCGTGACCATATTGTCTTTTTTGAAAATCCTAGTCATCGCTCTACACCCATGAGTATTGATTACACACTCTGAGTGTTAAAAAATGGAGAAAAACCGCAGAATCAACAATTCTTCTAGAAAGATTAAAAAAATAGAGTACACCACTGCCCAGTTCGCCGCCTTCCCTACTCCCTGGACACCGAAATGATGGTGATACCCCACATAACAACTGGTCATCCCGATAGTGAATCCGAAGACGATCGCCCGTGTCACCATCCCTACTAAATCAATAAAATGTAAACTGTCAAACACTTGGATAAGAAAGGCGAGGAAACTGAGATCCGATACCGTAGCGGTACTCAAAAACCCACCGAAGAAACTGATCAGCATTGCGTAAAAGCAAAGTACAGGTACCATGATAGTGGTCGCCCAAACGCGAGTGGAAAGCAAGAACTTATGTGGATTGGTAGCCGATACCTCCATCGCGTCGATTTGTTCGGTAATACGCATAGCGTTTACTTCGGCTCCGATTTGAGATCCCACACGTCCGCACACGACCAATGCGGTGACTAAAGGTGCAAGCGATCTCACTACGGCGATGGCCAGTAAAGTGGGCATGGCAGAGGTGCCGCCAAATACATCTAACGACGTTCTGGTTTGGGTAACGAATACGAATCCAACAATAAAACCGGAGACGCTGGTTAACGCTAGCGACTTCCATCCGATTTCGAAACATTGCCTAATGAATTCTTTACGTTCATAAGGGGGAGTAAGGCCCTCACGTATGACCAGCGTAGCAAACCTAAAAATGTCGGCTAGCTTCACAAAGAATCCCTCTGTTGCTGTTCTCATGCGTTTTACGTCCTTGATGTTATGGAATTGTTTGACCTCGGTTACCGATTATAGGTCACCAAACTTTCCCTCGCTGCCTTAACTAACAATGTCATCATCCAACCGTGAATCAAAAATAGCGAAGTTATTCTTCGCTAAAGAATTTTCAATTGCTTTCCTGGATAAGAAACAACGATATGCTCATCTGGTTTTTGAAATCAGACGCCCGGCGCCTCCATCGGAAAATCGCTCTCCGTGCCTGACTCTTCCTTGGGATTTCAACATTATTTTGATTACATTTGAGTATAAACCTAACAAACACAATTCCTTACGCATACCAATACGTGATTCACCTGTGAAAAAGACCGTACCTGAAGTTTGTGAAAAATCCCTGGTCATCTCGCTAACAGAGGGCGATTATGATGCCTTTTCCGCGCTATACACCCGCTTCAGCGGGCCGTTATTCGGACGCATCATTCGTTTGGTTAAGTCTTGCGAAATCGCCGAAGAGTTGCTGCAAGATCTGTTTTTAAGGGTATGGGAAAAGCGAGGCCAAATTGATGCCGAGCGTCCTTTCAAATCATATTTGTTCCGGATCGCCGAAAACCTGGTTTATGATCATTTTCGCAAAACGGTGCTTGAACAGCACTTTCAAAACGATCTCCGACATCGCTTCCGTGACGAATATGTGCACGTCTTAGAGGAGGTCACTTTCAAGGAAAGTCATCAAGCCTTGATGAAAAGCATTCATCGACTGCCTCCACAATGTCGAAAAGTATTCGTTTTATTCAAACTCGAGGGAATGAGTTATAAAGAGATCGGACAATTGTTAAAAATAAACAAGTCGACCATCAATAACCACCTCTACAAGGCGAACCGGATCATGCGGCAACACCTCCCATTTTATCGTCCAAACGCACTTTGGCCCGCATTCTTTTTTTTATCCCATGTTTTTTTCTGTTAGGATAGGTACTTTTTAGCTGCCGAACGTATTAGCTATTAAAACCTAATGCCTTTATGTCATCCGAGCAAATCGATATTGTTTTTAAGCGATATTTAAATGGTCAGGCCAGTCCGAACGACTTGAAGCAGCTTGCTGAATACATGCAGCAAGGTGATGCCGCAGGTTTGAAACAGCAAATCCGCACCGAACTCGAGAAAGCAATCGCCTGGAAAGATGCGGCTATCGATCACCAGGCTACCGAACGCGTTAAACTGCATTTACTACAACATCGGACAAATGAGCTGAAACGGAAATGGACAGACGATGGCATACACCCCGAGGAGTTGGACGAATTACACCGACATCTCCGCACGCTAGCGGTCGCTCGAAGCTCGGGAATGTGGAGACCAAACGGCGCAGCCGCCTCAGAGGAAAAACAAGCTGGGCCCGTGCAACTTAAACGATATAGGATAAAAAGGTGGAGTTTGCCATTGGGCCTTGTTGCGGCTTGTCTATGCCTAGCGATTTTGATGATCGACCGCGCCGAAATACCGGAACCTATACACGCGAACGCTGCCGAAATTCCAGATGACCTCACACTTGCCGACTCCACACAAACCCTCATTGAATTTTCCGACGGCACTATACGCTCCGCATTACACACGCCACTTGCTGAATTGCGAGAACGCGGAATCGAACGGATTCATCTAGCGGACCGGACCGTGGCCTTTAAACTCCACCCTACTGATCCGTCGAGCGCGGCGTCCCGAGCATTCATCACACTAAAAGGAAGTGTAGCACACGTGATAATGTCTGAGGGCAGCGACATCTGGCTCAACTCAAACAGTACGCTTCAGTTTACCTCTTTCAGTGACAGCACCCGACAACTGACGCTGCAGGGTGAAGCCTATTTCGAAGTATCCCATCGCGCTGATCATCCATTCTTGGTCCGCGCTGAAGGAACAGATATTACCGTACTGGGCACTGCTTTTAATGTAGCTACCAATCAACGCGCTGATCAAGTGCTGACCACGCTTATTAACGGGTCGGTGTCTGTAGGTACGGGCCAGCAAGAGGTGATTATTCGTCCGAATATGCAAACGGCCAGTCACAAACACAACGGAACGATTGATGCCTACTCGGTGGATAGCTGGAGCGAAATCGCGTGGAAGAACGGCTTTTTCAGCTTTAATAACGATGACATTCATACGGTGTTGAAAAAATTGAGTGCTTGGTACCCGATTGAGCACGTCGATCTACGTAAAGAAACCAATGATCGGTTCAGCGGAAAGTTAAGACGCACCCAAGAACTTTCGACCGTATTGAAAAGCTTAGCGGAAATTTCAACCTATCGTTTTACCATTAACCAAGGAAGGATCACCATTATGTAAAAAGACGCATTCCCTCGCTCGGCGCCCTCGTAGTATGCTAATCTTTAGTACGCGCTGAAAAACCGTATTTATAAACCATCAACATACCTTATAAACCTTCTAGCCAATGAAGAGAAACCCTACAACTCATCGCCCTATCACGCGAGCGTTCCTATCCACTTGTCTGTTCTGGACCAGATGCCTCGTCGTGTTGCTATTCGCTATGTTCGCTCAAGTACGAGCGGCTACCTACGGACAGCATGTTTCGCTACAGGTCAAAAACGCAAGTTTAGAACATGTATTGAACGAAATTCAAAAACAATCCCAGTTCGAACTCTTGTATAACGCAAAAACCGTCAGTGAGGCGGATAACAAAATCACGCTAGACATACGCAATGTTCCGCTTAAGGTTGCCCTTGAACGTACGCTCAAGGGAAGCCAGCTCCATTTTGACATTCAAGAAAACACGGTATTCATCAAACCCATTGCCAAACGGCAAATGGCAGCGACCAATACGGTGCGCAGCACGGCAGTACAACAGCCCCTACGAGGCAAAGTAACTGATGAACAAGGCGATCCGGTAGCGGGCGTATCCGTACGTGCTAAAGGGACGTCTTCCGGCACCTCTACCGATAGCCAAGGAAACTATGTGCTCGATGTTCCCGCTGGTGTAGACATCCTGGAATTTACCATGGTGGGCTATGACGCTCAGGAAGTACCCATCCAATCGCAGCAAGAGATCAACGTCACATTACAAGCACAAATCGACGATTTGGATGAGGTGGTGGTCGTTGGATATACGACACAGAAAGTACGCTACCTATCGAGTTCCGTGAGCAATATCTCGGCCGAGAAACTCAAAGATGTGACCGCAAACGATTTGCCCAATATGTTACAGGGAAAAGCGCCGGGTGTAGTGGTATCCACTGCTTCGGGAGATCCATCTAGCCAACCGAGCGTGTTGATCCGTGGAGCAGGGACCATCTCAGCAAGCACCTCGCCGCTGGTGGTCGTTGACGGAAATATCGGAGGCACCTATAACCCCTCTGATGTGGAATCGGTATCGATCCTGAAAGATGTGGCCGCTACAGGTCTATATGGTTCGCGCGCCGCCAATGGGGTTATTATCGTGAATACAAGGACCGGAAAACCGGGAAAAACGGTGGTCAACTTTAACAATGCCGTAGGCGTCGGGCACGCCACCACGGGCAATTTCCGTCTGATGAACTCCCAAGAGCTCTATGATTACCAAAACACCTTTTACGATCGCGATGCCAGTTTATTGGAGAACAACACCAATTGGTGGGACCTGGCCTTCGGCACTAGCCTCGTTAATAACCATAATTTATCGGTTTCTGGAGGATCAGAAAACGTGCAGTTCTATACCTCGGGGGTGTTCTACCGGGAGGAAGGAACCTTAAAGGGAACCGGTCACACGGGCTACAACTTTAGAAATAATTTAACAGCGAAAATCACCGAGCGTTTAAAAGCTTCTATTTTCCTCAATGGATTGGTGAAAAACAACAACTTAGAGCACAGCAACACCATGTATGATGCCTACACGGCCCTCCCCTTCGACCCAGCCTACGATCAAGACGGAAATCCCATTGATGGACGTTTCTATCCGGGATGGACGGGGCGTGAAAAAGAGAACTTCTTACATTCTTTGCAATATAATTACAACCGTAATTCCAACTGGGCAATCAGCGGGGATTTAAATCTAGACTATACCCTTAGCGATAAAATCACCCTATCGAGCTACAACAGAACCGAATTTAACAACGGCAGTTTCGCACGTTACTTTGATCGCCGTACCAAGCAGGGCGGCGCGAACATCGGGGAACTGTATAACGGCACCGATCATTCTAAGCGTTTTTTAAGTTCAAACCGGATTCGCTATGAAGAAAATTTCGGGGTTAATAATTTGGTACTATTAGGTGCTGCGGAAGTAGAAACAACGATCTCGGAATGGGCAGAGTCCTCGGGCAAAGGACTTCCCGCAGGGAAAGACGTCATGTCGGTCGCCACTGGAGTTTTGCAAAATCCAAGAGGTGCCCGAGACCAAGTCGGTTTTAGAAAATACTTGGCTCAAGCGGATTATAACTATGATAACCGCTATTTCCTGATCGGCTCGTTCGTCAACGAATTCTCTTCCAAATTTGGCCGCAACAACTCGACGGCAAATTTC
Source organism: Candidatus Sphingobacterium stercorigallinarum (assembly GCA_019115805.1). Taxonomy (GTDB): domain Bacteria; phylum Bacteroidota; class Bacteroidia; order Sphingobacteriales; family Sphingobacteriaceae; genus Sphingobacterium; species Sphingobacterium stercorigallinarum. The sequence continues at coordinate 6,797 of DXCW01000186.1, forward strand.
TTTCAGTTGGGCGCTTCCTGGATCTTGACCAATGAGGATTTTCTGCGTGATCATAGCGCGTTTTCGTTTGCAAAAATTCGGGGGAGCTACGGTACGGTCGGAAATGCGGACGGCATTTCCAATTATGCCGCCATGGGTTTGTACAGCATTACCCAGGATGCTAGTTATTCCGGTCTTCCTGGCGCAGCCCCCTATCAAATGGGAAATCCGAATCTAAGCTGGGAGAAAATCAAATCGGCAAATTTGGGCGTCGATTTAACCTTATGGAATCGTCTGGCCATCAGCCTAGATATCTATGAGAAGAAGGCCAGCGAGTTGCTCTATCAAAAACCTTTAGCGTCCACAACGGGATATAGTTATGTGTGGGTGAATGCGGGATCGGTACGCAATCGCGGATTGGAATTCAACATCGTGTCACAGAATTTCACTCGAGAGGATTTCACCTGGGAAACCAGTTTCAATATGGCCTTTAACCGAAACAAAGTATTGGAGCTTAGTGATGGCGCAGCCATGTTTAACTCCGGCGCCAGTCAACCCATTGCCGTAGGCTACGATATGGACGCCTATAACTTCCCGATTTGGGCGGGGGTAGATCCGGCTAACGGTGATCCGTTATGGGAAAAGGTGACGTTCGATGATAACGGAAATCCAATCAAAGAAACCACCAATGTATACAGCGAGGCTGCATCCAGTGATTCCCGGCAATTCACCGGTACGTCCGCAGCGCCGAAGTTCACCGGCGGATTGGGCAACACGCTTACCTATAAAGATTTCAGTCTCTCGGCATTCTTTAACTTCGTTTACGGCAACTACGTGTACAACCATACCCGCGCTTATTTTGATAACGACGGGCTGTACGAAGCCTTTAACTCCATGGTCTTACCCGAGGGATGGACGCGTTGGGAAAAAGAAGGCGATAACGCCACACACCCTAAACCCATCGTTGGTGGAAACAAGGAATCCAACCAACCTTCATCCCGATACCTGGAAAATGGAAGTTATATCCGTTTAAGAAATGTGCGATTGGGTTATAATTTACCACAAGAGATCGCCTCCAGGATGCGCTTATCGAGAGTACACCTGTTCCTTAGCGCGGACAACCTGTGGACGGCCACTAATTTTTCAGGGCCCGACCCAGAAGTATCGCTCAGTCAAGTCAACTTAAGCTCAGGAATGTCTGACTTTAAATATCCAGTCAGTAGAAAGTTCCTTTTCGGTATTAATTTAACGTTTTAATTCATATCACTATGAAAAAATCAATATTACTCGTCCCTTCTGCGTTTATTCTCTCGGTGCTGCTTTTGGTTTCCTGCCAGAAATATTATCTCCCGACAGAATATATTGAGGAAGGCTCAGCCTTACAAAATGAAGCGGATGTATCGACTGCCACAATCGGGACTTATGCTTTATTGAAAAGTGAAGCCTATGTTCGAAGTGGCCATTTTTTAATGGAGTATCCCGGAGATGCCGTCACGCAGGGCCAAACTTCAGGAGATGATCTAACGCGTGCCTACCGCTATAATCACATCAACACCTCTGGACACTGCACCAACTTTTGGTCACAATCCTATAAAATCGTCGCTGCTGCGAATAAAGTAATCGAGTTTGTGCCCGATGATGCCGGCGAAGGCTTGCAACAACTTAAAGGCGAGAATCTATTTTTACGTGCCCTGGTTCATTTCAATTTAGTCCGCATATTTGGAAGGCCTTACGGACAAAACAATGGCGACAATCTCGGTGTACCCATCCTTCGTGAAGGCTTGTCCGAAGAAGAAAGTTCCACGTTGAGCCGAAGTTCAGTCAAGGAAGTATACGACTTCGTGATCAGCGACCTGTTAAAAGCAGCGAGCTTAATGACTGAAGAAAAATCAAATTCGTTTGCCTCTGCAGAGGTGGCCTACGCATTATTAGCCCGAGCTTATCTCTATATAGAGGACAACGAGAATGCGTTAAAATATGCCGACATGGTCATCAACTCCAATCGGTACGGATTGGTGGAGGGTAACGAGTATTCGAGCTACTTTCGCATGTCTCCGGATAACAACAAGGAAACTATTTTTTGTATCCGCCACACCAAAGTAGAAGACCGAGCCATGAGCGCCATTGGGTCGATGTATTTCAGCGGCGATGTATCGGGTAACCCGCTGGGGCAAGGAGTCAGTGGCTGGGCAGAAATCTATGCATCAAAAAAGTATTACGATTTTGTACAGCAACATCCACATGATATTCGAAATGCGTTTATCACTCCTTACGTGATTGGCGATGAGTTGCAATACAATCAGAAACTGACACCGGTGACCCCCATGTACTACGTGAATAAGTATTCACTGCAAGAAGGGCAAATCAATTTGAGCTCGCCGATTTATCTGCGGTTGGCAGAAAC
>DXCW01000187.1 GCA_019115805.1 Candidatus Sphingobacterium stercorigallinarum
TAGAGAATGACTTCCATCAGAAGAGCGTTTTGGACATGGGCTGTGGAACCGGTATATTGGCCATCCTTGCCCATCAACGCGGGGCTACCAACGTTTTAGCGGTAGATTTTGACCCCGTATGTATAGATAGCGTAGAGGAAAATAAAAAGTTAAACGATGCCTTGGATATTCGCGCAAAAGTGGGATCTAAGGAAGCCATTGTTGGATTACAATTCGATCGAATTCTAGCCAATATCAATAGAAATATTCTACTCGACCAACTCAAGACGTATGCCGAGTGTTTACAGGCAGAGGGAGAGTTATACCTTTCCGGCTTCTATGATAATGGAGAAGATTTGGAAATGCTGCAACAAGAAGCACGTCAGGTAGGCCTGACACCAGTAGATAAGAAAGTTAAGGATAACTGGTGTGCAGCTAAATTTAAAAAGGTGAACTAAATGCGCATACATTTTATAGCAATAGGTGGCAGCATCATGCATAACTTAGCGATCAATCTGGCTGAGCATGGACATCAAATATCCGGATCCGATGATCAAATTGTGGAACCCTCAAAGTCACATTTGCAACAGGCCGGTCTTTTTCCCGACGAACTGGGATGGTTTCCAAACAAGATCTCAGAAGAATTGGACGCGGTGATACTTGGCATGCATGCGGATGAGGACAATCCAGAATTGGCTCGCGCGGTTGAACTCGGTATAAAGATTTATTCTTATCCCGAATTTGTGTATGAGCAAAGCATGGAGAAGAACAGAGTGGTTATAGCCGGTTCATATGGTAAGACCACCATCACCAGTATGATCATGCACGTGTTGAAAAAATTGGATAAAAAGTTCGACTACTTGGTGGGGGCGCAGCTGGAGGGATTTGATCGTTTAGTTCGCCTCAATCCAGAAAACAACCTGATCATTATCGAAGGAGATGAATATTACGCATCACCAGTTGATAAACAATCTAAATTTTTGAAATACCATCCGAATTTCGCACTCATCAGTGGGATCGAGTGGGACGCTTTTCAGGCGGTCATTTCTGAAGAAGATTATTTTAAGCATTTTGAGGACTTCATTCGGACCATCCCACAGAAGGGTACCCTAATCTACAATAAAGATGATGCGCGTACCAAAGAAGTGATCGACAAGACGATGGATCTAAAAATCAATCGACACGGTTACAAGCTTCCGGAATACACGATCAATAAAGGCGTAACATATCTCCGCGTCGGAGAACAAAGCATCCCATTAAAGGTCTTCGGCAAACACAACCTGTCCAATATTGCTGGTGCATTTACGGTATGTGAATGGCTGGGTGTGAAACGCGACGAATTTTATGAGGCGATACAAGACTTCAAAAGCTCGATCCGTTATCTGGAGTTCGTAGCAAGTCAAAACGGCAGTGTGGTGTACCAAGATTTCGCCCACACACCCAATAAATTACGGTCGAGCATTCATGCGGTAAAAGAGCAGTTCCCCCATCAAGCGCTGGTCACCATCATCGAATTGAATGCTTACGATAGTTCGAATCCAGAATTTTTAACGGAATATCGGCACGCCATGGACGAATCTGATCATGCTATTGTGTTCATCAATACCGACCTGATCAAAGAGAAGAATATTGCCATAGACAAGCTAGTTAATGAACTCACCGATGCGTTTGCGCATCCATCTTTCCACGTCATTACGCAAATGTCAGGCTTAGAGCAGTTCTTGGATGGATTCAAGTCTAATGGGCACAATTTACTCTTTATGAGTTCAAATAATTACAATGGGGTAAATATGGCAAGTTTTGCAGATAAATTTTTGAGAAACTTTCAATAAAATTTCCAATTTATAGGGTTGTTTAACGTGATGGCTTTTGAAATATCCTATATTTCCTTAAATTTGGTTAATACTTAATAACTAAAATCTTCACACATTACCCATGAATGCATTAGGAAAAAAAATAAGGTTGCTTCGCCACCAAAAGGGGTGGAGCCAAGAAGATGTTGCGCAACGCTTAGATATTTCAATTCCGGCGTTTTCAAAAATTGAAACAGGCATTACCGATGTCAATCTTTCTCGACTCAATCAAATATCCAAATTATTTGGTCTTTCATTAGTTCAGCTGCTATCTACCACCGATCCCGAGGAGGACAAGCAGATTCAGAATGAAGTACAAGAATTACAGCAACGATTGCAAGCACGCGAGGTGGAGGTCATTGACTTGCAAAAAAAGGTAATTGGTTTGTACGAACAACTGCATAACAAAGAATAGGCGCAGCCGATTTAGGATACCACTTCCACGACACGATGAATACAAAAAAACGCCGGGTTTTCCGGCGTTATATACATTGTGAAATAAATTCCTAATAAAAAACTATCCTAAATAGGATTTCAAAATTTTACTTCTCGACGTGTGTCTCAATCGCTGCAGGGCTTTATCCTTGATTTGACGGACACGCTCTCGAGTCAAGCTAAATTTCTCGCCAATTTCTTCCAATGACAGTTGATGGTTTGCTCCAAGACCGAAGAATAATACAATTATTTCTCTTTCGCGCTCTGTTAAAGTAGCTAACGATCTTCTAATTTCCTCGGAGAGCGACTCATCAATTAGTGTGCTGTCTGTATCTGGATCACTATTCTCCAACACATCCAACAGGGTGTTTTCCTCACCTTGCACGAAGGGAGCGTCCATTGATACGTGACGACCCGAATTACTTAATGTGTCAGACACTTTGTCTACTGTGGTTTCTAGAATATCCGCAAGCTCCTCTGGTGAAGGCTCCCGCTCATATTCTTGTTCTAAGCGTGAAAAGGCTTTACTAATCTTGCTCAGCGATCCCACCTGATTCAAAGGTAAGCGAACGATACGAGACTGCTCGGCTATTGCCTGTAGAATAGATTGGCGAATCCACCATACCGCATAAGAAATAAACTTAAACCCTTTTGTCTCATCAAACCGCTTTGCTGCCTTGATCAAGCCTAAATTCCCTTCGTTAATCAAGTCACCTAAAGTGAGCCCTTGATTCTGATATTGCTTGGCCACTGAAACCACAAAACGCAGGTTGGTTTTTGTTAATTTTTCCAAAGCCACTTGATCACCTTCACGAATACGTTGAGCTAAAATGACTTCCTCTTCTGCGGAAATCAAATCAACCTTCCCAATCTCGTGCAAGTACTTATCTAACGATTGTGACTCCCGGTTGGTAATGGATTGTGTAATTTTGAGCTGTCTCATCTAATATATAAACCTTTCTTTTCTGGAATGTTCGCAAACATAACAAATTTCCACCAATTATTCGTAATAAATCGCAATTTATTAACTCATTATGAGTTAGTTAGAGGGGGTTAATTGATGCAGAACTATTATCAATAATCATTCCAAAAACTAACTTCTGAGCCGAAAACCGTTAAATTGACATGTTTTTTACTTATCAACAGTTTCTGCCCCCTCTGCTGAGAAAAACAATTTGGTACAACATTTGTTTTTTCTGTAGCTGTTATGAACATTCAAAACGAATATTATGGCCATTAGAATCCATTTAGATGAGGTTATGTCCAGGCAAAACATGTCACTCAACGAACTCAGCGCACGGGTAGGGATTACGCTGTCTAACCTATCGATTATAAAAAACGAAAAAGCGAAAGCCATCCGGCTCCGTACGTTAGAAGCCTTGTGCAAAGCATTGGATTGCCAACCCGGCGACTTATTGCGTTATGTGGAAGACGATTAATTACCTCTTGGCCGGAAGTCGATAGCCGCGAAGAAATTCAGCAATTGACATCCGTTTTTTACCCGCTATTTGTATATCGTTCAATTCGATAAAGCCATCTTTCGTGAAGTACCGGAGATAGGATTTCCCGTCACTAGCGAAATCACCGGGCTTGAATTGGTGACTTTCTATCCGTTTATCCCCCTGAAATATTTTGAGCACCTGACCATCCATATCAGTGAATGCAGCGGGGTAAGGACTCAGACCTCGAATCAAATTGTGCACCTTCTCGGTGGGCTGATTCCAGTCAATTCGACAATCCTCTTTAAATATTTTTGGCGCCGGATGTAGCGATCGATTTTCCATAAGCGCAGACTGAGGTACCGGCACGTAGTCGCCCTGACCAATAGCCGATACGGTATCGACAAGCAACTCGGCGCCGACACCCATCAAGCGATCGTGTAGATCCCCCGCATTATCTTCCTCTTTTATAGGTACCTCTCTGGAGAACAATACATGCCCAGTATCTATTTCGTGCGATAAAATAAAGGTGGTGACCCCTGTCTTTTTTTCTCCATTGATGAGGACATGATTGATCGGTGCTGCCCCTCGATAATCGGGGAGCAACGAGGCGTGCAAATTGATCGTCCCGCGGGCTGGCATATCCCACACCAGCTCTGGCAGCATGCGGAACGCCACAACGACTTGCAAGTCTGCTTTTAACTGAGCCAGCTCCGCTAAAAACTCCGGGTCGCGAAGTCGGACCGGCTGTAAGACCGGTAAACCCTGAGCGATGGCGAATTGCTTGACCGCGGATTGTTGCAAAGTGCGTCCTCGACCTGCTGGACGGTCTGGCGCAGTGACTACAGCAATGACTTGCTCTCCTGCCGCCAAGAGGGCCTTTAGCGAGGCTACGGCAAATTCAGGAGTTCCCATAAAAACGATTCGCATAAGCTATATATTTATTCAGTTTTGCTGATCACGAAAGCGAATCAGCTGACATTTTTTGTTAACTTTGCGAAGTTACAAATTTAATCTAAGCTTGAATTTTCCATTCTTTCTAGCACGACGAATTACCATAGAGGGACAACGTACATTTTCCAAGCTGATTGTACGCGTGACCATTGGTGCACTCGCTCTCGCCATTACGGCTATTATTTTAGCTGCGGCCATTTTAAATGGATTTAAAGGCGAAATAACCGATAAGCAACGCGGCTTTTTCGGCGACATCATCATCATGGCGGATGCTGCTGGCGATGCCTATAGCAACGAGCCACTTTCGTTATCTCCCGAAAAAATCCGACAAATTCGTGATGTACCGAATGTCATCGATATCTATCCCTTTGCCACAAAAGCGGGCATCATGAATGTAAAAGGAGAAATTGAGGGGGTGTTGCTGAAAGGGATTGATGCGAACTACGATCAAGATTTCCTCGAGAAAACAATACTGGAAGGTGATACGCTGGATTTCTCAGCGAAAGACGCAGACAATCAGCTGTTGATTTCAAGCCTGCTAGCCAATCGGCTTCAACTTTCAGTAGGAGAGAGCTTCATCATGTATTTTATTCAGGACCCGGTACGCAAGCGCCGGTTCACTGTTCGGGGAATCTTCAGCACGAATGCCGAAGAGTTGGACAAAATATATGTCATCGGATCCTTACCATTAATTCGCCGCTTAGGAAATCTTCACCCCGAGGAGTCGGGCGGTTTTGAAATACGGGTTTCAGAGTTCGACCAGCTCTTTGAGACGACCGAAACGGTCAATGAACAACTTTCTGAAGGACTATACGCAACGAATGTGGTCCTGCAAATGCAGGATATATTCAACTGGCTGAACATGCTGGACATGAATGATAACATCATCTTCGTACTCATGGTTATCGTAGCGGTCATTAATATGATTTCAGCTTTGCTGATTTCTATCTTGGAAAGGGCGCCAATGATCGGCATGTTGAAAGCTTTAGGGATGCAAAGTCGCCATATTCGCAAAATATTTCTGTACAATTCGCTATACCTGATTGGCATCGGCTTGATTATAGGGAACCTGATGGCCTTGGGCTTATATGTCTTTCAAACCCAAACTCATTTTTTCCAATTGGATCCCAGTGTGTATTACACGCCTTATGTTCCTATGAGTATCCACTGGACCACCGTATTGGGCTTGAATTTTTCGCTGGTTGCGCTGGCTTTGGTCACATTAGTGATACCGTCCATGTTAATTTCTCGAATTTCTCCTATTAAGACCATTCAGTTCAAATGATTGCCGATTTGTAGCGAATCATCTTCACGATTTCTATCATAATTTTACTATCTTTCGTCAATAATTCTGACATTCGTCAGTCTAAATAGTGAATTTTATTTATACAATATGGGCAACAACATTCTCGACCATTTGATGCATGCGTTTGAGGCACCACTAACCAACTCTGTGTTAATCTTTTCGTTGGTGCTATTCATTATATTGCTCTCACCCATACTGCTTCGACCGCTCAAAATCCCCGGCATCATCGGTTTGATTATTTCCGGAATGATTATCGGTCCTCATGGATTGAATTGGCTAGAGAATAACTCTGCGGTAGATTTGTTTTCGACAATAGGCTTGCTGTACATCATGTTCATTGCCGGGCTGGAATTGGATATGAACGAATTTAACAAGACCAAGCACAAGAGCGTCATGTTTGGCTTCTTCACCTTCATCATTCCGTTGTCGATCGGCTTTCCAGTTTGTTATTATATTCTGGATTACGGATTTCTCAGCAGCACGTTGATTGCCAGCATGTTTGCGACGCATACCTTGGTTTCTTATCCTATCGTGAATCGCTACGGCATATCCAAGAACGAGGCTGTCGCCATAACGATTGGCGGAACCATCCTAACGGATACCGCCGTACTTATTATCTTGGCGGTGATTAAAGGTGCCTCTATGGGGGATATCACTGGTGAATTTTGGGTTGTTCTGGGGGTATCGTTTGCGATATTCTTATTCATCATGTTCGGTATCATACCGAAAATTGCCCGCTGGTTTTTCGAGAAGATTGAAAGTGAGAAAACCGGTCACTACATTTTCGTACTGACGGTGGTGTTTTTCGCGGCTTTTTTGGCAGAATTGGCCAACCTAGAATCCATTATCGGCGCCTTTGTTGCTGGGCTTGCATTGAATAAGTTAATCCCGCATTCCTCCGCATTAATGAATCGGATTGAGTTTATCGGAAACGCCATTTTCATCCCCTTCTTCTTGATATCGGTGGGCATGATTGTCGATTTAGGGATGATCACTAACGGTACGGGATGGACCATTTTTTATGTAGCGGGTGTCTTAACAGCTGTTGGCATCGTCGGTAAATTCCTTGCCGCGCAGGCGACCCAATGGACGTTCAAATATTCAAAAAATCAGCGTAATCTGATTTTCGGTCTGAGCAACGCCCATGCGGCCGCGACCTTAGCGGTTATCATGGTGGGTTACCAAAACGACATCATCGATGAGAACGTATTGAACGGCACAATCATGCTGATTTTAGTCAGTTGTATCATCGCTTCGATCGTCACCGAGAATGCCTCAAAAAAGATTGTCATGGAGGGGCTCCAACACAAAGAACATATGGAACAGGTAGAGGCTCAGGATGAACAGATTTTGATTCCAATAGCCAACCTCAACAATATGGAAGCGATTCTAGATTTTGCTACGTTGATCAAATCAAAAAAATCGCCCCATCCTTTAAATATTCTGAGTGTTGTACACAATGATGCGCAAGCAGAAAAAAATCTGGTTTTAGCGCGACAAAATTTGGATAAGACAGCAAAGTATGCAGCGGGAGCGGAGACAGAAGTCGACTTGGTTACCACCGTTGATTTCAATATCGCTAACGGTATTAGCCGTTCATCCCGAGAGATCGATGCAGATTGTTTGGTATTGGGTTGGCCGCGGGCAACAAGCTTTGTCGAAAAAATTGTAGGAGAGAAATCAGAAAGTATTTTGAATAAGACACATGCCAACTTAATGATGTGTCGACTGGAAAAACCTTTCGTGACAAACAAAACGATTAGCGTCTTTGTTCCACCACTAGCAGAGGCTGAGGTTGGTTTCGCGTATTGGATGGAGAAAATCACCATCCTGGCTCAAGAGCTTTCTATACCTGTTATATTTGTCTGTAATGAGCGCACGCAACACGCTATCGCACAAATGTTGGAAAGTCAAAACAGCAGTATTCCAACCGTATACGAGAGCTATCAGGACTGGGACAACGTCGCAGGTTTATCTGCGTTCGCAGCGGCTGACTCCTTGCTGGTATTTGTCTCGGCTAGATACGGCGACCTCTCGTATCGGAGTGCGCTAGACGGATTGGCTAAGCGGGTAGGGAGGCTGTATACCGACCAAAACGTCATTCTCGTTTTTCCATCGAGGCTGGAAGATCGCCATATCGATGAATATGAGGATGTACAAGCTGCTCCGATATTCCGTCGTTTAAGCCGCGAAATAGGCAACATGTTTACTAAAGATTAGTACCATTTAAGCATATATTATGAGCACATTTGATAAAGTCCGTATCGATCGAGACGGAAAGTTAGTCACACCGGATCACCTCATTCTCCCTTATATCATCGGTGATGGAATTGGTCCAGATATCTGGCGAGCATCGGTTCGGGTATTCGACGCTGCTATTCAAAAGTGTTATGACGGAAAAAGGCAGGTGCAGTGGAAAGAAGTGCTAGCTGGGCAGAAAGCATTTGATCAAACGGGGAACTGGTTACCCGATGAGACCATCGATGTATTTAAAGAATACCTGGTCGGCATCAAAGGGCCGCTCACCACCCCAATCGGTGGGGGGATACGCTCGCTAAACGTCGCGTTGCGAAAAGCATTGGATCTGTATGTTTGCCAGCGTCCGACTCGATGGTACACCGGCGTTCCCTCTCCGGTCAAACATCCAGAGAACGTGGACATCGTGGTGTTTCGAGAGAACACAGAGGATATTTATGCTGGGGTAGAATTTGCAGCCGGATCTACAGAAGCACAACGCTTACAGCATTTCTTAAAAAATGATCTCCATGTAGACTATAATTTCACGCGAACTACCGGAGTGGGTTTGAAATTCGTCTCGGAAGAAGGTTCGAAACGTTTAGTGCGCGCGGCAATTGAACATGCGTTAGGGGAAAAACGTAAGAGTGTCACTTTAGTACACAAAGGCAATATCATGAAGTTTACCGAGGGGGCCTTTAAAACCTGGGGGTATCAAGTTGCCGAAGAAGAATATGGCGATCTCGTCTATACATGGAATCAATGGGAAAAGACGAAACAAGAAGAAGGACAACAGGCAGCCAATGCCGAACAGGAGGCTGCAGAGAAAGCTGGAAAGCTAGTGATCAAAGACGTCATCGCTGACAACTTCCTACAGCAGATATTACTCGCTCCAGGTGATTATGACGTGGTGGCTACGCTCAACCTCAATGGTGACTATATCTCGGACGCCTTAGCAGCCATGGTCGGCGGGATTGGTATCGCACCGGGAGCAAACATCAATTACCAAACGGGGCACGCTATTTTCGAAGCGACCCACGGTACAGCACCTCGATTTGCAGATACCGACACCATGAACCCTTCCTCCGTCATTTTGAGTGGGGTGATGATGTTCGATTATTTGGGTTGGACTGAAGTGGCTGAGGCGATCGTAACCGCGCTGGCGGAAACGATCAAGACCAAAGCCGTTACTGTTGATTTTTATAATTTGATGGAAGATGCCACGCTATTGAAAACGAGCGCGTTTGCTGATCGGTTAATCCGCCATATTGTACGTGCAGGGAAGCTTTAGTATGGTTCGTTTAATTTTTTGATCATGGTCATCGACGACATTCCAGAATTTATACGAGAATCTGGAGTTTTTAACAGCGATCAGCTGCACCGCCTTGCGACAATCGCGCGCGTCCCCACTCCGATGGAAATCGACGATTTCGCTTACGAACCAGAGATTCAAGAATTATTAAACGCTTTTATTGGCGATCCTCAGACCCGCCGTACACATCAATTGCAACAGGCCCGTGCGTTTTTATTGGAAGGTCGAGTGACCGATGCATGGAAAATCGCACTCTTATAATCATAGCCCTTCAGTTGATACGCTTCAAATAAAAACAAAAAGCCGCCCAACTGGACGGCCTTTCGACTATTTAACACTTTGACTAGGTAAAGTCTTGTAACGCGTTGTACTCGAGCGATCTTTCGCTATATATAGCTGAACATCTGTATTTAAACAGCATCCAAAAGCCGCCATCAATCCAACGATCTAGAGGTGAACAATGAACTTAGCGATACCGAAAAAAGCATTCACCATACAGCGTCAGGGTGATCCGAAGACAGCCCTCTGCACTCATCAATAAGTTGTGAATGGCTAAGGTGAGTTCCTTTCGAAACGGTCGCCGAGTGCTGATATCATCGTTTTTATTAACGGGTTCGATCGGTGTAAATGTTTGCGTGCTCATATGCTTAACTTTATGATTTCATTGATTCATCATGCGGACCATACTGCGCTGAGATCCCAATCACTTAGACAAAAGTATATAATCAAAAACTGTTTAAATTGTAAAACCTGATTGTTTTTATTTATAGCCCATTAACAATAACCATCAAAGTCTACCGGCGATTGCGCGTATACCAATCGGCTAACTCCAGAGCGATGGCCGAGAAGTATGTCACAAATTTAATAGGGCCGGACATGGCATTTTACCGTATTTTTGACTATTTTCGTGTTTTAAAACTGGACCATGCGCAATAGGATCTTTCTCGTTGTTTTATTATGTATTCTACAGGTTGCACTCAGAGCCGAGTCGTATCCTGAGGTCATATTTGACAACAGTTTAGTGAAAGGCTCTTACGCCCGGAGCAAGGTAAACTATACGGGGCACAGCTGGGTAGAAAATGTACAAGGAAACTTGCTCGTTTCCGATAGCTTGTTTTTCACACCAGGAAATGCACTCTCGTTGAAATACCAATCGGCGGATCAAGGCGATTGGGATGTACTGATTCGGTATTCTCGGCAAAAGTTCCATTATCGTGTGAATCATGACGACGTACTGAACTTAAAGCTATTTATAGCCACACCGCTTACCGATATACAAGATCTTCCGTCGATATCAATTCAACAGGGCAAAAGTCAATCGGTCAGCGTACCACTAGCGGAGTACGTTGAAGATTTTAACCACAGCACTTGGGTAAATGTGAAAATTCCACTGCGGGTATTCGCAGGCTTAGATGTGGATCGTATCATTTCCGGAATTCGCTTCCGTCAATTAATCTCCAGTTCAAAGCTACACCATCTTTACTTAGATCAAATTGAATTTTTACCTGCCCGGTATTCAGAAGCTCCACTGACCTCCAGTGCGGTTTTACAAGAGGCCACTGGGCATGGGCACCATGTTGAGTTGAAATGGCAGGTGCCGTTGACACCGAGTATTCGGTACGTCAAGGTATATCGGTCTCAGGACAATAAGGAGTTTAAGGCAGTGGCCATCCGCCCGACCTATATGCTTAGCGGATTGGACCGCGTGCCGGCACTCGATAAAAAATACTATTATAAAATAGCTTGGGTAGATTACAATTATCGCGAATCTCCCTTCTCAGAAGTGATTGAGGTTGAGGCGTCGAGTTATACGGAAGAGAAGCTTCTTGATTTAGTGCAATCCGCGAGCATCAACCATTTCGTGGAAAATTACGATGTCAACTCGGGCATGTATATGCCGTTCCGAATGAAAGACAAGGCACCGGTTTCCGTTCAAGAGACCGGTGGCGCGCTACTAAGCTTATTGATCGGCGTAGAAAAAGGAAACATCAGCAGACCACTATTTCTGAACCGTACCCAACGCGTGGTCGATTTTTTGGAAAATGCGCAAAACAACGATGGTTTTTTCCCTGCCTTTTTTGACGGCCGAAAGGGACTCCCACTGTATCTAGATGATCAGCCGAAATACGACGTAGTGGCCACTAGCTCACTAATCGAATCGCTGTTAATTATTCGTCAATACCTCTCTGAAGATACGGAACAGGAAAATCAACTGCGTGCAAAAATCACCTTGCTTTGGGATCGATTGAATTGGAGAAACCTCACTTTAGAAAAGGATTCGCTACTCATACGTGGGACGATAGACATGGTCGACGAAGTCTTCAGCGATGAACCGCTCGTCGGTTTGAATGCCGGTCTCAGTGCGTATATGCTAGCAGTAGCCTCTCCCAGCAGTGGCATTCCTCCGGAGGCATTCCGACACGCCATCGAATTCCGTCTACCCGAGAAGGCTGCTGTTGTAGAGATAGACGAAGAAGAGGTGTCCGAAGAGAGCAAGGCAAATGCCTCCGATTCCACCTTCACCAGTTCAGATTTTGACGCTTCATCGGTATGGACTCGCGATGAGATCCCAGGTATTACCGATAGCTTGACCCTGGATTCCGCGCGTCTAGACACTATCATGTACGGCATACAGCTCCCTTTCGGCCCGCCCAACACGAGCTTATTGGATATGTTCAGTCCATTTAGAACCATATCACCGGAAAACGCCGTGATTGGAGATTTAGATCTCCAAGATGTGTTGTTAAAATACACCCAAGTGGTCAAGCGACGAGATAACGAGATTGGAGTCGGCACCACGCACTCGGATATTTGGGGGTTTTATCAGCGTAAAGACAGCGTGGGATCTTATCGGATCAACCCCGCTATATCTATCGCCAGCGCGTTTTTAGATGAACAGCAGGCGTATCGTTCGCTGAACACCCTATATGAGGAGTTTGGCGAGGGGCTATTCTCAGAGTACGGGTTTAGATCGTGGCTGGATTTACGGACGGATGACGTGGCTGATGAATACCTAGGGGTCAATCAGTCAAGCATCGCCATTTTACTAGAAAACGCCCGTAACGGACTGATTTGGAACCTGTATCAGGCTATTCCAGAAATCCGTTCGGCTCGAGATCGAATTTTTAAACCGAGGGACAAGTAAGTTCGTGTAAGTCGGTAAAATGTTTGTTGGGCTTTTCGCTTAAAATTCGTTATAATATCTGTATATTTACCCTATAAAACGACATAAAAACACATGAAGAGAATCAACTATCTTACCCTGATTTTGATTGCGGGATTAGCCGTTTCGTCCTGTCGGCAACAACAGCTGGTGATCAATCCTGGTGCCGTTATTTCAAAAGACGGGACGGATGATGGGCTCCGGAATGTACAAAGGGAGTTTGACGATGTGAAACAGACCAGCGAGGGCATCTTGGTTTCGCTCTCATCCGACCTGCTCTTCAATACGAATTCATCCTACTTAACGGATAACGCGAAACAGGAACTTAGCAAACTGGTAAAAGTGTTAAAGAGTGGTGAGCATCGAGGCGCGAATATTCGAGTGGATGGACACACCGACGCCACGGGCACCGAGGAGTACAACCAATGGTTATCCGAAAAAAGAGCAGTATCGGTAGAAACATTCTTAATTGATGCAGGCATTTCCAGTGCCCGAATAAGTACAGCAGGTTTAGGTCAATCTGATCCGGTAGCGGACAACAAGACCGCTGAGGGACGCCAGAAGAATAGGCGAGTAGAGGTCGTCATTCTCCAGTAGAAGACTGTCCCTTTCTCTGCTAAAGAGCGCAATTTTGAACCGTCGGAATTGCGCTCTTTCTGTCTGCATGGGATTTGTTTATCCCTATGCTGCTCGTAAGCTGATCTATAAGGTTTTATAAGGTGACCTGTAGGACTCATAAGAAATCAGTAGATTTATTTATCCAAGTTTTCTTTGAATATCTTTTTTTGCTGCTATGTATTTTATTTTTGATACCGAAACAACGGGCCTACCCAAACGGTGGGATGCCCCGATTACCGATACCGACAATTGGCCAAGATGTATTCAAATCGCCTGGCAGTTGCACGATGATATGGGGCGCTTAATCGAGCATCGCGATTACTTAATTAAACCTGATGGTTTCAATATCCCGTATGACTCGGAACAGATTCACGGTATTTCGACAGCACTAGCTGAGGAACAGGGTGTACCGATATCCGAGGTGTTGAAGGAGTTTAACCAAGCGCTCGGCAAAGCAAAATTTGTTGTCGGCCAAAATATCCGATTCGATTTAAATATCATGGGGAGTGAATTCTACCGCTACGGCGTCGAGACCCCACTTTCGGAACTGGCTGTACTGGATACCTGTACCGAGGTAACCGCGGAGTTACTCCAACTTCCTGGCGGTCGCGGTGGGCGCTATAAACTACCGAATTTGACGGAGCTTCATGCCTATCTTTTTGATAAGCCCTTTGACGAAGCGCATAACGCGACGGCAGATGTGGAGGCCACCACTCGTTGTTTCTTCGAATTGGTTCGCCGGGAGGTATTCACTGCAGAAGAGCTACAGGTCGATCAAGGGTATTTTGTAACGTTCAAGCAACAGCAACCTGAACCCATCCAGCCAGTCGGTTTAACCCACGTTAACCTGAAAGCGGCT
>DXCW01000188.1 GCA_019115805.1 Candidatus Sphingobacterium stercorigallinarum
AAAAAAGGTAATATTGTTGCATAGAAGCACGGACATGAACACGATGAAAAACTATCTTACTCCATTAGTGATTAGCATTTTTACGATAATCGGCTGTCAAAAGTCGTCAGAAAAGAAAGAGCTGTTGCCCATCGCCGAATTCGGTAAAAGTATGCCCATCGGTTTAAGTGTCAATTCTGAAAATAGGGTTTTTGTTTCTTTTCCCAACTACAATGGTAGTGGGGATCTGGCCTTAGCGGAAATCAAAGAAGGGAATCCACAACCCTACCCTGATGAGGAGTGGAACACCAAGCTAAACGATGACCGCCATTTTTTTAGGGTACAAGACATCTACGTGGACGCCGAAGACTTTTTGTGGGTCCTCGATTCGCAGCCCGGTTTGGCAGGAAATATCTTTGCTGATGGAACGGGAGCAACCGAGGGCTATTTTAAATTGGTAAAAATAAACACGAAAACCAATCAAGTGGAAGACACATTCTTATTCGAGGATCTGGACAAGTCGAAATCTGCTTTGAACGATGTCCGCGTCGATGTGGAAAAAAAACTGGCCTATCTTTCCGATCCGGGTTTAGCCGCCATCGTTGTATTGGATTTGCCCTCCAAAAAATCAAGAACTGTATTGGCCGAAACCCCTTACACCTTAGCCGAGCCCATTACATTGGAATATGACGGCATCAAAATGCAGGACCAAAAGGGGAATCCGTTCTCATCAAACATCAACAGCATTGCACTGAGTCCCGATTTTAAATATTTTTACTTCAAGCCCATCAACAAAGAAAACCTGTACCGAATTGAAACGCAACACCTCGCCCAAGAAGGACTGACCGATGCCGATTTGAGCACAAAAGTGGAAGATCTGGGAAAAGTGGGAATCACACACGGTATGGTCGCCGATGCCCGTGGTCATGTATATTTCGCATCGTCCGAAGACTACAGCATACGGTATATCCAATCCGACGGCACGCTAAAAACGCTTATTGCCGATCCCAATTTGATCTGGCCAGATTCTTTCGGGGTAGGCCCTGACGGCTATTTGTATTTCACCTGCGCGCAGTTACAACGTTTGCCACAATGGAACAATGATGTGGATAGAACGGTCTATCCATACCAGGCTTTTAAGGTGGAGTTGCCCTAATGTTAGGGCATCATGGCAGCTGACATTGCAACACACCGATCCCGCTCCTGTCACTGGGAGCTTCTAGCTCGAATTAGAATACGTATACCTGAGCGCTCGTTAAAACGAGATTCGATTTCGAAACTTTTATTCGACTATACATTGTGAATAGCAAGTTACTTTTCTAAATTTGATTATGGCATTGGCGTATTTAAAAGAATTGGATGCTCAAACGCGCATCGCTTTATGGAGAATCGAAGAGCATTCGGAACACCTCGTAGCGATGCTCCAGCTGGATCAAACAGAACGCACAAAACTGGAAAGTCTCAGTAAAGGAAAGCGCACTTTACATTGGCTGGCTACCCGCGTGTTGCTACGTTATTTGCTTCAAACGCCCAATTACATACGCTGTCCGTCCGATGTGAACGGCAAGCCTTATCTACCTGATTATCCATTTGAGATTTCCCTTACGCATTCCTACGACTATGCCGGCGTGATGATCAGCTCATCGGGTCCTTGCGGAATAGATTTAGAGATCGTCAAGGAAAAAGTGGTCCGGATTAAAGAAAAGTTCCTCAAGCCTGGGGAGTTAGCCTGCATTCAGAAAGACGATGAAATCAATCAATTATACGCCTGTTGGTGCGCCAAGGAAGCCGTATATAAACTTCAAGGAAATAGGGGAATATCGTTCCGTCGGGACATGACGATAGCACCCTTTGATTATAAAAGTCAAGGAACCATGCAGGTGCAGCTAAGCAAAGACGGTCTAGAGAAATCGTACACCGTCTATTATGAGCGCTTCCATGAATACATGTTGGGGTATGTGAAGAGCTAAAACGACAGCACAGCGAAAGTTTTCATTGGCAGCAGATTAGATAGACGGGGCATCCTATTTCTCCTTATTTTAGACGAAGCGCCTCTCCCCTAAGCACTGCCCAAAGAAAAACAAAGCATCTTCATGTACCAGATGTTTGCAAACCGCCAACTCTTCCCAGCTAAGAGGGAAGGAGAGGCATCTAAAGAATCCTTTATTTTTTTGGAATCTTCATATACACGTTTCCGTTAATCCACCCTAAGTTCCTGCTAAAAAGACTGCTGCACTACACACTACTACCATCCTAATCCAATACGCAACGTTTTGCGATACAATGAAAATCGAGCAATCGATTGCGTTTCTATCCGCTCTTTTTTGATCTAAAAAAAAACCTATATTCGAGCAAACGAGTGCGTAACGACAGCTAAACCAGCCTAAAAAAGATTGGTAACGAACGTGAGGAAATAGTTAAATAACCTTCGGTTGGGCTATAAAAGTCTCTCGAATTTTGAAACAAAAAACCAAAACTTATGATATTATTTTACCGCAACGAATAACCTTAAAACAGCACTGCACCACC
>DXCW01000189.1 GCA_019115805.1 Candidatus Sphingobacterium stercorigallinarum
ATTGCAAGAGGCGGTTATTCGGAATCAAAAGATTGGCCTAAAAAAATAATTTCTACCATCGACCATTATGATTTGGAAAAATATGATGAAAAAGTCCCGCTTAATTAAACTGCACGGCTTGACATCATGGAGGGTTCTTTTAGTCGGCCTGATCGCATCTGTTTTTCTGGTTTCATGTGGAACGAAACGAAGGGCATTGGAGGCTTCTCATCGTGCAGTGAAAGAAGCACAAACCCGAACGGCAGTGCCAGGCGCCACTTCAGCGACCGGTATTTCATACATTGAGCAATTTAAAGATATTGCTATTGAGGAAATGTACCGCTATGGTATTCCTGCCAGTATCAAACTGGCTCAAGCTATTCTAGAATCGGGTAACGGGAAGAGTTATCTCGCAACCAGAGCGAATAATCATTTTGGAATCAAATGCGGAGGGAGTTGGTCAGGGAAATCAGTCAAACGTCCTGACGACACTTCAAGAGATTGTTTTCGAGTCTATAGTAACCCGGAGGAATCCTTCAGAGATCATTCGCAGTTTTTATTACGTAAGCGTTACGAGAAACTGTTCATGTTGAAAAAGGATGATTACAAAGGCTGGGCCAGAGGTTTAAAAGAGGCGGGTTACGCCACCAACCCGAGATACCCGCAATTGTTAATTGACTTGATCGAGCGTTACAATTTACATCAATACGATCGTGCCGAGGAGCCTGTAGAACGACGGGCCAGAGTGGAACATGTAGAAGAAGTGATCGAGGAGAAAGAAGAGGTTTTTTCTGAGCCTGCCGATCAGCAGGAACAGGTGAAGCAACCCGTGTCGATGACGATATACGAGGTGAAGGTTACCGATACGCTATCGTCTATTGCTAAGCGATATAACCTTACACTGGCGGAAATTAAGGCGTTGAATGCTTTGGACTCGGAGTCGGTGGCGGTAGGACAACTTCTGATCGTATCAAAATAGTTACATGTCACTTAAATCTTGTTAAAAGATTAGTAAGCTATCATCGGAAAATGTAGTTTTATACCAGTGAGAAGTCGTCTTTGTATAATCTTGATGGTTGCAATGTGTATCCCTATGTATGCTTTTTCGCAGCAGCAGTTAGAGGGGATTGTGTACGATGTGGATACCAAGCGTCGCTTGGGCGAGGTTGAGATTAGAAACCTAAATACGCAAAAATATATTTATAATGACGTACGTGGAGAGTTCCGCGCTGATGCGGCACCAGGTGATGTATTGGTTTTTAAAAAACGGGGATACCATTCTGATACGTTAACTTTTAGTAACCAAAGTGCATTAATTGTGAATTTGAAAGAGCAGGTACATGCGATCGAAGAAGTAAATGTATATGGACGGCGGCATCCGGATGAAGTGTTCGCGGAAATGAAACGAGAGTATGGAAAGAGTTTCGAGTTGGCCGCTCCGGGTGAGATGTTTTCAGTTGGCATGACCGGAGCAGGATTAAATATTAATTCTTTGTATAACTTGGTGAGTAAAGAAGGGCGTAATGCGCGTCGTTTTACCAGTTTTCTGGAAGAGTTACATAAACAAAATATAGTTGATTTTAGGTTTACCCCAGAATTAGTACGAAATTTGATAGGACTGGAAGGCGAGGAGCTGGCGGCGTTTATGCAGTTGTTTCGTCCGCGTTACGAATTTGTAGAACACGCGAGCTACTACGATATGGTTGATTATATTAAAAGTAAATATGAAGTGTTTAAACTCCACCCAAATTTGCGACCTTTGCGGGAATTACCAGAGATTGAACTGGATGTAAAAAAAGAAAACTAATATGAACGTGAAATTTTACTTGCTTCTTGCTTTCGTTTTTGTTTTCAGCCTCGTGGGGACGCAGGCTCAGGACTTGAAAGAACTGCGGGTTAGGCCTGACAGCGCGATATCTGAAACGGAAGGGACAGATGCCTTGGCGATTAAAAATATAAATGTGCCCATTCCCAACCTGGATTTAAAGGTGAATTATTGGAAACACTGGACCAAGTTGGGTGTGAACTTTAATCAAGCTCAATTTAGTGAAAACTGGAGCTTAGGGGGGCTAAACTCATATGCTATTGGCGGTATATTGTGGCACAAATCCGAGTTCAATCGAAATAACTTTAACTTCACTTCGGAGATTGACTTGAAGTATGGAAAGGTAAAAAACGAGAATCAACTCGCTAAACCCAATAATGACCGCGTATTTTGGGATAATAAACTCTCTTATAAATTGACCAAATCCTGGGGGCTCTATGTCTCGTTAACTTACGAGACGCAGTTCGACAACTCGTTTACATACGGAAGAAATGACGATGGTGAAGAAGTCATTACCGGACTGAAATCGTCGTTTATGGCGCCAGGTTATTTTACGGAGTCTTTCGGTTTGGAGTATAAACCAGACAATAGTTTTTCGGTCCGTTTCGGTACCGGTACAGCGAGGCAGACGTTAATTTTGGATGAGCGGCTAAAACCTCGGAGTGCGGAAGACTATTATAGAAAATACGGAACCTTTCCAGACCCGAATGATGTGACCAAAGGGACGGGTGACATTTTTGGTGTATCGGAGGGCAATAATTTTAAAAACGAACTGGCTTTTCAGCTTACGGCGAACTTAGACCGTAACCTTTCTCAAAACCTGAACTTAAAGGCACGGTATAATCTCTTTGCAGATTACGAGGATATTGATGATCCGAATCATCGTTTAGATGCGACATTAACCGCTAAAATTACGTCCTTGATTAATGTATCCTTAGGCGGAACCGTGTTGTACGATTCCGCTTTGGATGGAAAAGTCCAGTGGAATCAGGTCTTGTCGATGGGATTGCTATTAAATTTACCAAAATAACAGAATCGGATAGATGGCGAGAGTTTTCGTGAGGTGGATATTCCTATGGGGTTGTGCAACACTCTTAATGACAAGTTGCTCGACGAAAAGAAAGACAATTGTCCTACAACAGGGCCGAGGAGCGCTTATTGAACCTACGCCGTTGGTGGACGGTACGGCGCCTCGGCTGGATACATTATTAGCCGCTCAGTCTGTTGTTGCACAGGCAGGGAAAGCGACGCCTTTGCCAGCTGCGTCTTCCGGATTAACCCCAGAACAACAAGCGTGGAACATGTTTTTGGAAGGAAATAATCGACAATACGATTACGCGGCGGCAATCCATTATGATGTAAGGAGGCCCCAATTTGTGATGATTCATCACACCTCACAGTCTAGTTTAGCACAAACCATACGTACTTTTCAATTGGCCCACACCAAGGTGAGTAGTCATTACGTCATTGGGCGAGATGGCCGGGTGGTGCAAATGTTAAACGATTATATGAGAGGATGGCATGCGGGGAGAGGCAAGTGGGGAGACATTACGGATATGAACTCGGTTTCTATCGGTATTGAATTGGATAATAACGGAAGTGAGCCGTTCCCTGAGGCGCAGATTAATGCGTTGTTGGTTTTGCTGAATACGTTGAAAACTAAATACCGCATTCCCCAGAAGAACTTTATTGGACATGCGGATTTTGCACCCGCGCGTAAAAATGATCCCAATGTCTTTTTTCCGTGGAAACGCCTCGCTGACCGGGGTTTTGGTATTTGGTATAACCCGAACCACTTGGTGACACCTCCAGTCACGTTTAACCCTTTAGATGCGCTGAAACTAATGGGGTATGATTTGGGAAACGAAGCAGCTGCGATTCGGGCGTTCAAAAGAAAGTTTATTGTCAATGATCTTTCTGGAGTCTTGACCGATCACGATCGTGCTGTATTGTTTGACTTGTATAGAAAATAC
>DXCW01000190.1 GCA_019115805.1 Candidatus Sphingobacterium stercorigallinarum
AACGATACCGTCACTTTCGACGTCGAAGAAGGAAGAAAAGGACTAAACGCCGTCAATGTACGCGTGGTTGGTTAATTCCCACTAAAAAAAAGAAGAGCAGCAGTAATGCTGCTTTTTTTTGCCCTTTCTACACCTACCCCTCCCCTATATTTAATTTTTGACCCCTGATTTTATTTGTTACTTTTAATGGCTTTACCGCAAAAGACGGCGCGGTACTACTAGCTAAAAGGATTATGCTATCGCATATGACACAAAAATGATACAATGTAAAGTTGTAAGTAAACCGTCACTTCGGTTAACTTAGGCGTGCTTAATAGCGGAGAAGAGCTTGGTCGTCATTGGGTGTTTTATAGCCTCCCATTTGACCCGATTTCAAATAAACCGAAATACAGTCTATGGATTCGATTGCGAACCGTGACAAACACCATATAAAATTAGACAACTAAACACGATATGTCCACTTACCAAATTAAAGAAAACCCTGAAGTGTACGATGCCATCGTAGTGGGATCAGGAGCAGGCGGCGGGATGGCCGGTTATATGCTAGCACAGGCGGGCCTTAAGGTATTGATGTTAGAGGCGGGACCATTCTACGACCCGGCTAAAGATGCGCTACAATTGCGCTGGCCGTGGGAGTCTCCACGTCGCGGAGCGTCAACCACTAGGCCTTTTGGCGATTTCGATGCTGCCTTCGGTGGATGGCAACTCGAGGGAGAGCCCTATTCAACGGTCGCTGGAACTGAGTTTGAATGGTTCCGAGCACGCATGCTCGGTGGGAGAACCAACCACTGGGGCCGAATCTCGCTTCGCATGGGGCCGGATGATTTCAAACCTACAGACGGCATTACTGATGAATGGCCCATCACCTACGATGAGGTCAAGCCGTATTACGACCGCGTGGACCGCATGATTGGTGTCTACGGAACGGTCGAAGGGATACGTAACGAACCGGATGGTATTTTCATGAAGCCACCAAAACCACGCTTAAACGAATTGTACATCGCTCGGGGAGCAAAGAAAGCGGGTATTCCGGTGATACCGGGACGAGGAGCTGTTTTGACGGAATCCTCGCCAGAGATTAAAGGTCGGGGGACCTGTTTTTACTGCGGACAATGCGGCCGAGCATGTAAAGTGTACGGTGACTTTTCCTCGTCTTCCTGCCTGGTAATGCCGGCGATGAAGACGGGCAATTTAAAGTTGATTGATAACGCCATGGTTCGCGAGGTATTGACCAATTCTGAAGGTACGGCAACCGGCGTCTCTTACGTCGATACAAAAACGCTACAAGAATATTCGGTAAAAGGCAAAACGGTTATTCTGGGCGCAAGTGCCTGCGAAAGCGCACGACTGATGCTAAATTCCAAATCTTCAGCTCATCCCGGCGGTATAGGAAATAGCAGCGGCTTAGTCGGCCGTTATTTGCACGATTCAACTGGCGCGAGCCTATCCGGGTTCATTCCTGCACTACTCGACCGTCGGCGATACAACGAAGATGGCGTCGGTTCGGTGCACATTTATACCCCTTGGTGGGAGGACAATAGCAAACTCTCCTTTCCTAGAGGATACCATATCGAATACGGAGGAGGATTGGGAATGCCTGGGTACGGTTTCCTAAACTGGGTGCCAAATGTCAACGGGATGGTCCCTGGTAAAAATGGAGAGACGAAACCGGCCGGTGGTTACGGATCATCCTTAAAAGACGATTACCGCCGCTTTTACGGGGCAAATGTAGGGATGGCTGGCCGGGGTACGGCCTTAGCCAGAAAAGACAATTACTGCGAAATCGATCCTTCTCGCGTAGACAAGTATGGCATCCCCACACTGCGGTTCCATTACAAATGGGCTAATGAGGAGGTGCAGCAGGCAAAACATATGCAAGAGACCTTTCAGCATATTATGCACGAAATGGGTGCGATTATTACCTCAACGATTCCAGGGAAGGACACCTTATACGGATTGGAGGCACCCGGTAAGATTATTCACGAAGGAGGTACGACGCGAATGGGTAACGATCCCAAAAGCTCGGTATTAAACAAATGGGGACAGGCGCACGACTGCAAAAACCTTTACGTAGTGGACGCTGGCCCTTTCGTTCAACAAGGCGATAAAAACCTGACTTGGACCATCCTTGCTTTATCGATGCGCACCTCAGAATATATTTTAAAAGAAAAAAACAAATTGAACGGTTAAAATTCCAGCACAATGAATAGAAGAGAATCCTTAAAAGCGTTGAGTTTGCTTGCGGCCGGTTCGGGACTGTTGGCTGGCGCATGCCGTGAGGAAACCGGCGAAAAAACCGCTCCCGCCAACGGAGCTGATGGCGAAAAGCTACCGGGCGTCCAAGATTTTGAACACGAACGAAACCAGCGCCTACAAGCCGAGCAATTTTTCAATGAACATGAAATGGCGACCATTACCGTTCTTGCCGACATCATTATTCCTCAGGATGAGGTGTCTGGCAGTGCTTCGGATGCCGGAGTACCGGATTTTATTGAGTTTATGGTCAAGGACTTACCCAGTTATAAAGTACCGATGCGCGGTGGCCTGAAATGGCTTGATGTGCAAAGCGAAAAACGATATGGTGCGGTGTTTATCAATTTAAAGGCAAACCAACAATTAGCCATTGTAGACGACATTGCCTATCCGGAACAGGTTAAACCGGGCATGGAACCTGGAGTCGCCTTTTTCTCCACGATGCGCAACCTAACGTCTTCTGGATTTTTCACCAGTGAAATGGGAGTTAAAGATATCGGATATGTCGGTAACCGGCCTGGTGTATGGCAAGGTGTTCCGGAAGATTTATTGAAAGAACATGGATTTGACCCGGAGAAATTCTTAGGTTAATTCGGCAAAAAAGCACATAGCAAACAGGCATCGATTTCGAGAACGAAGGTGTTTGTTTGCTTTTTATGCTGTCTGGACAAGTCTCCCACCCTTCCGTTAATAAGCCTCTCCTCATTTGTCCTGGATAATTATGCCTAGATACATAATTTCGGTTACCTTTGCTATATGCGAATTCTGGTCATCGAAGACGAAACTACACTCAACAAAAATATTTGCGAGGCGCTATCGGCTGAAAATTTTGCCGTAAAAGCCGCTTTTGATGGTTTTTTAGCGGAACGATTCCTCAAAAAGGAATCGTTCGATTGCATCGTAATGGACATTAATCTGCCAACGAAAAACGGCTACGATTTATGTAAAGAATTCAGGCAATACAATACGCAAACTCCCGTCCTTATGCTTACGGCATTCGATGAGCTCGAAGATAAAATCAAGGGATTTGATAGTGGCGCAGATGATTATCTGACCAAACCGTTCTTCATGAAGGAATTGACGATGCGCATCAATTCGCTTCTGAAAAGAAGTCAAAGCACCTCCAAGAACAATAGGCCAGATACCATTATTGCGTCTGATATCCATATCCTTACGACGCAAAAAAAGGTTAAAAGACAAAACCAAGAAATACAGCTCACGCCACGAGAATATCAAATTTTAGTCAAGCTTTGTAAGAACCCTGGAGAGATCATTTCGAAAAATGAATTGATTAAAGAAATTTGGGGAACTTCTCTT
>DXCW01000191.1 GCA_019115805.1 Candidatus Sphingobacterium stercorigallinarum
TAGTAAGCGCCCGTGACGAATGAAGATTTATCTGAGGCCAGCCATAATGCTAATTCAGCGACTTCTTCGGGCTTCCCTAATCGTTGAAAGGCATGTTGTGTTTCCAGGTAATGTAAAGTGTCTTTATCTAAAGATTGTTCGATCAAGGGAGTGGAAATAAAGCCAGGCCCAATAGCATTGATACGCACCCCCTTGGCGGCATATTCCCAACTCGCGGATTTGGTAAGCCCTACTACACCATGTTTCGCAGCCACGTAAGCTGATGATTGTGCAAAGCCCACAGCACCCAAGATAGAAGCCATATTAATGATACTTCCACCCACCTTTTGTATTTCCGGCAATTGATAATGAAGGCCGTAAAAGACACCGCTCAGGTTGATGTCGATAACCTGTTTCCAGCCCTCGATGCTCAGTTGATGAACCGGATTCGATTCACCGCCGATCCCAGCATTATTTACCGCGATGTGTAACGCGCCGAAATTTTCAACGGCCGCTTCGACGATACGTTTATTGTCTTGTGGTAAGGAAGTGTCGGCTTTCATAAATACCACGTTTCCATGTCCTAGGTTCTCGATGAGTAGATTTCCGGCTCGGTCATCCAGATCAGCAATGACGACCTGTGCGCCAGCTTTGACGAAGAGTTCAACAATCGCACGACCAATCCCGGAAGCTCCACCGGTTACCACAGCGACTTTGTTTTCTAATTGTTTCATAATACTTCCTTTCTATTGTTACCAAAAGATACGAAACAAATATCTGGAGCAGAGTCGATTGATCGGCTGTTTTTTCAAATATGACTTTGTCGAGAGACTCGGTTGGCAAGCTGACAAACGGCTGATTAATCCTTTAAGAGAGTGGGTCGCCGTTTCTTTCGACAAAGGTTGGACGTTTCGCTTTCCCGTATTCGTTACTATATACTTTAATGAGTACGCCAACCGAAGAGAGAATCAAAGGGCCGAATATCAAGCCAAGCATGCCGAAGAGTTTAAGTCCTAACAGCACGCCAAATACGGTGATTAGCGGTGGAACGTTACCCAATGTTTTCAATATCGTAAACCTCAAAATATTGTCAATGCTGCCTACGATAATAAAGCCATAAAGAAGAATCCCAATCCCGTTTCCTGTCGCTCCTGAAGCCAAGGTTATAATCCCCAAGGGCACATATACTGTCATCGTACCTAAGAACGGTACGATGGATGCTAAGCCCGTTAAGGTGCCCATCAAGATAAAATTCTCCACACCGAAAATTCTGTACCCGATCATCGCGACAATTCCCTGACAAATGCCTAAAATTGGAATCCCAATGGCGTTCGAACGTACCATTAAGTCGACCTCATCCCAAATCTCCTTCTTGCTTTGGTCTGAAAATGGAATTCCGCTGACGATGTAATTCTCCATTTGTCGGGAATAAACCTGCATAAAATAAAGTACAAATAGGGCGACGACGATATTAATTCCTACCTCAGCTACGGAGTTTAAAATCGTGGGAACATACCGTGTCGCCCGCTGAAGCACAGTTGTGAGTGCCTCATCGGACATGTCAATGTCTTTTAGGAACGGCTTGTCGGACATGTATTCTTTTAACAGATTGAATTGGGCTACCACCTGCTTGGTATTGCCTAGAAAGGCAGTAATCTGCTGCGTCATATAGTCAGCAATTGCCCATATGGGTAGAACGATAAAAACAATCGAGGTCAAGATGAACAATAGGCTGGTAATTATTCTATTCCAACGTCTCCTCTCTGTCAAGTAGAAATAGTATCTCCGATAAAGAATATAAAGCGTTACTGCACCTAAAAAACCCGGAAGGTAATAATATAAGTTGGTGAAAATGATGATACAAATCAATAGGATGATCAGAATCAACATGATCTGGTTGACTGAATTGTTGTTTATCTGTTTATGTCTCATTATGCTGTTTTCCCTATAGCAATTTATGAAAAAAATTGGATAGTCAGCGTGGAATGAGCGATATTCTCTTGGCTTGTGGCCGCTTCTCGATAGGAAGTTGGCAAGCAAAGGCCGTTGAACGACAAACGCCCGAAGTGTCCTCCGAGCGTTTGCTTAGTTTATGATATTCTTACTGTATTTTACGCACCTAGTTGGATACGTTTAAATACGGTAACGGTTAATCCCTTAGATACAGAATCTAGGAATTGTGCGATGTTCTTGGAGGAGTCTTTCACAAATTCCTGGTTTAAAAGAGTGTTCTCTTTATAGAATTTGTTTAATTTTCCTTGTGCAATTTTTTCGACCATAGCCTCTGGTTTGCCTTCTGCAAGAATTTGCTCTTTTGCAATTTCTAATTCACGTTCAATGGTTTTGGTATCAACCCCATCTTTATCAATGGCTACTGGATTCATAGCAGCGATTTGCATCGCTACGTCTTTACCTGCTTCTTCAGCACCTTCTACGTCCGCGGAAAGACCTACTAAAACACCAAGTCTGTAGTTTCCATGGATGTACGCAATTACTTTATCGGCTGAGGCTGTTTCGAATTTCGATACGTCAATTTTTTCTCCGATTTTTCCTGTTTGATCCAAGAGTAAATCAGCAATCTTAGTTCCATCAATTGCGATGTCTTTAAGATCTTCTAGTGAGTTTGGCTTGGCCGCTAAAGCCGCATCTGCGACAGATTCCGCAAAAGCAATGAAGTCAGCATTTTTCGCAACGAAGTCAGTTTCACAGTTTACTTCAACCACGATACCCGACTTGCCATCAGCTGCGGTCTTTGCGATAATAACTCCTTCATTCGATTCACGGTCTTGACGGCTGGCAGCTACCTTTGCTCCTTTTTTGCGCAAATAATCAACAGCAGCATCGAAGTCACCATTCGCTTCTACCAACGCTTTTTTACAATCCATCATGCCCGCGCCAGTTTGTTGACGCAACTTGTTTACATCTGATGCAGAAATTTTTACTGACATAGTATTTTTTTATTAAAATTACAACGTTTATGTTAACACCGTTTACAATCTATAGTAATAAAATGTTAACTGAATTATCGATAGCTTTTGAGCCAATGGCTATTCGCTATATTGAAAAAACCGGACAGACAGTAGGTAAAAGGAAAGAAGTTTCCAGAAACCAACACTTGTCTACCCGGCTTTATAAATAGAATAAACTTATTCTACGTCTTTCGTTTTACGAGTGCGTTTTCCTGGAGCGGCATCGCCAGCTTCAGCATTGTCTGCTGCTGCTTTTGCTGCTGCTGCTTCTTTTTCCGCATCTTCTTCTTTGTCGCGTTTACGTTCTTCCAGTCCTTCTTGGATAGCCTTACCAATGATACTAGCAATTAAGCTAATTGACTTGGTCGCGTCATCATTTGAAGGAATTGGGAAATCGATGTGTGTTGGGTCTGAGTTTGTATCCACCATAGCAAAGGTAGGGATGTTTAACTTCAGGGCTTCAGAAACAGCGATGTGTTCCTTTTTTACGTCGATTACGAACAAAGCTGCTGGAAGACGATTCAAATCAGCGATACCACCTAGAAGGTTTTCTAATTTGATACGCTCACGCTGAATCATCAATTTTTCTTTCTTCGACAATACGTCATAAGTTCCGTCTTTTTGCATTTTGTCGATGTTCGACATTTTTTTGATGGACTTACGTACAGTTGCAAAGTTCGTTAGCATTCCGCCTAACCAACGTTCCGTTACGAACGGCATATTTACAGCTTTCGCTTGTTCGGAAATGATTTCTTTTGCTTGTTTTTTGGTGGCTACAAATAAAACTTTGCGACCAGACTTAACGATTTGTTTAATTGCTGATGTTGCTTCTTCAAGCTTCGTAAGCGTTTTATTCAAATCGATAATGTGGATACCATTGCGTTCCATGAAAATGTACTTAGCCATTCTCGGGTCCCACTTACGAGTAAGGTGACCAAAGTGAACACCTGCATCCAATAACTCTTGATATGTTGTTCTTGCCATTTTTTGATCCTCCTAAAATTAACGTTTACTGAATTGGAATCTTCTACGTGCTTTACGACGTCCTGGTTTTTTACGTTCAACCATGCGGTCATCACGTGTCATTAAACCTTTAGCGCGTAATGCAGGTTTCACTTCTGGGTCTAATTCGACCAATGCTTTAGCGATAGCTAAACGGACAGCCTCGGCTTGCCCTTTCACACCACCACCTTGCACGTTAACTTTAATGTCAAAATTGGCAAGCGATTCTGCTACCAATAAAGATTGAGTTACGATGTATTGTAACGGTAGGGTAGGGAAGTACTCCTTGTAATCTTTACCGTTTACTGTTATATCACCGTTGCCAGCCGCTAAGTAGATGCGAGCAACAGCGGTTTTTCTTCTTCCTGAAGTATTAGTTGTTGACATATTCGATCTCCTTAAAATTTAACTGGTTTTGGGTTTTGTGCTTCATGTTTATGCTCGTTTCCAGCATATACATAAAGGTTATTAAACAGTTGACGACCTAAACGGTTTTTTGGTAACATACCACGAACCGCTTTCTCGATGATGCGTTCTGGATGTTTGGCCATCAATACTTTAGGAGACACGAAACGCTGACCACCTGGGTAGCCCGTATAGCGAACATATACTTTGTCGCTCAATTTGTTTCCAGTCAATCTAACTTTGTCTGCATTGATCACAATGACGTTATCGCCGCAGTCTACGTGTGGGGTGAACGAAGGCTTGTGCTTGCCACGAATAATTTTCGCGATGTTGCTTGCCAAGCGCCCCAAAATCTCGCCTTCAGCGTCAACAACAATCCATTCTTTATTGACGGTATTCTTGTTAGCAGAGACAGTTTTGTAACTTAACGTATTCACTTGCTTTAATTTAAATAATTAATAATGTTTAAACCCTTCTGTAATCACTACAATAAGGTCTGCAAAGGTACGATAAATATTGTTAGGTTTCCAAACCTTAAGTGCTTTTTCTTTGGTTGAATTCGCTCGGTTGAGTAATTGCTGTTCGTGATGTGGAATCAATTAACATTATTTAGCACCGATGGATTAAACTTTTATGCATTTTTGTGCTCTTTAAGATTAATTCGCTACCTTGAAGTAGCGTATAGTAAATAAAGGTAGGCCAAGTGGCGATAGATATTAATGTAAAATACATGAGAAGAAAAAGCTGGTACCGGTTGTTGTTGTGTGGCGTATTATTCGCCATTTGTTTCCCAAG
>DXCW01000192.1 GCA_019115805.1 Candidatus Sphingobacterium stercorigallinarum
ATAAAGTGACCTTGGTGGCGACCGGAGCGTGGTTAATTATGATTCTGAATTTTTCAAAAATTCCGCTGCAATGGTTGGTCTGGGATAATTTATCTGCTGAAGGCTTGATTTTAAATCTATTGGCGCTCCCATTTATCTTACTGGGGGGCTTTATTGGTATTCGGTTGGTTAAAGTTATTCCAGAGAAGGAATTCCGTATCGTGATACTGGCGCTGGTCGTAATTGCTTCTTTAATGCTGATATTCGGCTAAGCACACCAATCACTGGGGTAGATAAAATAGAAAACCGCCGTCCTGTATAACGGGCGGCGGTTTTCTATTTTATCCTAAGGTATGACTAAAAATCAAAATTAGACGTGCTAGCGGTATCCGCTTGATTCGGCATTTCCGCATTTTCAGAAGTTTCCGGTGCCTTATCGATCAGTTCCATAAATTGATCGAGCTTCGGAGTAATGATAATCTGTGTGCGTCTATTGCGGGATTTTCCCTCTGCCGTATTGTTGCTAGCGATGGGGTTGTACTCTCCGCGTCCACCAGCTGTCATGCGCTTAGGATCCACACCGTAGGTGTTTTGTAGCGCTTGGACGACCGATGAGGCACGTAGTGTACTCAAATCCCAGTTGTTCCGGATGTTTGGCTGCGAAATGGGATCGGTGTCGGTATTTCCTTCAATCAGCACGTCATACTCACGATAATCTTGGATGATTTTCGCAATTTTCGAAAGCGTCTCGTCTGCACGAGCAGAAATTTCATAACTACCGGATTTGTATAGCATGTTGTCTGATAGTGAGATGTATACGACTCCTTTAAGAACTTGTACATCCACGTCACGCATTTCTTCCTGACTCAACGAGCGGGTCAAGTTATTCGTTAATACCATGTTGAGCGAATCGCTTTTCTGTTTGGTGTTCACTAAATGCTGGATATAGCGATTAGATGCATTGATCTCATCAACAAGCTTGGAGATATTGACATTCCCCTGCGTATTTTGATTGATACTGTTATCCAACGTGCCTTGTAAGCGGGCGAGTGCCTCGCGTAAACTCGAGTTGTTTTCACGTTCTTGCTGAAGCTGTTCTTCTAAACTTTTTACTTCCGCTTGGCTTGCCGTCAAGTCCATCTGACTTTGATGGTACTTTTGGCCCAACTCTTTATACTGCGTTTCCAACGCCAAGTATGTCTTTTTTTTGACTCCGCATGAGCTAATGAGTAAAGCGGATATCAGCAGTAATGGGATGCTACTTCGTTTCATCATAACGCTTGTTTTAGTTTAATTTTTCAATCGTTGGGAATAGAATAGCAAATTAGATGCCTTTTTGGAAAGCGTGCTTTATGATTGGCTGTCTTTATGACGGAAAAGAACAGGCAAAATGCCGTTTGCTGCGTGATGAGCAGATTTTTATGCTGAACGACAGATTCACGTATTTTAATTGTAATTTTGTTTATGCAGCACACTCAGGATTATCTAGATCGGTTGGGAATTACCGAATTGAACCCCATGCAACAGGACGTATTGACGCAGCGGGACGCCCATCGCGATCTGATTTTATTATCCCCTACTGGTTCTGGAAAAACCTTAGCATTCACCCTCCTGATGTTGACCAATCATCCCTTAGGTTCATCCAAAACGATCAGTCACTTGGTGGTTGCACCCACTCGAGAATTAGCCGCACAAATTGACGCCGTGATCAAGCGTTTGCAAACCGGATTTCGGGTCATTTGTTTGCATGGTGGCAAATCAACGCGTATGGAGCGAGAGGACTTGAAACGGAACGCGCAAATCATTGTGGCTACACCGGGACGTTTGTGTTATCACATCGAACATTCTGCCGATTTGCTCGCTGAGCTTCAGGTACTGGTTATTGATGAGTTTGACAAATGTCTGGAGCTTGGTTTTGAGGAACAATTGGGACAGATTCTTACAGCGAGTAACGCCGCTGCTCAGCACGTTCTCACATCGGCCACGAATCTGGACCCGATGCCGTCGTTCTTGCCCTTAAAGGATACGAAAACACTTAACTATTTAGACGATACAGCTGTTCAGCCTAGTCACCAAACGTACAGTATTGAAGCCCCGAGTAGTTTAAAATTGGAGATGCTTTTCAAGCTGCTTTGCCGTATTGGAAATGAGCGGGTACTGGTGTTTTGCAATCATCGGGATACCACCGATCATGTCGCCAGTCTTTTGGAACGAAAGGGAATCCGTGCCCAGATTTATCACGGCGGAATGGAACAATGGGAACGGCAACTCGCTTTGACTAAGCTGCGCAACGGCACGGTGGAAATTTTAATCACTACCGATCTGGCTGCCAGAGGACTCGACGTAGAGGGAGTACATCACGTCGTACATTACCAATGGCCCGTCAAAGTCGAAGATTATTTGCATCGGAACGGCCGGAGTGGGCGGCACGGTGAGGTCGGTTCCATATACGGGTTTATCGAAAAGCCCGGAACGGCTCCGGAGTTTTTTAAAGAGGCCGCTACCCCCCTGTCGTTGGATGCTTACTACCCCGTGCCGCAACTGCCGGCATTTTGTACACTTCGGATTAATGCGGGGAAAAAGCAAAAAATTAATAAAATCGACATTGTAGGATTCTTCCTTAAGCAGGATGGTGCTCAGAAAGATGATTTAGGTATGATTGCCGTGGGGACCGACGAGGCTTTTGTAGCCGTGCGACGTGGGTTGGCTAATCAGTGGGCAAACCCGGTCAACGATGCACGAATTAAGAAAGCGAAGGTGCGTATCCGATTGGTCTAGGAGCTGGTTATTGTCTGTAGTATTTCGGCAGGTACAAGATGACTGATATCGCCACCGTTTCGCCAAATGTCGCGAACAATTGTTGAAGAAATATGTGCTTTTCCACTCCGGGCTAACAGAAAATAAGTCTCCACATCCGGGGCCAATAGGAGGTTGTTTTGTGCAATGGCTTCCTCATAGTCTAAGTCTGTTGCGTTTCTTAATCCACGTAAAATGAACCGAGCACCAATGGATCGACAATAATCTACGGTTAGCCCGTTGAAAGCGTCCACCTCGATTTGGGGAACCGTGTGGTACAGGGCCATAATCCCTTTCTTTCGAGCTTCTATATCACTCATGCCTTTTTTAGCGCTGTTGACGCCTATGGCGATGTGAATCTTATCAAATAAGGGTAGCGCGCGCCGGATTAGGTCGTCATGCGCAAGAGTAAAGGGATCAAATGATCCTGCAAATACGGCGATCTTCATATGGGGTCAGTATATTATGAATTCAAAGTGCTTTATTGACGAACTACGAATATATCTATATTTTTTTAAAACCCCTTCGCCGACGTTTAGCCGCTAGGCAAATCCTGTGTTTGGAATAAGAACAGTTACCTCTGTTCATCGGGTGGTGAGGGAAACGAACGGTAAAAGCTAAACGAACAGCTGCCGTAGCTTCGGGTTTCCGTCAAATTAGGGTGAGCTCTCAGTTTACGGCTTGTGGGGTGTTCGACGATCAACCAGC
The DNA here is from genome assembly GCA_019115805.1 of Candidatus Sphingobacterium stercorigallinarum. Taxonomy (GTDB): domain Bacteria; phylum Bacteroidota; class Bacteroidia; order Sphingobacteriales; family Sphingobacteriaceae; genus Sphingobacterium; species Sphingobacterium stercorigallinarum. The sequence continues at coordinate 3,484 of DXCW01000192.1, forward strand.
CTTCTGGTTTTAAAAGCTGTTCGGCCAGAATGCGGCTGGCTAAATCAGGTAGCTCGTTTAAATCATAAGGGGGGTCGGCAAAAATCAGATCAAATGTGTCCGAAGTGGACTGGATAAAACGAAATACATCTGCTTTTTTAGCGTGAACCTCGGGCAATGGAATCTGTTGGGACGTCTGTTTTATATACTGCACACATCTCCCATGTAGATCGACAGCGGTGACCTGCTTGGCGCCTCTAGAGGCTAATTCGAAAGCAACGTTCCCGGTGCCTGCGAATAAATCCAAACAGCACAAACCCTGAAAGTCCAGACGATTGGTTAAAATATTGAATAACGCTTCTTTAGCTAGATCCGTCGTCGGTCGCACCGGTAAATGTGTGGGTGGATGTAAGCGCAAACCACCTGCCCTCCCTCCTATGATACGCATGTCGGCAAATCAAGAAGATAACTGGCACTGATCGATCGTTCCAGCTGATCTAGCGCTAAGGCGGGCTTGCTGGCTTCCAGGCGTTGAACATCCGAAGCGGAGAAGCGCTGTAATTTTTCGATGTATGATTCTTCTATATCGGTCCCCGACACCAAGATTTTAGATACCTGGTCACGTAAGGAGAACTGTTCGAATACATTCAACAGGTAATAACTTAAGTCATCTTCACCAGTGATTTCAAAGCTGTTATAGAACTGAAATTGACCATTGATAAATAGAAACATAGCCGTGGTCGCTTGATGCATGACCAGCCCGAGTACTTCTCCCTTCAGTGGAATATGTGGGCGCGCTTGCAGTAAATTTAGCTGAAACTCGGGTATAAAAGTCGCTTCTGGAAACAATGATTTCCAGCGCTGTAATAGCAAAACGTCGTATTGATATAAGGCATGTATATTCAGAAAATCCAGTTCGGTATGCGTCAGTTCTCGGCCTGGGTTTTCCATAAATGCGGCATACTTATCCAAATCGCTGGCTTGAAAAAGTGTTTCTGGAATGAACGTCACATGATTGGTGGGCACGCTGACATAGACCTGTTGGAAAGGTAAACTTAAAAGTTTGAGTGCCTCCTCATTCGGATGGTTGCTTTCAAACTTCATGTAAACTAGAAGCTGATCCTGTTCATCCAACACGTAAAGCGTATCGTACTGGTAGGTCGACTTCACGATTAGCCGGTATTGAGCAATATAATGTAAGTGAAATTGTTTAGCCGTATAATTCATCGCCTGAGCTTGCTTTTGACAAAATTAGGTTTTAAAATTGGATTGACCAACCTTTTGGATAACTTTGGATTGTGCAGTTAAAGAACCTCCTTTTAGAACAGTTTGACCACCGGCCTACCCCACAGCAGGAAGAAGCGTTTTCGAAGCTGTCGGAGTTTCTAGCAACGTTTCGCCCAGAATCCACCTTTGTTTTGAAGGGCTATGCCGGAACGGGAAAGACCTCGATTGTCAGTGCGATCGTGCGCAGCGTATCCCGGCTTAGAAAGCACGCAGTGCTTTTGGCACCCACAGGGCGAGCGGCCAAGGTGATGACGTTTTATTCGGGACGGACGGCCTTGACGGTGCATAAAAAGATCTATAGGAAAAAGAGCGCGGCGGCGATCGATCTGGAATTTTCCCTCGGGGAAAACATCCATGAACACACCTTGTTTATCGTCGACGAGGCTTCCATGATCAGTGATCAGGGGCAAACATTTTTTAATAAGGGTTTGCTGAGTGACCTGATCCGATATGTACAATCGGGGAAACAGTGTACCTTGATGTTTGTGGGCGACACGGCACAGCTTCCTCCCGTTGGCTTGTTAGAAAGCCCAGCTTTAGACCCGAATTATCTTGATCAGGAATTCGGCATGCAAGTGGACAGCTATGAATTGACGGATGTGGTTCGCCAGCAAAAGGAGTCTGGAATTTTAGTGAATGCCACGAAGATTCGCAACAGTATACGGTTAGACGATCAAGCGCATGAATACGCATATCCGCAATTTTTAACCAAGGGATTTAACGATTTGTTTCGTATGACTGGCGATCGCTTAGTGGAGGGGCTGCATTATGCTTATGATCGATTCGGCCTAGAAAACACGATGGTCATCTGTAGGTCTAACCGTGCAGCCAATCTTTATAATAAACATATCCGCAATCAAATTCTTTTCCGGGATGAAGAGATTACAGGTGGCGATATGGTTATGGTTGTTAAAAACAACTATTATTGGCTACAACAGCATGATGAGACCCACACGGGCTTTATAGCCAATGGCGATATGGCTGTGATCACAAAAGTGAGTAATATACACGAGATGCATGGCATGCGATTCGCCGATTTGTATCTGGAATTTGTAGATAATAATCAGGGAGACGCCGTATTGTGTCGAGTGCTGTTAGATAGTTTGTATACCGAGTCTTCCAATTTGCCGCAGGAACAACAGCAGGAACTTTACGAGCGAATCGCTGCAGACTACGCCGATATCTCCACAAAAAAGGATCGCTTAGAGGCCATCAAAAAGGATCCGTATTACAACGCCCTGCAATTGAAGTTTGCCTACGCCATTACCTGTCACAAGGCACAGGGTGGGCAGTGGCCGGTGGTCTTCGTAGATCAAGGTTACCTGACCGATGAGATGTTAACGACTGAGTTTATGCGCTGGTTATATACCGCACTGACCCGTGCGACTCGTCAACTTTTCTTGGTTAATTTTAATGAAAAGTTCTTCATTCCATAAAACCTATCGAAAATAATACAGCCCCCGTTACCTTTTAAAGGATTAAAAAGATATTTTAGCGACCGATTATCGATAGATTGATTATGAAATATAATTTTAGTTTCTTTTTTCTTTTTCTTGCGGCAGCTGTTTTCGGGCAAAGCCCTGCCGAACCGGTACAACCTAACTATTCACTTGCCGCACAGTTTTCTCCCGAACGCCTCAAAAAAATGATTTTCTCTACAGAGGTCGAGCCAAATTGGATTGAATATGGCGAACGGTTTTGGTATCAGTACAGTTCTCCGAATGGGAAAAATTGGTATATCGTCGATCCGGTTGCGAAGAAAAAAACAGCACTTTTCGATCGAGCTGTGATGGCCGCTCGTTTGACCTCCATCGTTGGTGATCCATTGGACGCGAAAAATTTAGATTTAAAAAACCTGCAATTTATAGAAGAGGGCAAGGTTCTGCAATTTGACGTGCTCAGCAGTAAAGATACCTTGAAAAGTAAAAAGGAGATCGAAAAGCTCAGCAACAAAAAAGACACGTTGAAAAAGAAAACGTTTCATTTTCACTATCTACTGGACAGTAGAGAACTCCGTGAGGTCACACCCGAGCAGATCAAAAAGAAGCGACTGTCATGGGCGAACTTTAATCCAGACACGACCAAGATTTTCTATGCGAAGAATTACAACCTGTATTGGATGGACCATTCGAACTACCTGAAAGCCTTGGAAGACGAAAAAGATTCGACCATCGTAGAGCATCAATTTACGACTGATGGCGAGCAATATTATGCTTGGGGAGGCGATCAATACAGCACAACGACAGGCGATCGTAAATCACTGGAAGAAGAGCGAAATAAACGACGCCCTGTGCGATTGAATTGGTCACCCGACGGGCAACACTTTACTTTGACCAGAAAGGACAACCGCGATTATAGTGCACTCTGGGTGATTAACCATGTCGCCAAAGGACGTCCTACACTTGAAACCTATAAATACCTGATGCCGGGCGAGGCGGATTCTACTGAAGTAGAATTATACCTGTTTAATGCCAAGACGTTGGTGCCAAAGCAAATCGATGTGTCGCGTTTTAAGAACCAGACCTTGAGTTTGTGGACCAAAGACCGAAGCAGCCAAACCCACACCGGAGCCTATCCGATCAATTATTGGTTAGGAAACGCGGATGAATTCTATCTGGCCCGTTCCAGTAGAGATCTGAAACGCATTGATATCGTGGCGGTCAATCTAGAGGGGGAAACCCGAACGGTAGTAGAGGAACGTTCAAATGTATATCTGGATATAAAGAAGCCGGTTTTTGTAAACAACGGAACGGAATTTATTCATTGGTCACAGCGAGACGGTTGGGGGCATTTTTATTTATATCGGACTGACGGAAGTTTTGTTCGGCAATTGACCCAAGGAGCGTTTCATTGTGATGAATTAGCCCGATACGACGAGGCTTCAGCAACTTTCTATTTCAAAGCGAATGGAAAGGAAGAGCAGGTGGATCCGTATTATACGTATTATTATTCTGCATCTTTGGCGGGCGGCGAGCCCAAGTTGCTAAGCCCCGGTGACTTTGATCACCAAGTGCAGATTAGTGAAAGCGGAAAGTTTTTTGTCGATAATTTTTCCAGAGTCAATACGGTTCCAAAAAGCTATTTATACGATCACCGTGGAAACGTGGTGATGGAACTTGAAGAGGCAAATTTGGAAAATCTATTCGCAGCAGGCTATCGTTTTCCGGAACCGTTTCAGGTAAAAGCGGCCGACGGTATGACGGATTTGTATGGCGTGATGTATAAACCCTACGATTTTGACTCCACCAAATCCTATCCCCTTATTGAGTATGTGTATCCTGGACCGCAAACAGAAGCAGTGAACAAGAGTTTTGGTCGAAGTATGGATCGGATTGATCGCTTGGCACAAATGGGATTTATAGTTGTTTCAGTCGGTAATCGTGGTGGACATCCCTCCCGTTCCAAATGGTACCATACCTATGGCTACGGAAATTTACGTGATTACGGACTCGAAGATAAAAAAGCTGCGGCTGAGCAATTAGCAGCGCGGCATGCTTTCATCGATTTGGATCGTGTTGGAATTACGGGACATTCCGGAGGTGGGTTCATGTCGACGGCCGCGATGTTGGTTTATCCAGACTTCTTCAAAGTGGCTGTTTCGGGCGCTGGAAACCATGAAAATAACATCTATAACCGATGGTGGAGCGAAAGACACCACGGAGTAACAGAAGTGGTTAACAATGAGGGGGATACGACTTTTTCCTATCAAATTCAACGCAATGCCGAATTGGCAGGCAATTTGAAAGGCAAATTGTTACTGGTGACGGGCGATATCGACAACAACGTGCACCCGGCGAACACCATTCGAATGGCGGATGCCCTGATTCGAGCGAATAAACGTTTCGATTTCTTATTGCTTCCCGGGCAACGGCACGCCTTCGGAGACATGACTGAATATTTCTTTTGGAAAATGGCGGATTATTTTAGCGAGCATCTTTTAGGCAACTCGCAGAGAGATCAGGTGGATATCGTCGAAATCAGTAGGGAGAAACCTCGGAATAAATAATATGGATGTAAAGGATGAACAACTGCTGCTCCGTGCGGTTCCGGCAAATTTCGACCAGTTGTTGGATGTGCTGAGCTACGAGCAGTTGTTTTTTCTAAGTCTTGATAACGATCATCCTCGAAGCGCTTTTAAAAGTGCTTGGGCACTGGAACATTTGCTTCAAAGATCGCCGGAACCATCTGTGTTGGAACGCTACAGTTCGCACGTGTATAGTGCCTACCTTCGGTCAACGAACTGGAGTGTGCTGCGCAGTTTTTCCAAATTAATGCTATTGCTGCTCTCACACTGTGATTGGATGGTGAAAAACGGTACCGACCAGAAAGTGGCCCTGTTGGAAAAAACCTTTGAGGTATTGGACGATTCGGATTGTCCGGTGGCCCTTCGGGTAAATTGTTGGGACCTGCTCTATGCGATGACCTCTGAGTTTGATTGGCTTTCAATGGAACTTCAGCTGCGGATCGAACTGGCATTGGAGCACCGGCCCAGCCCGGCATTAACAAGCCGTGGCTTGCGTATCCTAAAGAAAATGAAGCTAAAATAAGGTTGGCCCGTTCCTTGGGTGTTTTTTTCCCAGGTGCGTAAACGCCAATTCCGTACATTCTCGGCCGCGGGATGTGCGCATCAGATAACCTTCCTGAATTAAAAACGGTTCGTAGACTTCCTCGATCGTCCCTTCATCTTCGCCCACTGCTGTTGCGATAGTTTTTAATCCGACGGGTCCGCCCTTGAATTTATCGATGATCGTGCTCAAGATCCGGTTATCCATCTCGTCCAAACCGTTTTCGTCAACATTTAACGCATTTAATGCGAATTGCGCGATCTTTCTATCGATATGTCCGTCTCCTTTTATTTGTGCGAAATCTCGTGTCCTACGCAATAAAGCGTTCGCGATTCGGGGAGTCCCCCTACTCCTACGCGCAATTTCGTAGGCTCCTTCCTCGGAAATCGGAACGTTTAAGATGTCGGCAGATCGCACCACAATATCGGTCAACAATTTAGAATCATAATACTGAAGCCGGGAATTGATACCGAATCGTGCGCGAAGCGGTGCCGTAAGTAGGCCCGATCGTGTGGTGGCTCCAATCAAGGTGAACGGATTCAAGGTGATTTGCACAGAGCGGGCATTGGGGCCCGTCTCGAGCATGATGTCAATCTTGAAGTCTTCCATTGCGGAATATAAATATTCTTCAACCAGCGGGCTTAAACGGTGGATTTCATCGATAAATAAAATGTCCCCTTCATCCAGATTGGTTAACAGGCCGGCGAGGTCTCCAGGTTTATCTAAAACTGGACCCGAAGTGATTTTTATTCCCACTCCCATTTCGTTAGCAATGATGTGAGACAGTGTGGTTTTTCCCAAACCGGGAGGGCCGTGCAACAAAACATGGTCCAAAGCCTCTTGCCTCAGCTTTGCAGCTTTTACGAAAATGGACAGGTTTTCCAGTATCTTCGCTTGTCCAGTAAAGTCCTCAAAACTTTGTGGACGTAACACGCGCTCCAAATCTTTCTCTGTTGGAGTGAGGCGTTCTGCGTGGGGATCAAGGTGCTCGTTCATCTGGAATAATTATACTAAAAAAATAGACACTTCTAAAAACTATCGTTTATATTTCTTAAACAGACTATTCAGTTTCATTTGAATCACCCCAAAAAAGGCTTCTTTAAATATCTTGGTACTCATCTTAGAGGTGCCGTGTGTCCGATCTGTAAAAATAATAGGAACTTCAACGACGCGAAATCCATACTGAATGGCGGTGAACTTCATCTCGATCTGGAAAGCATATCCGACAAACCGAATGTGATCTAATGGGATGGTCTCCAATACCTCTCGTTTGAAACACACGAAACCGGCGGTCGCATCTTGAATATCAATACGGGTTATCATACGAACGTAGGCGGATGCGAAATAAGACATCAATACCCGTTTCATTGGCCAGTTCACCACGTTTACTCCCTTAATGTAGCGAGAGCCAATCGCCATGTCTGCCCCTTGCTGACAAGCCGCTCTTAAGCGGATCAAATCGTCCGGATTATGACTAAAGTCCGCGTCCATTTCAAAGATGTATTGATAGTGTTTAGCTAAGCCCCATTTGAAGCCATGTATATAGGCCGTCCCCAATCCCAATTTTCCTTTGCGTTGCTCTAGGAACAGGCGATCTGAAAATTCCGATTCGGCTAAACGCTGGACGATTTCCCCAGTTCCATCCGGAGAGGAATCATCCACAATTAAAATATCGAAAGGAATCGATAGTGAGAACACCTTTCTGATAATCCGTTCGATATTCTCCTGTTCCTGATAGGTGGGTATGATGACTAAGCTATCTGTCACTGTATATGCATTGAATCGGTAAAGTTAATGATTTCTATTGGTTTTTGGCATGCGGGTATAGCGCGCATAGCGAGTTATCCCTGTCTCTCTTTTTAATCTGCTCTTATCTTTTGGGATTGAAGCCCGTCTATAAAAAAAGACTAGCTGTTAAAGCTAGCCTTTTTTGTAGGTCGTATTTCCGTTGATTTTTTAGTGGATACCGTGCATTAACTTTTTAAGCTTACCGTTGAACAACAGCAGTAGTAGTGCAGCTCCAATCGGCAAAGCGGCGATGATCATAAAGAACACACTCATCGAATACGTTTGTGATATCTTATCGATATAAGAACCGGTCATACCCGCAATGAAGTTGGCGATTGCCGAGGCGGTAAACCATAAACCGAATAACAAACCCAGGAATTTTTTTGGGGACAACTTACTCACGTATGACAAGCCGACTGGCGATAAACACAATTCACCGGTGGTGTGGAAGAAGTACGCCAAGATAAGCCAAATCATACTTACGGCGGCGGTTTGTGCCCCTTGTGGTATGCTCATCGATCCATAAGCCAGAGCCAGAAAGCCTACTCCTACTAAAATTAAGCCCAACGCAAATTTAACGGGACCCGAAGGATTCCATACTTTCTCCCACAGTTTAGAGAACGAGGAGGCTAAGGTAATGATGAAAAAGGAGTTTAATATTTGAAACCAAGAAACGGTGACTTCCGTTTGTTCGAGGTTAAATTCTCTGGCGACTTTCCATATGCCCAGGATCCAGATAATAACAAAAGAGATGGCTGTTGCGATCACGGTCAGCGGATATTTCGAAAAGATCCGTTTGGACAGCAAGAAAAGCACCCAGGAGACGATTAGGATCGGGAAAATCGTCAGCGCGGCATCGACCCATTTAAATATGGTTCCTGCGTTGCCCGAAAGCACCCGCTGTGTATAGTCTTTGGCAAAGATGGTCATCGATCCGCCGGCTTGCTCAAAAGCGAAAAAGAAGAAAATACTGGAAATCATTAAGACCGCCACGACAATTAAGCGATCGCGAACAACATTCGGCGGGATGTTTTCTGTTTCCTGAAGGCTTTCGACGTTTTCTTCGGGGGTATGTTCAGTACCGGGTTTCTCACCGATAATTCCAAAAATCTTTTGACCGAAGTGAAACTGGATCATACCAAAAAACATAAAGATCCCGGCTAGACCGAAGCCATAGTGCCAGCCAATGCGTTCGCCGATATAACCACAAAGCAACATGCCGAGAAATGCACCGGCATTAATCCCCATATAGAAAATGGTATATCCCGCATCTTTTTTACTGGAGGTGTCTGGATACAACTGACCAACCATCGATGAAATATTGGGTTTAAATAAACCATTTCCTAAGATCATCAATACCAAACCGACGTAGAAAAACGATTTGCTCATTTCCTCCAAGGCCATCGACGCATGGCCTAATGTCATGACTAAAGCACCTAGTAGGATGGCTTTTCTGTAACCGGTCAGTTTATCTGCGATCATTCCTCCAATTAATGGGGTGAGATAAACCAATCCTGTGTACCAGGCATAAAGACTCATTGCATCTGCGTTGCTCCAACCCCATCCGCCCCTGGCGATTTCGGTGATTAGGAATACGGTTAAAAGTGCACGCATTCCATAATAGCTGAAGCGTTCCCACATTTCTGTGAAGAAAAGGACAAACAGGCTCGCTGGGTGTCCCATTACCATTTTATCGTCAACACCCTGTTTGGCCAGGTGTCCGACCAAATCTTGGTCTGTTGTATGATTCATCCGATTTTGAAATTTATGTTAAAATACGATTAAAAACGAAACAATATTTTTCCGATGGCCAAATTAACAAATTTTTAAATAAATTATCGACACAATGGCCCAAGTATCCTTAGTTATTTCCCGAAGGCATGGTGATTTTGTTTATCGTTCGAATAGCGGTGAGCTATAGGGGATTCGGAGCGGTCACGTTGAAGGTGATCCCGTTGTGATTTCGGGATGCTGTCTCTATAATTTGTTTGTGGTCAATCTGATGTGCCGTTTGTCTCAATCGTCCATTGAGTCGAAAACATATAAGGGGGCAACGACGGGTGTCGATCGGCCGGCTTGGTGCTGCCGTGGGATATGGATCTGGATGTAAACAGAATTTTACGATGGCAGTGCAGAGATCGGCCAGCATCCGCGGGCAGTAAACCAATAACAGCGGAAACCAAAAATCGGCAGGAAGGATTTCCTACCGATTTATTAACAGCTCTGATCAGAGTTGCTGTATCGTCTCATGCGATGATGTCGCTTGGCTTATTTGTATTTTTCTAAAAGCGCTTTAGTCAATTTAATGCCTTCATCCTCGCTCACCGAGCTGCCTTCGTATTCTATTCCAATCCAACCTTTATACCGCGCATTTTTTACGATATCCATCATCCGATCATAGTCAATGCCCGTGTCGTATCCATTTTCATCAAAAGTATGTGATTTCGCGGAAATTCCTTTGGCGTATGGCATCAGATCTTGAACACCCTGGTAACGATCGTATTCATAGAAGTTTCCGAAGTCTGGGAGGCTTCCACAGTTTTTCTTACCGACGGTTTTCAACACATCGGACAACCAATCACCGTGTGAGGAAATACCACCGTGATTTTCTACTACGACGCTGATTTTTCCTTTTTTACCATAGTCTGCCAGCGCGGAAAGGCTTTTTACCACTTGATTCTTAACTTCTTCTTTGGTCCCCTCTCCTGCTGCATTGACCCGAACGGCATGGCACCCGAGGAAATGTGCAGCGTCAATCCACTTGTGGTGGTTTTCTACAGCTTGTAAACGTTTGTTCTCATCCCGGTCTCCCAAATTACCTTCACCATCAATCATAATTAATACGTTTTCCACGCCATTGTCCTTCGCTCGGTTTTTTAAGTCTTTTAGATAGGTCATATCGTTCGCCTTGTCCTTAAAGAATTGATTCACATATTCTACGCCGTAGATGCCGAATGTTTTTGCGGTATATTCTGGGAAGTCGATGTTCTTTAAGTCACCTTTATTAATTTTACGGTGTAACGACCATTCGGCTAGTGAAATTTGAAACCATTCCTTTTTTGCAGCAAAGACGTCTAATGAAGGTGCAATAGCTACACCTGCGGTAACCAGCCCGAGGTTTCTTAAAAATTCTCTTCTTGAATTCATATTGTTGTTAGTTTAGTGTAATCAATTAAATGTTAGCCCATCCAGAGGTTAATACATCGACCAAATGGATTGTTTTTATCGGTAACTTATGTTTCTCTATGTAGGCTTGTAACTGCAATAAACAGGAGGCATCGGTCGAGATGATGTAGTCGGCGTTCACCGCTAGGGCGTTTTGAACCTTTTGCTCGGCCATGGCAGAGGAAATACCGTCGAACTTTACAGCAAAAGTGCCGCCAAAACCACAACAGGTTTCCTGATCACGCATTTCTATAATTTCCAAGCCCCCCACCTGAGCAAGCAGCTTGCGGGGTTCTTCACGAATCTGGCATTCCCGAAGCGCAGCACAGGAATCGTGATAAACCGCTGTGCCGACC
>DXCW01000030.1 GCA_019115805.1 Candidatus Sphingobacterium stercorigallinarum
GAAATCACGGTGCGAGTAATACATCCCCAGCACTACAAGCTCGATATGTACATTGTTTAAACCCAAATCCATCGCCTATCGCGTTCATACCAGCTTAGCTTATCCGAATGCGTTCAAAAACACAATCAACGAATACGAAAAAGCCGTTATGCCAGCGCCAAGCCAGTGTCGGCTAAACAAACATGGGGCACCGCAGGCCATGCTAAGCTCAACCTTGCGTTTTTGCTCCCTACCCGTAGAAAATGCAGTTGTACAGCCAGGGGACTTGTGCCTGTCTAATCCGTTGCTTATCTTTAAGCACCGAACTCCGGAAACCGTACTTAAACCTCAGCTTATTACGCTATTCATGCTAAACATCCACATTTCCCCGAGTCTTTTGGGTCTATTGACGCTGATAGGAGGTCTGATCAGCTTCAGTGCGTTGGCTCAAGAGCCCAGTACCGAGCGGCCGAACATCATTCTCATTGTCGCGGAAAGCCATCGCGCTGAAGCTTTAGGAGCAGCGAATCATCCTTTTTTACAGACCCCGCATCTAGACGAATTGGCTCGTGCCGGTACGCATTTCGAAAACGCCTACGTGAGCTCCGCAATCTGCGTGGTCAGCCGGGCTAGCATACTCACCGGCCAACAGGCAGCTCGGCACGGCATTAACGATTTTGCCGATCGATTCTCGGCGGCTGACTTCCAAAAGACCTTCCCTTTACGATTGAAAGCGGCGGGCTACCAACTGGCTTGGTTGGGCTGGTTTGGGATCGGCAGCCCACCATCTACCGATGCGTTCGATCTCTGGCAACCAGACATTCCCTGGATACAAGACGATCTGCACCATACCGATCAGATTACCGAGCGAGCCAGCAATTGGCTGGCTAATCAGGACGGGCAGCAACCGTTTTTTATGCAAATCAATTACAGTGCGGCGCATGAAATTGATCCCACTGAGAATCAACCGGCACAATTTCTGGTTCAGCAGCGGCACCAGCAGCTGTTCGCAGACATCAACATCGCTAATCCACTTTCCGCTGATCCGGCAGTTTGGCAAAGCTTCCCAGATTTCTTCCGAACAGACGACAATATCGCCCGCGCCCGCTGGCACGGGTTTTTCGATAGCCCTGAACTCCTGCAGCAAAGCACAAAAGACTATTACCGGCTGATCGCGGGCCTAGACGAAGCCGTGGGCAAGCTCCGGCAATCACTAAGCGAGCTCGGTCTGGCAGAAAACACCATCATCATCTACACCTCGGATCACGGTTTTTCATTGGGAGAACATGGCCTGATGGGAAAATGGTATCCCTTTGAGCAAAACATACGGGTGCCTTTACTGATTCATCATCCAAGTGACCCGAACTTTGCGCATAGCGTCCGTAAAGACATCGCCTTGAATATCGACCTGGCGCCCACCCTATTGGATTTGGCGGGGCTACCCATCCCCTCAGACATGCAGGGCCAGTCGCTTCGTAACCTGCCGATAAATGAAACGGATCGCCGCACACACTTCTATTATCAGCATGCTACATTAGGCAGTCCACTGCTCCCACAAACCGAGGCCATCGTAACGCCACAACTAAAATATATTTACTTTCCCGAACACGGCTACGAAATGCTCTACGATTTAAGTAAAGATCCTGCGGAACTCCACAACGTTGCCGAAGAGCCCGATTACCAAAAGCAATTGGATCAGCTGCGCGCCCAACTTACAAACGATCGTCGAGCAGCTAGGTAAAAAAAAGCAAGACATGCGGTCTTCAAAAAAGAGGCATGTCTTGCTATATTTCAGATGTGGATTTTATTTATTTCTCCCACCAAACCTTGGTGTGGAAATCATCGCCTCCCATTCGCTCTACGGCTTCTGCGTAGTGCTCTGGATTGAAGCGGCGCACATCGTCTTTGTACATGAATCGGCTCGGCATCACCCCGTCATGGAACATATACGGTGTGGTTGGAAGTTCGGGGAATCCAGTCCGACGGAACTCAAACCATTGTTGATAATCCACCATAAATAGACCGATATATTTCTGCAACATCACTTGTTCCAATGTGCCGTTGAACGCGGCAAAGGAATTGTCAAAATAATCCGAAGGCACCGTCCCACCATATTGCTCAATGGATGCGCGGACGCCTTTTTCATATGCGGTTTTGGCTTCCTCAGTCAGGCCTAAAGCCAGATAGGTTTCGGCTTTAATAAATTCCACTTCCGAATACGGCATCAGAATTTCTAGCACTGGTGTACCCACTTCGTTGGGGAAAACCAGATCGCCATTCGGTGTACTCGGATTAAAGTTATAATCAGATAAATCACCCGAATGTCCGGCGGGAATTCCCCGGTAACCAATCGATTGCACCTCTCCATCGACTAAGCGATTGGCCTCGGTCATGATAAAGGGCCTGCGGGGGTCATCCAGTTCATTCAACCGATCCACAAAAAACTCTGCCATCGCCGTGAAATTCACGTAGTCTTGTCTTCTTCCCCAAGCATAATCGTAAGGCGCCAATCCGGTAACTTCTACAAAAGCCGCATCCTCGTTGGACGTGAAAATGGGGTAGTCCTCGGGATTATCCAGCATGGCTTTAATTTTCTGATACGCGTCTATTCGTTTCGACTGACGCAAATAATAGCGCATTAAAAGCGAGTTATTGAACTTGCGCCACTTGGTCTTATCGTTGTTATATAAGATGTCATTTCCATCCATGACCGATTCATCGGTATAGAACGCATTGGCCTGCTCCAAAGCCGCCGTCATGTCGCTATAAATTTGTTCTTGCGTATCAAATCGGGGTTGCGTGATGCCGTCTTCAGCGCTAGCCGCCTCCGATAACGGCACGTCACCAAAACTATCGGTCAACACGCCTGCGACCAACCCTTTCAGCGTGGCCGCCACACCGAGATACACCGGTTTATTGCTGGACTCTGCGGCCACTTCCATTTCCCGAATACTCCGCAAGTATCCGTAAAGTGCATTCCAGGTGCCATTCCCCGTGCTTTCTGTAAAATAATACCGATGGATACCGTTGGCTGCACTCGGGTTGGCTAAACCGGTTTGCATGAGCTCCCAAGTAAAATCATTACTCCGGACAGTGAAATAGGTGGAGAATCGGTAAACCATGGGCGTCAGCAATGCTCCTGGAGTTACCTGCTCAATATAATTTGGATTGGTATTTTTATCATCAAAATCCTTGGTGCAACCACCTGACCCCAAAAGGAGGGCTGCTGCTACAGCGATGCTTATATAGTTGATTTTCATTGTTGTTGGATTTAAAAGTTAGCTCTTAAGTTCACACCAAATGTACGGGTACTCGGCATTTGGCCCATTTCTACACCCGGCATAATGGCTGCGCCATTAAGTGCAGCGGTTTCTGGATCATACATCGGGAAATCGGTAATCATAAACAGATCTCTCCCAAAGAAGGCGACCGAAGCGTTGTTCATTTTCCAACGGGATACCACCGATTTAGGTAATGCAATTTCTAAACGCACCTCCCGAAGTTTCAGGTATGACGCGTCAAAACTGTTGGTTTCCACATTGGCCCGACGGTAATAATCACCATACCATGTATTGATAGGCACTTCTTTGGTGTTCGGCGAATAGGTACCGTCTCCATTATCAATAACGCCCTCGCCCACAATCGTTCCGGTCTCGCGACCTTTCAAGGTGTGTTTTAGTTTACCTTGTTCGGTCATTTTATGGTGCGTCTGAGAATATACTATCCCACCGTATTGTCCATCAATCAGCGCACTTAAGCTCACATTTTTGTAGCGGAACTCGTTGTGAATACCACCTCTCCAATCGGCGTACACGTTACCAATTTTCACTTTATCCGTCGGGCGTACCGCTAAACCAGTTGTGGGATCAATGAGTACCTGACCGTGTTCGTTGCGTACCAAACCATAGCCCCAAAGATCTCCCGTAGATCCGCCTACCGTAGCGATCAGCTGCGCTGCTCCCGATCCGCTGGAGGCGACAATTTGCTCGGGCGTTAGCACGCCTTCGCTCAATTCTAAAATCTCATTGTCATTCATGGCCCAGTTGATGGACGCGTTCCATTGAAAATTCTCATTTCGTACCGGGGTTCCTGTCAAACTCACCTCCCAGCCTTTATTGGTAATCAGGCCGCCATTGACAAAGGCCGAGCTAAAACCGGTGGTCACGTCTAAAGGAACGGTCAGCAATTGGTTCCTAGAGCGGTTGTAGTAGAAATTCACATCGGCGGTTAAGCGGTTGGAAAATAAGGCGACATTGATTCCCGCTTCTGTAGAATTCGTCATTTCGGGTTTCAATTGCGCATTGTGCAAGGTATTGTAGGGTTCGGCCGATCCTGGGAATGCCGAAGAACGATAGAATTTATAAATCCGGTACGGATCAGTGTCCGTTCCTACGCTGGCCCACGATAAACGCAATTTGGCAAAGGAAACCTGCTCCGGCATCGGAATCAGTTCGCTAAGTACAAAACTACTGCTCACTGAAGGATAGAAATAAGAGCGATTACTAGACGGTAAGGTCGAGGTCCAATCGTTTCTACCCGTCACATCCACAAAAATTCGGTCTTGCCAAGAAAGGTTGACCATTCCAAAGACACTTTGAATTTCCTTTTCGATCAAATAGTTCTCGGCCAAGGCGTTGGTCATCGCGTTACTTAACTTATAAATACCCGGCAGTGTGAGCCCTCGGGCTACACCAACATCCTCCTTCGAATGGTATTTCATCAGGTTACCACCGGCCGACACGCGTATCGAAAAATCATCATCTAAAGCGGTGTTGTACGACAACAAGGCATCGGTATTCGATTCCATAAAGAACAGATCCTGTTGTTTATAGTAACCATTCGGAAAGTTCGCCGTATCCCAAGGTCGGCGCTGTTCGCGACGATTGTAATTCAGATTGAGTCCAGAACGAAGCATCAATTCCCATTTGGGATTAAAGGTATATACCCCTTGTAACATTCCATCCAGCCCATGCGCCGCTAAATTGTTGGTCATCTCGTGGGCAATCACGAACGGATTTTCAATATACGAGCTAAAGGGGTGAATTTGCTTGACGTGTTCCTGATCCTTTTGCCACATCGGCCGATACCATTCCAAATCTATACTGGGATTTTGGAAGATCATGAAGTACGCGATAGACTGGTTATTATACCCCGTTCCCGGAAGGTTATCGCTGGATTTATTCGTGTAGTTTGCTTTAAAATTGATCTTTAATTTATCGCTCAAATTCGCTGAACTATTAAACGAGGCAACCAATCGTTCAAAGCCGGTATTCGGCATAATCCACTTATTATTCGTATGCGTCAGGGACGCTCTGGCCGAGAATTGCTCGGTACCTCCATCAAAAGCAACGCTATTCATATAGGTCGCTCCCGTCCGGAAAAAATCTTTCACACCGCCCTTATAGGGTACCCAAGGCGTACGCTCGGTTCCCGTTGTTTCCAGCACCGGATCGTATTGATAAAATAGCTGCCCATCAAATTTTGGTCCCCAGGCACTTGAAGTAGACCCCGTATTCGGACCGTCTTCCGTCAGCCCATATGAATAATAGAGCTCCCCGTCTGCGTTCCGATTCAGGTTCCCCTGACCGTACTCGTACTGAAATTCCGGCCATTTTAGAATCGTTTGAAAACTGGTGTTGGAATTCACCGTGACGCCTATTCCCTGGCTGTTCCTCTTGCCCGACTTGGTGGTAATAATCAACGCCCCATTTCCTGCTCTACTTCCATATAGCGCGGTAGCTGCGGCCCCTTTTAACACCGATATGGATTCGATATCATCCGGGTTAATATCGCCTAATCCATTCCCAAAATCCACCGCAATATCCTTGTCTAAGCCACTCGAACCGGCGCCGTAAGCGTCCGTCACACCTGAACTGAACCGGCCGTTTACTAGCGGAATTCCGTCTACTACGATTAACGCTTCGTTATTTTCCAAGTTTAACGAGCGGTCGCCGCGTAAATTGATTCTGGCGGTATTCAAGGGGCCCGAACTCGGCTGAATGATGTTTAACCCCGCAACTTTCCCTTTCATCGCATCCACCCAATTACTCGGAACCGCGTCCGTCATTTGATCACCGGTAATTTGGCCTACCGCATAACCCAATGATTTTTCTTCCCGTTTAATCCCCAAGGCCGTCACCACCACCTCGGTGATTTCTTGATCAGTAGGTAACAAGGAAATGACTACATTGTTGACCGCAGATTCCCATTGCTGGGTTTGACGCTGATAACCTACACTTTGAAAAGTAACGTCCATTCCCGCTTCCACTTGAATGTCGAAACGTCCCTGGTTGTCTGTGGTGGATCTCGGACTGCCCCCTACAATCACCGTGACGCCCACAATGGGCTGCCGAGTTTCATCATCGATTACCGATCCCGACACCGTAAATGTCTGTTGCTTGCGCACCTCGGACAGGTCATTTGATCCCATTACCCCGTTAAGCGGACTGAACCCAAGCCCCATTAAAAGAAGAAGTGCGCTTCCCCGCTTCACAGAACCTCGGCATAACCCGGAGGTCATTTGTCGAAAATTTTTCATCTGAAAAAAGTTAATATTGGTAACAATTATTTCATCATCAACGCTGCAAAACTAGCTACAGCGTATTAGGTTAATGTTAATAAACTATTAAATTAAGAAATTATTAACACAGTTCAGCTATATCCTAAACGACTGACACGCTACCTAGTGGACTCCTGCGTCGGCATGCAGCGGTCAAAA
>DXCW01000193.1 GCA_019115805.1 Candidatus Sphingobacterium stercorigallinarum
TAAATCATACGTATAAAGTTCTGACCCGCCTATGTTTGCCAAGTGATTTGAAGCAATTAAAATCTTCTTCTTTTCCTTCCCCATCTCCGATATCTAGTATTAGGTAATCTCGATCAGTTGTAACAATTTTAATACCAACTTCACGATGCATCTCCTGCCCCAGGGAAAAATTGGAACGTTTCAAAAAGAGAGCATAATCGTTGTCTTAGCACCTCACACCACTTATCACAAACTGAGAATCCAAAAAGGACGTTAAAAGGCATTGAATCAGTGGCTGATATTTAACGCACTAAAGGATTATAATTTCATACTAAAGCCATGAATTATCCCAGATAATATTTTACGTGCGAACTGCCTTTTCTGCCGGCTCGTTAGATCTTTTTGCCTACAAATCCGTTTTATTGTTTTGAATCTTTCTTTTAATAAAAAAAGAAAATTGCCATTCCACTTCCTGCAAAACCAAACTCGGTTTCTGGTCATGTAATATTCATAGACTTCCCCTCTGGAGCTGTCGGTTTGATAGACTGATAACGATGTGTCTATCGCTAATTTCCATTTTTTGGAATGTCGCAACCGATAGCACCACTCCGATTCTTCATAATACATGAAGAGGTGTTCGGCCATAAACCCGATTTCCTCAAGAACCTCACTCCTAAACATCATCGCACTTCCATTCACATAGTCGATATCATAGTTTAGCCCCGTCAAAGTTGTTTCGGTGCTCATCTTTTGATAATTAACATGGTCGCCTAAAAAGCCTTTCTCCGGAAAAAGAAGACCGCCGTCCGAGAAAATGAGTTCGTTATTGTTTTTATATCTTATCCGAGGGCCGAGAATGCCTATTTCGGGAAGATCATGTAGGGAACTATACAGTCGTTGTATGGTATCGTAGGAAATATGGATATCCGGATTTAAGATGAGAAAAATCTTTCTGCCTTCTGAAAGGCCTTTTCGAATTGCCCAATTATTAGCGTAGGCATAACCATCGTTGCTGTTCATTTGATGGAAATACACGCCCAGGCTTTTGCAAAAATTTTCTAATTCTTTATGATGATCAGTGTCATTATCCAGTATATAAAACACCCTTTCATCAATTCCCTCACCAATCAACGTGTTGAGTTGACGTACAACATCATCTTTTGAATGATAATTAAGTATGATAACAGCAAGATCTTGCATTTACAGTATAGTACCACTTGGAACAGGTATGAATACGATTATTTCCGTTCCGCTAGTGACAAATATATAACTTTGCACGCTGTCTAGCCTACCGAAGTTAAGATATTCTCGGAAGTCAGAACGATAGCGTTCGGATTTCATACTATATACATCATCACCATCCCTTGTATCTATACCATAGACACCGCAATATGAGGAAGAATGTTGACGCGGGCCCCGTGGACTGGTGACTACCGTCATGGAGGGGCATCACAAGCGGCTAGAGCGAGGGCCTTTTCAGCAGCCAAATATCCAGCTGGAAACTTTCCTAGAGAGACTGGGTGTTGATGGGGAAAGGCCCACAGCACTTACACGCACCAACAACCAGACAGTTACCACACCAACAAACCATAAAACATCGATTTACCCAGTTTTTTGACCACTGGGTCATAAAGTTTTGACGATTTCAATTCTCGTACTTAAATCATCCATGATATCATCTATCGACGACGAAGTGCCAGAAGAATGATAGCGAATGTATCCGTTTTTATCGATAATTATTTTGGTAGGAAGAGCCTCTACATCATATCTCGTCGCAATGCGCTTGTTCCAATCATTCATTTCATCGAACAAAACATTAAAAGAATAATTATTTTCGTTTATAAAATCTGACACCACCTCCTTATAATCAGGTTCATTTTGAGAGGTGTTAATAAATAAGAATACTACCGCATCATCATCTTTATATTTTTTGATTAATGCTTCCATTCCCGGAAAAGAACGGATACATGGGGTACACCAAGTAGCCCAAAAGTCCAAAATGATTACTTTACCTTGAAAATCAGAAAGGCTGACTAACCTATTTTCTAAGTTCAGTAAAGAAAAACCCTTCGCTTTTACGTTGATTAATTGGTCTTTTAGATACCCAATTTGATTGTTATCCGCTCTTAGAAGTAAGTCCGACAGATATGCTGCAAATGGAATAGAATCACCACCGTTGGCATACAATTCCTTGAATTCATTAGCGGTTATTAGATCCTCTACAGGATAGTGATTGTGAATAACATTATCCTCAATAATGTTTAATGCTTCTCTATAAGCCATTTTATCTTGATAACTTGTCAAAAGATATTTTATGATGAAGAGTGTTCTGTCTCCGCCAGTATAAAGCGTATGAGCTAAGGAAATAGCTTGACTAGCACGATCTGTTTTTATCAACGATTTTAAGTAAATATGGTTTACCCGCTTTACAATGGCCGCATCAACGTTTAGCACATTTTTGTTATTTAAAATGTCATAAGCGTCTTCTGATAACGTCAAAGCCTTACTATTTTCCCCTAAATTTAATAGTCGTTGCGCGACAAAGGAATAATTTTCCAACTTCTTAGATACGGAGTCAGTTCGCAATACATACTCAATAGCGAATTCAAAATTCTCGTTTTCTATAAATCTTTTTGAAACTTCTAAATAACTCCAATCGTAGAAGGATAATGGATTAAACCCAAACTTTTCAGCTTCTTTTAAAGGACTGAAATAACGCTTAGCAAACCTTCGATAGAAATCGTTAATACGCAATGCGTATTGATTAGCGGTTAGTATGGAGTCTTGAATTAATTTATCAAATTCTAATTGTCGCGCTAAATATCCATTTGGAAACCTATCTATCAACAACTTTTCCAAACGATCTCTTTCTTCACTATTTCCCGTTAAACTGATCGCGGAATACGCGACCATATTTATGTTCTCATCGGTAGAGCACATGAGTTCACGAGATAAATCCTCTAATTTAGACAAGTCCTTTCCTGTACTATATAATTCATTGAGTATTTTGACAGCGGAATCCAAATCTACTCCTTGAATTTCGCTATTTTGAGCAAAGGACATGCACCCCAATACATTAAGCAATAAAAATAGATACAGCTTCTTCATAGGATTATAAATGATGTATTCTAAAAATACGGATAATCATATAAATATTTATCATGTCCATTTATTGGAGTAAGAAATAAACGAATAGTTATCTTTGCCGTATCAAAACGTATCCATGCTCTACTTTCACATTCCATTTTGCAAACAAGCCTGTCACTACTGTGACTTTCACTTCAGTACCTCCCTTGCGTACAAAGACGATTTGCTTAAAGCCATAGGAAAAGAGATGGATCTCCGCGCGGATTATCTGGAAAATAAATCCATCGAATCCGTCTATTTTGGGGGCGGGACCCCTTCGCTTTTAACGGCGGATGAAATCAATCGGATTTTCGAAAAAATACATCAACATTTTCAACTGACGGACGATGCCGAGATTACCCTCGAAGCGAATCCTGACGATCTGGATGATGCGAAATTGACCGCACTGGCTCAAACACCAATAAACCGGCTGAGCATTGGTATTCAGTCTTTTCATCAGGAAGATTTACTTTGGATGAATCGAGCACACAATGCGATGGAGGCGGACGCAGCTATAAAAAGAGCGCAAGACAAGGGATTTGAAAACCTCACCTGTGATCTCATATATGGGTATCCCCTTTTGACTGACGAGAAATGGAAACGTAATATGCAAAAGCTTATCGCCCTACAGGTTCCTCACATTTCATCCTATTCCATGACCGTAGAATCACGTACGGCACTCGCTCACCAGATTATCAAAGGGAAGACCCAAGCAATGAGCGACGAGCAAAGCGCGAGGCAAATGATGCAGCTCATCGATACGTTTCAGGAAGCCGGTTACGAGCAATACGAAATTTCTAATTTTGCATTCGATCAAAGATACGCTGCACACAACAGCAACTACTGGCGTGGTGTTCCTTACTTAGGAATCGGCCCTTCAGCCCACTCATTTAACGGTCATTCGCGTAGCTGGAACCGGGCCAACAATCCCGGTTATATAGAAGCAATTAATCGAAACGAGCCGGATTTAGAAACCGAATCGCTCACACCTTCGGACCGATTCAACGAATACGTCATGACGAGTCTACGAACCAAATGGGGAATTAAACTATCCCACATTTCTAGCGTATTTGGAAAAGATGCCGTCGATGAATTCCTGCTGAATATAGCACCTCACGTGCAGCATGGACATGTGACCCAACAAAAAGACATCTATACGCTTAGCCAATCAGGCAAATTACTTGCCGACCAAATTGCCTCCGATCTGTTTTTGCTTACTGAGGAATAACTCTTGGACATTAACGGCAGTCGGGTAGATTTTGGAATGGCTAACGAAAGAAACCCGGACGATACATCCGGGTTTTTGTGAAGCGTTCCTTTTCTTTACGCCCTAAAGCTGCTCTATTTTTTCTAACGAAAGACCCGTTGCTTTGGCTATTTTGTCCAATGGAACCCCCATATCTTTTAGTTGAAGGGCGATCTTCAGATTTTCGGCTTTTAGTTTCCTCGCTTCCTCTTGAGCTTGCTTTGCTTCCTCTTGAGCTTGCTTTGCTTTCTCTTGAGCTTGAGTCGTTTCCTTTTGAGCATGCTTAGTCTCCTCAAGAGCTTGCTTAGCCTGCTCTTGAGCTTGCTGCAACTCTTGCTGAGCACTCTTCAATTTCTCTT
>DXCW01000031.1 GCA_019115805.1 Candidatus Sphingobacterium stercorigallinarum
ACGATCTTGATGAACTGTATTTGCGTTATCCCGAACTCAACCTCATCGGCCGCAAAATCGCGGAGGAAGTTTGTGTTTTATTAGAGGAACGTATCGTATCGCTACACACCGAGTCGGCTTTGCAACGGTACCATTCAATGCTTGAGAAACAGCCTAATTTGCTAGCGAGAGTGAACCTGGGCCTGATTGCATCTTACCTCGGCATGAGCCCAGAGACACTGAGTCGTATTCGGAGGTTCTGACTGATTTTGATTTAAGTCAAAAAATATAGCCGATGCCCGATTTACTTTTGTGGTACATCAAGAATCAAACAAAATGAATTGGATTGCATTAATTGCCGCCGGGATCTTTGAAATCGGTTGGCCGCTAGGATTGAAAATGGCTCAAAACGGGGGAGCTAACAAGCTAACTTGGATTGGGGTAGCGATTGTGTCAATGAGTATCAGTGGCGCGTTATTGTTCTATGCTCAGAAGACCATTCCGATAGGGACCGCTTATGCGATATGGACCGGACTGGGTGCCGTAGGCACATTATTGGTCGGCATCTTTTTCTTCGGGGATTCTGCTCACTTTCTACGGTTACTTTCTGCTACTCTCATCGTGGCCGGCATTGTTGGGCTTAAAGTGTTTTAGCAGGCGCTGTCGTCTGCGATGCGCGTGGTAAGCCGCCTTAAGTAGCTTTTTTGTCAGGTAGCGTATGGATCTGGAGTTGCATGCACGAATTTTCCTATGGATGAAATAAGGATCGAGCGGATTTTTAGTTTTCTAACAAAGCCGCTAATTCGTTGATATCAATCTGGCGGTTTGTTTGCATGGTTTCGGCGTCTATTTCTCCATTTGGTTTGATAATGATATAAGTAGGATATCCCGACCCGTTTACCAGGCGAAACAAATCGTCCATTTGTTGGTCCGAAACAAAAATATGGGTGCCGGGCTGCTGGAGTTCCGCAATTTTATTTTTCCATTTGGATGCGGAAGAGGAGCGATCGGTGCATAGATACACGAATGCTATGGAGAGTTGTTTTTCTTTGGCTTGCTCATAAAGCCGCTTCTGGTGTGGCATATTTTGAATGCAAGGAACACACCAAGTGGCCCACAGATCCAAGACAATGAGTTTGTCGGGTAGCGCAGCTCGGATCGTTTTCAGCAGATCCTCAGCGGTTTCCGTTTCACTGCGATATAACGCCGCCTGGAAACTGGTGTTGATAATCGGCGTTCCAAATGGCAGAATTTCCGCCGGGCTTACCTCGGTGTCAAGTAGGGCCTGTATTTTTGCTGCTTTTTCCTGCATCACCTGATGTTCCTGCTGCACGTAAGACGCTGCCCATGTTTGGTTTACGTGATCCCGCAGTGTCCCCAATATGGCAGCATATTCCTGCACATCAGGATCGTTAATGCGCAGCTTGATTAAATCGGCATGTGGGGCTGGATAAAGCGCGTCAATTTTACGGAATTGCAAAACCGGATCTTTGTAGGTCTCCAGAGGTTTAAAATGCATGCGTCTGGTGTATTGGTATAAGACTTGGAAATACGAGTAGGAGTCGTTGGTAATCGAAAAAACGGGCAATATCAAAGCGTGCATATCCGAAATTTGGGTGCCGCTGATGGATGCATGCACTATTTTATAAGTTGCACCTTCTAGTGCAGTTTGACTCTCTACAATCTTCCGTGTTGCTGGAGCGCGATTCTTATTTAAGAACTCCGCATCTACCGATCTTTGGATCGACATGAGGGAGTCAATTTTGCTTAGGTATTGGGGGGCTTGGGGATCGAGCTCTTGGAATTTGCGAGAGAAGTTCGGTAGTTTCTCCTTATGATATAGGGTATAGCTGTTGTATTCTTGATTCACTCGGCCGTCTTTTCCAGAGAACGTTAGGCCATCGCCGGCCAAATATACCGGGTGCGCTTTGAGTTTAGAAAAATCGAAATCCAATTGCAATGCCTCATTCGCTAGCAAACACGTGTATGCGTAGTCTTTTAATGAGAACCAGATCTGTTGGTAAGGCAGATTGCTGGGCAGGGTGAACGTAAATGTCCCGTCTTCCAAAATAGGAGCTTCATACTTGACTTGAAAGGGATCACTGGGGCGGACTAAGGTATAGGATATCACCAATTGATCCAGCTCTTCTGCACTGGCGCCGTGAATGGTGCCTCTAACGGTGGGATTGGAGCGGTTGGACGAAATTTTATCGTAATTTTCATCGGTGATGGCTATCGGACCGGAGAAATCTTGTGCGATCAGCAGCTGTATGGAGGCGATACTGGTGAGCAGTATAAAGAGATTTTTCATGCTGTTCAAATAGGTGCGCCACGATTGGAATCAAGACGCTATCATACAATCTGTTATGTCATCCCTAAGATAAGGAAATCCCTGCACTTTTTTGGACCCCGCGTTTTAATGCCCAATCGGCGGAAGAAACGGCTACATCGATGCGGGTGATGAGTACATGGCTATACGCATTAGACGTGTTTAAAAAGATTTGAACACGGATTCCAGATTAACGTATGCGCACGAGCGGGTTGAAGTTCGATAAAAAAAAGCCAGACACGTAGGAATCGCCATGCCATATCCCATCCGTTTTTAGCGTCCATTTTCTGCTCAGTGGTTTCAAAATCCAACAAATGAATTCGAATGTATTGTACCTAAGTTAGTTATCGAATAAAAAAATCAGGCATTTATGTTGTTTTTTGTCGGTTTTTTATATTTTTGTTGCATGCTAATCTCAAAAAATACAAGGGTAATAGCGACATCTCGCATTCGCTGACCGCGTATCAACCCTGATACGTACGGATTAAATAGGGGTTTCGTGTTTGAAAACACGTCTTCCTAATTGTTGTATTCTTTCTTATTTATTTCATGAAAAATAATAAATGGTTACAGACCTATTTGTTCATCTGGTCTGGTCAGTTTATATCCATGTTATCCAGTTATGCGGTTCATTTCGCTGTAATCATCTGGATGAGCTTGGAACACCAGTCGGCTGAAGTATTGGCTTACGCTGGAATAGCGGGGATGCTCCCGCAAGCTATAGTCGGCCCATTCGCGGGTGTTTTTATCGATCGCTGGGATCGGAAAAAGGTGATGATATTCAGCGATGCATTTCTAGCGCTTTGTGCATTAGTCATGGTTTTTCTATTGAAAAGTGAGACGGTGGACTTGATTTGGATTTATCTCATGTTGGGCCTTAGATCAATCGGGAATGCATTTCACGCCCCAGCGATGCAAGCCATTGCGCCATTGATTGTTCCGAAAGACGAATTGCTTCGGATTTCTGGCATCAATCAAATGCTGCAATCGGTCAGTAGTATTGCCGGACCGGCTATCGGTGCATTGGCCATCAGTTACCTGCCTATTTCTCAGGTGCTGTATTTGGATGTATTGGGGGCGGCTGCAGCGATCATTTCCTTACTTTTTGTATCGATTCCTCATGTGCAATCCAGTTCAGACTCTTCGGTCAGGATGGTGCTGTTGGAGTTAGGAGATGGTATGCGCGCGATTAGAAAAAATAAAGGATTGAGTTTCTTGTTTTTATACGCGATGCTGGTGACTTTCTTTATTATGCCGGCGGCCATTATGTTTCCCCTGCTCACCACCGGCCATTATGGCGGCGGAAAATGGGAGATGAGTGTAGTGGAAATCGTGTGGGGGATTGGGATGTTAATCGGTGGCACGTTGCTGAGCGCTGGGAGGGTGAGGACTCGAAAAGTGATATTGGTAAATGCTATGCATTTGATATTGGGACTTTCCTTTGTTGTATGCGGATGGATGCCCTCAAGCTGGTTTATCGGTCTGATTCTCGCTACGATGTTATCCGGTATAGCGCTCGCTGTTTTTTCTGCCGCTTTCACTGCTATTCTCCAAACTGAAGTTGCACCCCAGATGTTGGGACGCGTGTTTTCGCTGTATTTCAGTATGGCCGCATTACCGAGTGTCGTTGGGCTGATTTTTACAGGATGGATAGCCGAGGAAATTGGGGTGCCCGAGGCCTTCGTGATTACTGGGATATTGGTGATGTTAATCGGCCTAGCATCCTTTCTGACCCCCTCTTTACTTCGACTCGGTAAAGAGCGCGTAGCGGAGTAGGGATAAGCCAACTGTAGGTAAAAAGTTCGCTCCAGTATGAAGCTTAGCATGCGAAGAAAGGGGAGACGCTAGCTGCTCGACGACTGAAAAGTCCCACGATCCTAGCCGCTCGTCATAAAACACAAAGCCACCATGTTCTCCCGACAGTAGCTTGATATGGGGGCGGTTTCGGTTCAAACAATATAGTTCGCCACTAGTTGATTGCCGTCCCATGACGGTAATCAACAGTCGGCACAGCCCGTCAGAACGCTTGCTCATGTCGCAGTGGCCTGATTAAATCTTACATTAGTGCAAGCTGTCCGAGAAATAGGGAGTATCATAGATTGAAAATACGGTGCGACTTGGTCACAATGCTTGATTACCAACTCATTTTTCTGCAACAGCTTTTCTCCGAAAATGCGCCAT
This sequence comes from Candidatus Sphingobacterium stercorigallinarum, assembly GCA_019115805.1. GTDB lineage: Bacteria > Bacteroidota > Bacteroidia > Sphingobacteriales > Sphingobacteriaceae > Sphingobacterium > Sphingobacterium stercorigallinarum. The sequence goes on from DXCW01000031.1 coordinate 4,490, forward strand.
TCGATATCGTCTGCTAAATACTTATAACTTTTTTAAACTCTCCGTAGGAGAAGGCTATTGCTATTTTTTTATTCATGAATATGCATTTGAATAACCGATATTCTCTTTTTATTTTAAAATGTTCACTAATTTATTAAACACATCTTTTGCTTCGGGCATGTTCAAGAATATCCAGGCGTGGTACATTTGATTGTATTCGTGATATTTAATTGGAAAAGATTTTTCCTCAGCCATAGCTACAAATTCCCGCGCGTCGGGCAACAGAACCTCGTGGGTTCCCATAAACAAGTGAATCGGAGCCAACCCCTCGAGAGATCCGAATATGGGGCTGATCTTATAATCGTCTGCTTCGGTGCCTGTGGCATAAGCGGAAACTGCTAACTTCAGTCCTTTAACATCAAGATATGGATCATATTTATCAATATTCTGAATGTCAGGATTCTGTAGTGTGGCATCCAGCAGCGGAGATAGTAAGATGATTTCGGATGGTTGCTGAAGCTGTTGCTCGTGGGCATATTGAGCAAGTGACAAGGCGATTCCGCCTCCTGCCGAAAAACCGACCAGGATCACATTCTCACTACCCACGGAGTCCAGCAAAGCGCTGTATTGGGGAACAAGCATATCAAAGACGTCCTGATCGTTGTGCGTTGGGGCGAGCGGATAATCTGGCACTACAATTCCGACATGGGTATGCTGTATTAGCTTGTTTAGAAAATTCCAATCGAATTTGGTAATGTTATAGACGAAGCCACCGCCATGTAAAAAAAACAAATAACGTTTCGGGTTAGCACCTTTCTTCTTCAGTTCCCATGCGCTCCCTGCAGTAGCTGATGCACTATGCACGATATCGCACTGTTTCTTGACTTTAGTCGGTATATCGGCCGCTTGGTGGGCCTTATTGAAGTCCCCACTTTTGAATTCTTTCTGAATCTTCGTTTTTATACCGGTCATCCGAATGAACAAGCGGTACATTTTGCTTTTGAAACTAGGCTTTTCCATTTTGTAATATTTTTTGTTTTGAACAAACCGATTATCGTTCGCCCTTTCGATCGATTAGGTTCGTAAGAACACACAGCGTCAACATAAAAAAAGAGAATATGTCCTTACCATTTTATTTCGTTCTGATAAGTTCAAAGATAGACGTAGAAACTAAGCGATTTTTTAGCAAATGCTAAATACGGAAACGCTCATATTTGGGCACGCATACGGCTCAATGTGACCGGTGACATACCTAGAAAGGAGGCTATCGCGCCCAGAGGTGCTCGTTGAAGGATGAAAGGGTGACGTGAAAGAAGTTTGCGGTATCGTTCCAAAGCGCTATCAAACTGGAGAGACAATGTTCTTTCTTCCAGGCTGAGGTAGTATTTTTCCATCAGGGATCGGTAGAGATTCAATAGCGTGGGGTTTTCACTACAGAGCGATAAAAACTCTTCATAGTGAATCTTCAGTAAGACGGAATCTTCCAATATTTCGATACTTTCGTTACTACTTTTCTGTGTGAACAATGCGTAAGTCGACGTTATGATATCATTTTCACGAGCAAAGAGCGTGGTGGTTTTCTTGTCGTCAATGACAGAAAAAATCTGAGCAAATCCTTTTTCAATGATGTAGAAATGATCGCAACGCTGACCTTTTCTGATCAACATGGCGCCTTTGGCAACATTCACGGGAACCACAACTTTGTAGAGACGATCCATATCCTCGTGGGGTAGGCTAGCTGTATCGAATATGTTTCGTATTGTGGATGTCAATGTTTAAAAATTAATTGTTTATGGTTCAAACCATTTTGTTTGTTTCAATGAAACGCTCAGATCATCCTTCGTCATAACATCGTTCATAATGAGCGTTTATAATTTCTCATTTAACAAATTGAATAGATGATGTTATTGTTCAATACCAGAATGGAACAAATCTGCATTCTTTGCTGTGAAAATAACAAATTTTAATGACGGTAAAGCGAAAACGCCATCCTTGTCAAGAGGGATTACCCAGGCACTAGCATATAATCGTTTACAGATCCGGCTCTAAAACCAAGATCTATTCGGTCTCCATAAAGCCTAAGCTTCGTCAAGATCAGATCGCTTTCCAAGAATCTGGTTATTATCGTAGCAAGTCTAAGGAAAGATATAAAATCGAAACCAAGAACAGTGAACTCAAAAATGTTCATGGTTATGGAAGAGCGCATTCATATGGTGTCCAACATATGGATGAGCAAGGTGCAACGGCCATTTTCACGGTAAATTTGTAAAGAATCCAGAAATTGATTTAAAAAGGAGCAATAATGCCGGAAAAAACTCAATTGGATTCTAAAAATAAAAAGAGATAGACAACTAAAATCCAATCGAGGTCATTAAAAAGCAAACTTCCAGAGGTACTAAAATAAAAATGACCGAGCAAGATTAGCCTATACTCAGTCATTTCGTTAAGAAGTACCCAATCCATGATACTTTTTCAGGGCCTTTCTATTTGCGATTCCCCTTTTGTTCATGCGGGACTGTGCTTATTGCACAATCTGTAAATCTTTCGTTTGGGTATGAACGCGGCCGAACATATCCGTCGCGCGCACCTGAATTTGATACGATCCGGGTGCTAGTTTTGCAGGTAACTTGGCTTCCCAAAGATGCGTAGAGGTTCTCGCTTGTGAAGGACGAAAGCCGTCCAGAAGATTTTCAGCATTGTCGAATTTCAACATGTTGTATACGTAGCTGGGGTCTTCTTTAACGATGTGTTGCATCTCGGTCCAATTCTCACCGTCCAGGCTATATTCCACACGATCTTCTTCGGTACCGATGAAAAAGTTAGCCACTAGTGTATGGCGGCGCAGGTAGGCTTGTTCTACGGCAGCCGGAAAGGTCAAATTGATTTGATAATCTAACGGCTTTCCAGCTACTTTATAATCGAACGTATAGTTGTTTCCCTCAATATTTAAGATGGCGTAGCCCTTTGGTGTCCCGTCACGCATCGTGGCCACCGGAACGCCATCTTCGTTTTTAAGCCCTGAATACCAATCTCCAGAAGTTGTACCAACGTTGTATTCGTGATGCGGCTTTTCTTGTTTCCATCCATCCTCACCGGTGTAGAAGTTCTGGCGTTGCAAGTGAGTGTGCGCAGACATGGATAGGGTGTTCGGATAGTCCGCCAGCAGGTCAAATAAACGCTGGCGATCTTCGGTACGGAAGACATCCGGATTGTTGTGTAGTAAAGGAATATGAAACGCCAAGACAATTAACTTGTCTTTTGGAACAAATTTTAAGTTGTTCTCGATAAAGTCCAATTGATCTTTTCGAAAACCACCCATATAGCCCTTTCCAGTGCGTGGATGTGGGTATAGAATGTTGTCAAGGATAATGAAATGTGCATCTCCGTAATTGAATGCGAAATTACCGGGACCAAAGTTTTCTTCATACGTCTCGTCGGACAGTTCATCCTCTTTCACATCGAAGTTAAGATCGTGGTTTCCCATCACGTTGTACCAGGGCAATCCCAATTTCGATACGGCTTTTTTATAGGGCGCGTGCAGGACCAGGTCATCACCTACTAAATCACCCAGGCTGATACCAAATGCAAATCGTTCGGTGTTTTCGATATCTTGCACTACACCCTTATCAAAATAACTGATTTGATCCATGGTATACGCCTGCGGGTCTCCGAAAACTAGGGCCTTGAAGTTCGTTTTCTCATTGGTGTCTTGAGTCAAGGCGAAATCGATCGATTTCGGTAATTTACCAGTGGGAGCAGTCCCTGGGTATTTCAGATCCGGGGAACCCTCAGGTTTATGGATGTAGTAGAACTGTGGGGTATGGTCTTCATCCAAAACATATTGATAGCCGTTTGGTTTGATGACAAAGTAAACGCTATTCTCCCGAGCTGGAAGTTGATACCTACCCTTTGCATCTGTAAGAACAACGTCTACGCCGTTACTTACGGCTACCTCTGCGATGCCTTTTTCTCTCGATTCTTTTTTTCCATTTT
>DXCW01000194.1 GCA_019115805.1 Candidatus Sphingobacterium stercorigallinarum
TTTTGCGGGGCGCAGCGACAACCAACGGGCAGCAGCCTCTTATTTTGATCGATGGGGTGCCGCGTGATAATATTCGGACGCTCGATGCGAGTGAAGTTGAAACGGTAACCGTTTTGAAGGACGCGTCGGCAACCGCTGTTTTTGGTGTTCGGGGCGCAAACGGTGTGGTATTGATTACCACCAGGCGCGGAAAGGAAGGTCGGATGGAGCTTCGAGCAAGTCTGGACCAGAGCTGGACATCGTTAACCCGAGAGCCGGAGCGACTGACCTCGCTGGAATACCTTAATCTGCGCAATCAGGCGTCATTAAATGATGGACTAGAAGCCCCTTTTTCTGAGGATCTCATCGCACGATATGCAAACCCACTTGCGGGACTAAATCCTGCTGATCCGAACTACGACCGGCAGGCGGAGGTGTTGAATTATATGTATCCAGATCACGACTACTATAGAGAGTTTATAGCCAAAAACACCCCGCAAACCCGGGTGAACGTGAGTGGAACGGGGGGGACAGATAAACTGGGATATTTTATTAACGGTGCATTTTTACAGCAAGGTGGAAATTTGATTACGGAACCTGAGGAACAATTGGGCTATGATCCCTCTTCTTGGCTACGCCGGTACAACTTTCGTTCGAACTTGGATTATAAGATCAGTGAAGCGGTGAAGTCTTTCTTAAATATCGGTTCCTATATCGAACAGGTCAATATGCCTTCAGCCGGTTTATATGGGGGAGATACCCATTGGATGATGCGTGATTTGCTGTATCAAGCGCAATCGATTTTGCCGATCACGCCGGGTCCGGTTACGATTGACGGCTTTGGCGTAGCACCTGGACAAATTGTCGATCCAGGTTATATGGATCGATCCGCCTTCGAAATCATCAATCGCATGGGGTATAGAAACGAGGTGCGATCAAATCTGAATGCCTCGCTGGGCTTGGACATTTCACTGGATAAGCTCGTGCCTGGGTTAAGCGTTAAAGGGATGATTTCTTACGACACGCGTGCAACAACCGCTGAACAGGGATATAAACGCGAACGTTTGTACTTGGCTGAAATTATTCCAGAATCCAATTCGTTGAGTTACGCAGTGAAACGATCGGATGAGGAATTGTTGAACTTGGTTAAAGGGGCGGATTCTCGCTATAACATCAATATGCAGGGTACCTTAAACTATCAACAAACTTTTGCTAAAAAACACGAGGTCGGTGGGATGATTTTAGCGCAGCGCGATTATTGGGAGTCTACGGCTGGCGAAATTCCATTTAATGTCATCGGTGTGGCCGCCCGCATGACCTATGGCTATGATGAACGGTATTTAGCGGAAGTCAACATGGGGTATAACGGATCCGAACAATTTGCACCCACAAGACGGTTTGGGTTTTTCCCTGCCTTTTCTTTTGGCTGGGTGGCCAGTAATGAATCGTTTCTGCCGCAATATGATTGGTTAGATCAGTTGAAGTTCAGAGCCTCATGGGGACGAGTGGGCAATGATCAAATGGGTGGTTTGCGTTTTTTATATCAGACTAAAAACACGCTGGGTGGCGGCCCACTGGGCAGTCTAGCGACGATACCCGGCTCAAATGGGATGGCCGGACAAGGCATCAATCAGGGACTGATTGGAAATCCGAATATCACCTGGGAATTAGCGGAAAAACAGAACTACGGGGTAGATCTAAGTCTATTTGGCGATCTGAATGTCGTGTTTGATTACTATTTGGAAGACCGAAGTCAGATACTGATTCAACGTCAGTCGGTTCCGTCTTTTCAAGGCGTGCCTTTAGGGAATATTCCTAAAGTGAACATGGGCGAAGTCAGCAACAAAGGCTTTGAGATCGAATGGAGTTATAAAAAGGCGATCACCAACGATTTGCATCTCACCTTTCATGGGAATTACGGAGAAAACAAGAACGTGGTGAGATTCATTGATGAGCCAATCCGAGATGAATCCTATGTTCACCGGTACCGTCAAACGGGTTATGCTTTAGGACAGAGTTTCGGTTACCAAATCGACTACAGCAATGGCAATGGAATGTTCAATACACAAGAGGAGTTGGATGCCTATTTAGCGACCACCACCTATGGCTTTGGTGTGCCTAGATTAGGGTATTTCAAATACATAGACCAAAATGCCGATGGCGTAGTGGACGATAAGGATCAGGTACCTATTGGGGCGAGTAGTATTCCAGGAATTACCTACGGATTCGGTCTATCGGTGGCCTATAGGGGATTCGATGCGTCGGTTTTCTTTCAAGGTGTCGGGCGGTATGCCAGCGCTTGGGGAGCTCCTCAGGGGGTTTACGAAAATACGTTGAGCGGAACCTATTTCGGTTATCACAAAACCGCTTGGACAGCGGAACGGTATGCTAGCGGTGAGGAGATCACCTATCCGGCGTTAAGTACACAAAACACCACCAACCATGTGTCTAATAGCTTTTTTATCATGAACCGATCCTATTTGCGCTTGCGGAATGTAGAACTCGCTTACACCCTTCCTGCCGGCCTGCTGCAGCCCATTGGCTTGGGCGTGATGCGGGTCTATGTGAGTGGACATAATCTCTTTATATGGGATAAGTTACCGATGCGTCATCTGGATCCAGAGAATGCCGACCCCATTGGTTACCCGGTAACGAAAATGATGAATTTTGGTTTGAATGTGAATTTTTAATCGACAACGCACGATGGCGACAACGAAACGATATAGACAACGGGTGTCAATAGCCTTCATTTCGGCTTTAACACTGGTATGCCTGTCCTGTAATAAGCAGTTAGACATGGCCCCCGATGGGTATTTTTCCATTGAAGATGTGTTCAACGATAATCTGAAAACGGAAGCGTTTTTAAACAGCTGTTACCAGCAGATTCCGGCTAAGGGTGCGCGCTACTTTTTTTGGAGTAGGGGACCGGCGGTGTGGAGCGATGAAGCTTGGGATACGGATGCGGAAGCTGAACCGTCTTTAATTTCGGGTCGACTTTATAATGGGGATGCCTCGGCAGCGAATCACCCGATCGCTCAGGTAAGTGAAGAGGGGGGAAACGGAAATTATTGGGAGCGGTACTGGGCCGGTATTCGGAATTGCACAGTGTTTATTGCGAATATTGATCAGGCAGCGGTGTCTTCGGAAAGTAATCGTAGACGCTGGAAAGCAGAAGCCCATTTGTTACGCGCTTATTATTACCACGAATTACTAAAATGGTACGGCGCGGTGTTGCCCATCATGCGTGAGCCGATGGAATTCGACGCTGATTTCTCCTCCATTCAGAAGCCCACCTATTATGAACTGACGGGGTTCATACTGGAGGATTGTGAAGTGGCCTTAGGGACCGCGGAATTACCCTGGGCCATCACCCAGCAAGGTGAAGCGCACCGGATTACCAAGGCGGTGGTGGAAGCCATCCGCTCGAAAGTGATATTGTTTGCGGCCAGCCCGCAAAATAATGCCGGAGAAAACCTATGGGAAGAGGCTTATCAGATCAATAAAACCGCGCTGAGTAGTCTTCGGGAGAATGGTTATCGTTTATACGATCAGGTCAACTATCCCCAAACTTATCAATCCGACCGTTCGTATTTCGGCCCAAACAATAATGAAAAAGCCGCGCTATACAATGAGTATTTTACCCAAAACATGCAATTTTCCGGCACTAGGATAGATCGCGAAACCATTTGGCAAAGCCGAGATGGACAAGGACAAATCTGGAATATCGATGGTATCGGGGCGCAAGATGGTTATAAAACGGGAACGTGTCCTACGCAGGAATTGGTCGACGCTTATGAAACCCTAGATGGTCAGCCTATATTGGATTTGGAGAAGCCTTACCTGGATGAAAAACACCTGGAACCGAATTACAACAAGGAAAACACGCTTTACGATCCTGCAGATCCGTATGCGAACCGAGATCCACGCTTTTACGCCAGTATTTATTATAACGGATCCAAACGCTATGCATTTTGGAACTTCGCTGAAGTCAAAGAGTCTCCGGAAAATTATCCTGCCGCTATGGGCGCCAGAACACGAGTGATTGCCACCTACGTCGGCGAACCGCAAACGGGAATCCATCGGACGGATCGTGCGGCCACACGTACCGGATATTACCAGCGAAAATATCTACATCCCACTGCCGCGAGCAATAACAATGTAGGCGGTGCACATGCTAAACTTTTCCGTTTAGCGGAGGTCATTTTGAATTATGCTGAAGCTGCTGCTCATGCCGGGCATCTGGATGAGGCACGTCAGGCGGTTAATGAAATTCGGCAGCGGGTTGGGATGCCAGATTTGGCGGCCAATCTCAACCAGGAAGAGATGATCCGTAGGGTTCGGCAGGAGCGGCGCGTGGAGTTAGCCTTTGAAGAGAATCGTTTTTTCGATGTACGCCGTTGGGC
>DXCW01000032.1 GCA_019115805.1 Candidatus Sphingobacterium stercorigallinarum
CGTCTATACAGATAGAAGCCGATGTTTCATCACAAGATGATTCAATCCCCAGAACGATGGCCATTGTTTTTATAAGAAATTTCTAAGCTACAAAAGTATCAAAAAAATACTTAAAATAACGTTAATCAGTTTACTCAGCATCATCCTACTGCTGTCGGCTCTGGTATTCACCTTACAATTCCCCTCGGTTCAAACGTATTTCTCTCAAAAAGCTGCTTCTTACCTCTCGTCTCAGCTGGGCGCTCAGGTAGAAGTCAATGCGTTATATTTTAGACCGTTCTCGTCGGTTAGTATACGGGGGTTACGCATCAGCGATCCCGATGGCAAACCGGTTATTGAAGCCAATAAGATTGAAGCGGACCTGCGTATGCTCGCCTTATTAAGGCAGCAACTGATCGTTCATCGAATCCACTTAGAAGAAACATTTATAAACTACGAAATCGATCAGGATAGTTCCAACATTCAATTTCTAGTGGATTACTTCGCACCTCAGGAGAAACAAGATCAAGAATCCGGAAGCCGGGATCTAAAGATATCTTTACAAGAAGTCAGCCTAAAGGAGGTTGATTTTAAATTTATCGATCATAGGCAGCATCAGAAAAATCAGGGAGTCGATTTTTCCGATCTAGCGATCCAGAGTATCTCCGGAAATTTCAATCGGATTCAATGGGATTCCTCAGGGTTCCACACCCAAATCAAAAACCTTCGGTTTCAAGAAAAGTCCGGTTTTCGCCTGAACCAGCTCAATGCTGTGGTATCGGTTAGTGAGCAGAGAATGGAATTTGATGATTTATTTTTGAAAACTGACCATTCCCAATTAGGTCGTTATCTCTCATTTTCGTATTCGTCTTTCGATGATTTTAACGATTTTGTGAAGAAGGTTCATATACAAGCCACATTAGACCAAGTTGATATTGATTCGCGAGACATCGCCTACTTCGCGCCCACAATGAATCACGTTAAATTTGCTGCAGCCATACCACAGGCTCGTTTGGAGGGTCTCGTAGCCGATTTTAAAGTGAGCGATGTATTGATCCTTACAGGGCGAGAGACGGAATTTCATGGAGATATTCAGGTTGCTGGCTTGCCTGACATCACACAAACCGATTTTATCATTCATACAAATACACTTCAAACCAGCGCGGAGGATTTAGCATCAATTGTGCCGCAATTGAATGGCGGTCGGCCGCTGCATTTCCCGAACTATCTACATCGACTGGGTCACACGCATTTCTCTGGCCTTTTAGAAGGCCGGTATAATCAGTTTGGCTTAAAAGGAAACTTCGTAACCGCTATCGGTGACCTTTTCGCTGATGCCGAGATCGATTTTCGGCGCCATATTACATACAAGGGACATGTGGCCTCTGAACATATAGAGCTTGGTGAACTCGTAGCTAATGAGTCGCTCCAAACCACTGCATTTGAGTTTAGTTTTGACGGCGACCATCGCACATCAGATTCGGTACGCTTAGAGATCAATGGTCGATTAAAGGACTTTCAAATGGAGGCCTACCGTTACCGAGACATTCTTCTAGAAGCAGAATTCATGGATCGAAAGTTGTCGGGTAAAGGGCGTGTTGAAGATCCTCACGCTCGACTTTCTTTTGACGGCACAATCGATTTTCAGCATGCATTAACGGAATACGATATCTATACTGAAATCGATGCTTTAAACCTTAAACCATTGGGCTGGTTGGAGCGCGACAGCGTCTCGATTTTCAACACAAATATCCATGCTCGTATAAACGGGAACACTTTAAATAATCTGTCCGGACATTTAGATGCGGATCGGCTATCTATGGAGAGCTCTAAAGGACAGTTTGCGATTGAAGTTTTACATTTCTCTGCTCAGGGTAATCAAACCGATCGCCGACTGCGTATCCAATCCAATGTGTTGGATGCGGAAATACGTGGGATGATCGATTTAAACACCATCACACCGTATTTTAAAGCGGTCGCCATGCGTTATGCACCAGCAATCGGTTTGGAAACGGACGATTATAATCCTCAAACTTTCGATCTCGATGTAAACATCAAATCCTTTAACGCGATTTCCGCTTTTCTAGACCCCACCTTGGTGCTAGAAGATGGAACTACTTTAACCGCGCATTTCTCCTCGGAGGACTTCACGGCGGAATTCCAAGCGTTTAGCCCTTTTGTCCAGTATCAAGGTTTCAATCTGGAGAACTTACGGATTAATGAACGGGCAGATGAAGACGCTTTCAGCTTAAACGCTTTCGCAGACAAATTGATTTTTAGCGATAGTTTGTTCGTTGAAGAGGTTTCCATTCAAAACATCCTTTCCAACGACAGTCTGTTGTTTAGCATCAGTGGTTCGAGGGATCAAGACAGCAGTTCAGTCCATTTAAACGGAAATATACATTTTGCCAATAACAAACCGGCATATATTCAATTCACCTCCTCCCAACTTCTTATTGGTGGTGAAATGTGGGCGTTTAATGAGGATGCGGAGATGCGGGTTTCTAAAGGCAAATTCTATTTGACGAATCTGATGGCCACGAACGGTGAACAACGCGTAGCATTTGACGGGATTCTTTCTAATCAAGATGACAAGCTGAATGTGCATTTTAGCCGGTTCAACCTGTATTCCATTCAAAGTGTCACTAGAAAGCTCGGTATCGATTTGGAGGGCACGTTAAACGGAACCGTAGAGATTAACTCCGTCTTTAAAAGGCCTTACCTATCGGCTAACATTAGTACCACCCCTTTGGTTTACAATCGAATTCCAATTGGACAGCTGGTCCTGCTGGCTGACTTCGATCCGGTTTCAAGAGTTGTGAATTTAGATATGCAATTATTGGATGATCGCAAACGGGGGCTCACCTTAAAAGGGACTTACTATTCGAATGGCGATCATGGAGGAATAAATTTGCGGGGAAGCTTGAACCAAACGGAACTCATTTTGCTTCAACCTTTCGTCCGATCGATCACCTCGGACTTGACCGGCAAGCTAAATGCTGATTTACGCATTACCGGCACGCTTAAAAATCCGTTATTTAATGGGACGGCACAGATCGAGAACGCGTCATTTACCGTCAACTATTTAAAGACGAATTATCGTTTAGGACCAGAAAATGTCTTGATCAACGATAATGCGATCGTATTGAACAGATTGACGCTTAGCGATGCAGAAGGGCACAAAGCAACCGCGGATGGACATGTGGATTTATCGAACATACGAGACCCGTATATCGGGATAAATATGGCTAGCCATAACGTAATGGTTCTCAACACTACGTATAAAGACAATAATTCATATTATGGAAAAGCATATGCAACGGGCACTTATCACTTCAACGGTCCGACCTCAGCAATCAACATAAACATTAAAGCCCGATCGCAAGACGGAACGAACATTACCATTCCGTTTAACACCGCTATGACGGTAGCCGATAGTGACTTTATCTACTTCGTCAGTACCGATTCTACTGAAAACCGAGAAAATGCCTCTCGGTCATTTTTAACGGGAATGACCATGCACATGGATTTAGAATTTACACCAAATGCGGAGGTTAATTTACAGACGGAGATTGGTTCGCTACGAGGCAACGGAACGGGGGAGATAAGTCTGCGTATTACGAGTCTGGGAGATTTTGAAATGTTTGGTGATTATGCGATCAACACCGGGAAGTTTCATTTTACAGCACAGGATTTTATCAACAAGTTTTTTGATATCAAACAAGGTGGAACGGTCCGTTGGACGGGCTCACCCTCTGCTGCAACGGTAAATTTAACGGCGATGTATCAACAACGCACCTCCATAGGCGATTTATATAATGCCGCTGGGCGTGGTGGTCAGGATGAACGTGTACTGGCTCAAGCCGACATGATTATCAGGGGAACATTAAGCCAACCGGACGTCACATTCGATCTCAATTTCCCTCAGAACCCGTATGTTAAAGACGAATTACAGGCCTATCTGAGCGATGCTAATAATGTGAACCAACAGGCGCTCAGCCTCATCTTGAGAAGAAGTTTCACAGCGAGCTCCGCTAATGAAATCGGGAAGGAGGTGAACAATACGTTACTTTCTGCTGGAACGGAGATTGCCTTCAATCAATTGAATACAATTTTATCACAATCGTTGAACATCGACTTTGTAGATTTTAACATTCGCTCGCTCAATGATGCTTCGGCTTCCCTGCGTTTTTTTGATGACCGCCTGGTGTTAACCGGTGGGATCGTTGATCGCCGAAACATCCAAACGACCGATCTCACATTTTTTTCCAACCAGGTCGCGACGGACGCCGAACTCACGTATAAAATCCGTCGTGACGGTAGCCTAATGTTTCGCGCTTATAATCGACTGAACACCCGAAATATTCTATTTACGCCCACCGATGATTACATCAATGCGGTGGGTGTCGTGTATCGGCAAGAGTTCAATACCTTGAGCGAGTTCTGGAGAAGACTCTGGTTTTGGGGAAAGCAAAATGACGAGCTGGATCCCGTGGCGCTCCCCGACTCCAGCAAATACGCTCCGATTCCGTTTATTTCTCCCGTTCCTCAGCAATAAACTGCTGAATGAGATACTGTCGCTCTTCTGTCAAATCACCAAGGTACTCGGCTTCGTCAGCCTGTCTGTACCAATACCGGGCATTCCAAAGATCACCTTCTACGCGATGAAAAAAAGCGTGAACACGTGCCGACCGTCGGTCTCCCAGGTGATCAATCAAATCGTGCCCTGTCGTCCAATCGCCTTTGGCCTCAAACCATAACGCTTGCAACTGAATGGACCATGATGGATTCGGTTTACTATCTTGAAGTGTTTCGTTAAATTCTTCTATAGACATGACGAAAATTACAGAAATACAGCAATATAACCAAAATACTACGCGCCGTTTTTTTTTCACAGCTTGCTAACGAAATTTATCTACCAATGCAGCCATTTTAGTAGCAAGATCTGCATCGGAATCGCGCTTTTTCCGTGTCTTTGCTCCTTTGCTCACCGGTTTCTTTTCTGACTTCATGCTGAGACTGATGCGCTTCCTTCGTTCATCGACTTCAATAACCTCAACCACCACTCGCTGTTGAACCTTGACAACTTGGTGAGGATCTTGGATGAAACGATCAGCCAATTGACTCAAATGAACCAAACCATCCTGATGTACACCAACATCGACAAACGCGCCGAAATTAGTGATATTGGTAACAACGCCAGGCAAACGCATACCGATTTTCAAATCGGCTATTGTATGGATTCCTTCGGCAAAAGAAAACACTTCAAATTCCTCTCGAGGATCTAATCCCGGTTTGCTCAATTCCTTTAAAATATCCTGAAGTGTAGGTAAGCCAACCTCGGGGGTCACGTATTTCTGTAGGTCAATTTGGTTGACGACCTGTTGATTACCGACCAATTCGCCCACCGAAAGTGACAAATCACTAGCTATCTGCTCTACAAGAGCGTACCGCTCGGGATGTACTGCAGAAGCGTCTAGCGGATGCTCTCCCTGACGGATACGTAAGAATCCCGCAGCTTGCTCGAAAGCCTTTTCTCCTAAGCGGGGCACCTTTTTTAACTCTCGTCTCGATTTGAATGGTCCATTTTCTTTTCTATAATTTACGATCTGCTGAGCAAGTGCAGGCCCTAATCCAGAGATATAGGAGAGAATTTGCTTGGACGCCGTATTTAATTCCACACCTACGGCATTGACGCAAGAGATGACCGTATCGTCTAATGCGCTTTGCAATAATCGTTGATCCACATCATGTTGGTACTGTCCAACCCCGATGGATTTTGGATCAATCTTTACGAGTTCGGCCAGTGGATCCATTAAGCGCCGACCTATAGATACTGCCCCCCTCACGGTGACGTCTTCATTAGGAAATTCTTCTCGTGCGACTTCAGAGGCGGAATAAATCGATGCTCCACTCTCGTTAACGGTAATTAATTGTAGCCGGTCGATTCGAAGTTGCCGCACGAATTCTTCGGTTTCCCGGCCTGCAGTTCCGTTTCCCACAGCAATAATGTCCACGGTATACTTTCTTATCCATTCTCTCAGCTGTTTTTCTGCCTCCGCTGCACCGCGTTCGCCGGTGTGTGGGAATATAGCGGTGTGTTCTATGAGATTTCCTTGGGCGTCTAGCACTACTGTTTTACAGCCTGTTCGGAAACCAGGGTCTATTGCAATCATTGGTTTCTGTCCTAACGGAGCAGTTAATAAGAGCTGCCGGACGTTATCAGCAAAGACGCGAATAGCCTCCGCATCAGCTTCTTTCCTACTGATGACGCGAATCTCCGTTTCTATAGCCGGCATGAGCAAACGTTTATAGCTATCCTGTACCGCTAATGCGACATGATGGCTACTTGAAACATGCTTCTGCTTCACATATAGTCTCTCGATCTGCGGCAAAACTTCTTCTTTATCAATCGTCACGTCGAGGTAAAGCATACCTTCCTTTTCCCCACGGCGCATGGCTAAAACGCGATGTGAAGGTGCATCTTTCAAAAGTTCCTTCCATTCGAAATAATCTTTGTATTTCAGCGCTTCCTCTTCCTTACCCGGTACCACACGCGACACAAAACGTCCTTTTTTCAAGAGGGTCTCGCGTGCCAATGCCCGTACTTCTGCTTGCTCCGCGATATATTCAGCAAGGATATCTCTTGCTCCGGCTAATGCTTCTTCTGCGGTGGCGACGCCCTTTTCTATATCGATAAACGCGGCTGCGGCGATATCCGAATCTTCCTGGCTTTGTTCCAATAGCCAGTCTGCCAATCCTTGAAGCCCCTTCTCTCTAGCGATCAATGCACGAGTTCTCCTTTTCGGTTTATATGGAAGGTAAATATCCTCAAGTACCGACAACGTGGAGGCTTGATGGATCTGCTTCACCAATTCATCGTTTAACTTGCCCTGGTCTTCAATGGACTTCAATACAGCTTCCTTTCTCTTATCGAGATCTCTCAACTGTTGAACCCGGTCCCGTATTTGGGTAATCTGCACTTCGTCTAATCCTCGAGTCATCTCTTTTCGATACCTGGAAATAAAGGGCACAGTTGCACCATCATCTAGTAATTCAACCGTTGATCGAACCTGTCCTTCAGTAATCGATAACTCGTTCGATACGATAAACGCGTGGGAAATTGTCATAAATAAAAGGGGAAAAATAAAGCTGTTGAATACCTCTCAACAGCCTGAATCATATCGTATTGTTAATAAAAGTTATGCCGTCCTATTATCGTCTTCATCGGGTGAAGGCTTTTGATCTTTTTTGGCCAATTCTTCTTCGCTGTTTGTCTGATCATGCGCATCCGAATCGGAAGTATCTCCCTGGGCAAAATGATCATTGTATCCATAACTATAATAATCATCCGATGTCGGTGGTGTGTACGGTTTGTGTTGATACGTCCCTTCGGGTGGTGTAAACTGAGGCGTTTTCTTTTCCGTTTCTTTAGCTTGCGATTGAGATTCCGCCGCAGTACGCTCCTCGGCATCAGCTGTATCACCGGCATCACCTGTATCAACGGGCTCAGGATTCGGCTTCACTGTAGGCTCAGGGTCCGCTTCAATATCTTTTTTTATATCGTCAATATCCTTTTCAAAATTATTGATTTGATCAGAAATTTCCTTTTTTATTCCTTCCGATGCATCTTTAAATTCCCGAATCCCACGGCCGAGCCCTCTTGCTAATTCCGGTAACTTTTTACCGCCGAATAATAGCAACGCAATAATGATGATGAACATCATTTCCTGCGTACCAATATTCAAAAATGCTAAATTCATTGCTTCTCTCTTAATGTTGATGGGCTAAGGTAAGCCTAAAATTTTTTTTCAGCAATATTTACACGTAAATAATTTATAGCAACCGCATCACATGTGATGCCTCGCCTTATCCGAATTCACTCGGTTTTAGAATTTACTTCGTACCTTTGCCGACCTAATTATTCAAGCATGCGGCAATATCTAAAAACAAACAAGGCGTATTATTTAAGTGCATTGAGTCTGGCCGGTCCAATCATCATTTCCCAATTAGGCCATACGCTAGTACAAACAGCTGACACCATCATCGTCGGACAGTTCGCCGGAACGATCTCTTTAGCCGCAGTTTCTCTGGTTCATTCCGTTTTTATGATTGTGTTGGTGTTGGGTTTAGGGATCGCGTACGGATTGACTCCCCTGATTGCCCAACAAAATGGGAAACACAACTACGCGGAATGTGCCAAACTTTTATCAAATAGCTTCTGGTTAAACGCCTTATCAGGTGTGTTATTGTTTCTGTTAGTATACTTCGGATCCATGTATGCCATGGAACATGCTGATCAGGATCCGTTAGTAGTCGAAACAGCAAAGCCGTATTTATTGATTCTAAGTCTCTCTATTCTTCCGCTGATGATTTTCAACACCTTTAAGCAATTCGCGGAGGGCTTGGGCTATACCAAGCAAGCCATGAATATCACGATATGGGGAAATGTCATCAACGTCGTTATCGCAATTGTTCTCGTTAAGGGGATGTTTGGCATTGCGCCAATGGGGGTTCGTGGTGTAGGAATAGCTACCCTTATTGACCGCATATTAATGATGATCGTCATGGCATATTATGTCTTAAAATCACCCAATTTCAAACCTTATATTACCCACTTTGCTATTCGATTCATTGATAAAACTAGACTCAAGCACATCTTGAAGATCGGACTTCCGGTAGCCATGCAATATGTGTTTGAAATCGGTGCATTTGCTGGGGCAGCTTTAATTGCAGGAAAAATCGGGGCGATTGAACAAGCAGCCCATCAAACGGCGATTACCTTAGCGGCAATGACCTACATGATGGCTAGCGGAATTGCTTCTGCAGCCACGATCAAGACCGGAAATAGTTATGGTAATTTAAACTTTTACCGCCTTCGTAAATTTGCGACCGTATCGTATCATCTGGTCATTGCCTTTATGGTCGTTTGTGCCCTGGTATTTGCGATTTTCAATCAATATCTCCCGCTTATCATCACGCAGGACAGCCAAGTCATAGCGCTGGCATCACAACTATTAATTATCGCGGGGCTTTTCCAATTGTTTGACGGCACACAAGTCGTGGGATTAGGCACCTTAAGGGGAATAGGCGATGTTAACATCCCAACCTTTATCACCTTTTTCGCTTATTGGATTATTGGACTACCCGTTGCGTATATCCTAGGAACAACACCAGCTATCGGGGTCAAAGGAATTTGGTACGGACTCACCATAGGACTACTCACCTCCTCTATTTTACTGTATTGGAGATATAAACGAGTGACCAAAAAGATGTTCACTGACCAGTAACCCACAGCTAAGCGCTGTGATTTGAATTTTAATCTAGCTTGAAATTCAGCACACGCTAAGGTTTTGGTCTGAATACACGATAAACGAAAGACAGACGACTACCCGTGCAAAAAGTTTAAAGCGTACGATCCTTATTCCAATTTTCTAAGTAATCGGCTACCCGCCGTATAAACTGTCCGCCCAATGCGCCATCGATCACGCGGTGGTCGTATGACATGGAAATATACATCATGTGCCTAATGGCAATAACGTCGCCTTGCTCTGTTTCTAAGACTGCTGGTTTTTTCTTAATCGTACCCACTGCCATAATCGCTGCCTGAGGTTGGTTTATAATCGGCATTCCGAAAATGTTCCCAAACGCACCAATGTTGGTAAAGGTAAACGTTCCTCCTTGCGTGTCATCTGGTTTTAACGCACCACTCCGAGCACGTTTCGCTAAATCATTTACGGAACGGGAAATCCCGGTTAAACTCAATTGGTCAACATTTTTAATCACCGGAACAATCAAATTCCCCGAAGGCAATGCAGTAGCCATACCGATGTTAATGCTACGTTTTTTTATGATGTTATACCCATCAACTGAAACATTGATCATCGGAAAATCACGAATCGCTTTCGAAACAGCTTCAATAAAAAGTGGTGTATATGTGATATTTTCCCCCTCCTTTTTCTGATAATCTGCTTTGATACGGTTTCGCCAATTGACCAAATTGGTTACGTCCGCCTCAACGACGGAAAATACGTGCGGCGATGTTTTTACACTTTGCGACATATGATCGGCGATAAGGCGCCGCATGCGATCCATCTCAATAATCTCTTCGCTATGATCTGCCCCTGCAGTTGAAACGGGAGCCACGGGTGCTGGTCGTGCCGCACTGACTGCTTCGCTCGTTTCAGATGATTTCAATTGGGATTGAGGTTGCGCTCTATTTTGCAGATAGTTCAAGATATCATCTTTCGTTACTCGACCTTCTCCACCCGTGCCGGCTATTCGATCCAATTCCTGTTGAGAAACGCCTTCCTGCTGGGCTATATTCCTGACTAAGGGCGAATAAAAGCGAATGCTGCTGCTTAACGATGCGGACGTCTCATCCTCTGTTTGCGGCGTTCCGGCGGCTTGAGCGAGTTCGGCAGTCCCTGGTATTTCCTGATTACTTTCTGGAGACTCGACAATACGCGTCGCGGGCGGTTGATCAATAGCTGTAGATTCCGTCGACTTTACGTCTGATTCCTCCACATCCAAATCTGCCTGCTCCCCCTCGATTTCGATCAACGCAATGGCCTCACCAACTTGCACCACATCGTTCTCACCGAATAAGTGTTCTTTGAGCACACCAGCGACAGGAGACGGTACATCTGAATCCACCTTGTCGGTAGCAATTTCGACTATCGCGTCATCTTCTTCAATCGAATCACCGACTTGCTTCACCCATTTCGTTAATGTCGCCTCCGACACACTCTCTCCCATTTTGGGTAACAACAGTTTATATATTGCCATCTATATTGTCTTGAGTTTCTGAGACACTAAGTTAAATATTAAAACTCGATTGACAAGGAAACGAAACTAAATATTTTCAACACCATTTATGGGGAAATAATATTTGGCTACAATGCCCGTTCCTGTCGAAATAACTCCCATAGCAACAACAGCGCATTAGCGACCGTTCGTTGAATATTTACCACCCGATCGTCTTTGAATTGAAACTTCCTTTTTATCACCTGTTTCTCGCCCGCTACAGCTATCCACACAGTCCCCACGGGCTTAGCGGCCGTTCCACCGGTGGGGCCTGCGACACCGCTTGTTGCAATAGCATAGGTGGTACCCAACACTTTTTTAGCACCCATTGCCATTTCTTCCACCGTCTCTCCACTGACAGCACCGTATTTTGCCAATGTATTTGCCCCTACATTTAAAAATTTCTGTTTAACGTCGTTATCATAGGCGACAATACTTCCGAGAAACATCGCACTTGCACCCGGGATTTCTGTAATTTCAGCAGCCAGCCGGCCTCCTGTACAACTTTCAGCGGTGCTCAATGAGCAGCCTTCTTTAGTAAATGCATTGACGATTACCTGCTGAAAAGGCACATCTTCTGTCGCCACAACAGCGGATCCTATCCGTGCAGACAATCGGCTTGCCCATTCCTCGACTTCACGTTCCAAACTGTCTGCCGCGGAACCTGCAGCGTTAAGACGCAGCTTTATGAGACCGAATTGGGGCAAATACGCTAAACGTATATGTTCCGGCATGGATTGTTCAATATCGGCGATCATTTCTGCTAAATAAGACTCTCCTATACCTGCAACTACTAAATATCGAATCGCCACCCGTTCCACAGCCCGCCAATCAGCCACACGGGGCAAAACCCAATGTGTCATCAAATTTTTCATCTCAAACGGCACCCCAGGTAGAAAAACATATATCTTCCCCTGATGCTCCACCCACATCCCTGGGGCTGTTCCCCATTCATTGAAAAGCACTTCCGCATTCTTTAATACCATCGCCTGCCCTCTATTGATTTCGGGCATTGGCTTTTCATAACGATCAAATATGGATTGCACATGTCCCATGACCTCTTCATTGAGAATCAGCGGCGTCTGAAAATAATGCGCTGCAGTTTGCTTGGTGATATCGTCATTTGTTGGACCTAAACCACCGGTGCAAATGATCAGGTCACTTCGTTCAGCTGCTGCGGTCAATGCGGCTGCGATATGGGTAGAGGTATCGGTGATGGACGTGATTTGTTCCACATAAATCTGACGTTCAACCAGGTTTTGAGCAATCCACGCCGAATTGGTATCAACGGTCTGCCCAAGCAAGATTTCATCACCTATGGTAATAATTTCAGCCTTCATTACAATCCTTTTTAGTTTAGTACGAATAATGACTCTGCCGCTTGGTAAGTTTAAGGTCCTGAAGTATGGATGCTTTGGCTCGAATGGTAATATTATAACTCTTATAATTCCCGAAAGGTACCCATCCTACAGACATATCCCAGCAATGTAGGTCTCTGTATACACTTATTTGCGTCATGGAAGCTTCTTGGCGGACAAAATCGAAGCCCGTATTAAATTGCACTTTCCATTTCGGCGTCAGATTAAAATCTCCGTGTACATTTACCGTACTGGTTAAACGCGTTTCCATCCGCTCCCTTTGACGATTGAACACGCGGGTATAATTCATACTAAATGACCCCGCGAGATTCCAAGGAATGCTAAAGTCTACAAACGCATTTGGATTCGTGCTGATTCTCGCCAACGCTTCCGCTTGCTCGGGCGAGAGATTCGGCATGGAGTTCCGGAGAGAATCTAGATTTCCCTCACGATTCTCATTCGCTTTCGGATTGAAACTATAATCGAAAGAAAGTCCAAAATTCGTCAAACGAGCCAAAGTACCGTCTTTTATCGCGAAACGGTCGATTCGATTTCCGGTATAGGGATCGTAGGAATACGGATCCAGCACTCCACTAAAATTAACGTTCACTTTTTTATCGAACAAAGCAGTCCTCCCGGAAAAACTAATGGGTGAGAGTTTTAAGGAATCCGCTGCCACATTATAGTTCCCGCTGAAAGTCAGACCTTGCAAAATCGACACTTTTTTCTCTCCCGTGCCCGTGGTGTCATTCGCGTCCGCTATCTTCGCCTCCAAGTTATTATCGACTGAAAATCCGATACCAAAAGATCGCCCAGATGAAGGCGTTCCATATACGCCATTTTCAAAAATAGAATACCGGCGGTAAATTCCATTTTCATCGGTAAAATCGCGATAAAAGCCGTAACGCGGATCAGAAAAATCAGGACGATAGTTTAAATTAATAGATGGGGTTACCGTGTGGCGCATCGCCTTAATTTTACCTATACTTGGGTACATCCCATAAATTTTCGTAGACAGCCCGCTGGAAAAAGAATAATCGTAAGCCCGTTCAAACCCTTGAACCGTGTCGCGCACACTTTCATAGCCGTTGAGTTGATTCGATAGCCTATTGCGTATGGACTGCATATACCAACGTTCAGTATAGTTCATTGAGGTGTTAAACTGAAAGTGCTTCAACACATTCAGACTGAGACTAACGGGTATATTGTGCTGCATCCCATTGGTAAAATTCTTGAGGGACTCTTTTCGAAACAGCAGGGAATCGCTTGTCACGATACGATTCTGGCCTTGCAAACTATATCCGACCGTGATGCGTTGATACCATTTTTGCTCGCCAATGCGGTCTTTGGAGTCAAAGGGGTTAAAGGTAGCTACGTTTAAGCTGATGGTGGGCAAATCTAAGGACAGCGAGCCGGTGGATAAATTCTGCTCGTGCGACATATTGGCTGTAAAATTCACCTTTCCATCAGCAAAAACCTTCCCATACGCAATTGAAGATCGCATACTATTGTTGGTTGCTTGCTG
>DXCW01000033.1 GCA_019115805.1 Candidatus Sphingobacterium stercorigallinarum
AACGGGAACTGGAAAATCACAACGGTAGTGGTTACCTACCCCAAATCTTCTGGAGTAGCAAACGCCGTTTGAAATACAGCAAAATAAACCGGTATAAAAACAAATCGGGATCGGCATTTCTCGCTTAAGCACGAGTTGCCCTGAGTGAAGGAAAATGGTTTTAGCTTTGGCTTAACGACAAATTATACTTATTTTCATCAGACAATCGAAAACAAACCTTATGAAAAAGACAATATTAACGATGGCAGCAGTAGGCCTGCTTAATCTGCCGACGAGCTTTGGACAACAAAACCCTGTTTTCCCGGGATGGTATGCCGATCCCGAGGCCATTGTCTACAATAATGAATATTGGATATTCCCAACCTATTCTGCGGAGTATAAAGATCAAATATTCTTCGATGCCTTCTCGTCAACGGATTTGGTGAACTGGACAAAGCATGAACGGATCATAGATAACGACGAGGTAAAATGGGCACACCAAGCGATGTGGGCACCAAGTGTCATTGAAAAAGATGGAAAATACTATTTCTTTTTTGGTGCAAACGACGTTCACGAAGGTGAAATTGGCGGGATTGGAGTAGCGGTTGCAGATCGGCCCGAAGGCCCTTATAAGGATCTTCTTGGTAAACCTCTGATCAATGAAATCGTCAATGGGGCCCAGCCCATAGATCAATATGTATTTAGAGATAAGGACGGCCAGCACTATATGTACTACGGAGGATGGGGACACTGCAACGTTGTAAAATTAAGCGACGATTTCACTCGACTAGAACCATTCGAAGACGGGACCATCTACAAGGAAGTGACACCAGAAGGCTACGTGGAAGGACCACTCATGTTTATACGCGATGGGAAGTATTATTTTATGTGGTCTGAAGGGGGGTGGGGCGGCCCGGATTACAAGGTGGCTTACGCCATTGCCGACTCTCCTTTTGGGCCTTTTGAACGGATCGACACGATATTGGAACAAGACCCAGAAATTGCTACGGGTGCGGGGCATCATTCGGTCATCAAAGTTCCTAACGAAGACCAATACTACATCGTCTACCATCGCCGTCCTATTGAAAAAACCGGCCGAGACGAACGCGAGACCTGCATTGATGAAATGAAATTCGATGAAAATGGCCTGATCCAACAAGTAAAAATGACTCGTGAGGGCGTTTCTCACCCGCTTAACTAATTTCGGAAATTCCATACAGAAAGGCCATCCCCATGTGAATTGGGAATGGCCTTTCTGTATGGAACCTTTAAACGGAAATTAAACCACCTCGATGACCGTTCCTTCTTCGATGGGGTGTGAAGTACAAATAAGGCATTTCCCCTGCTCCACTTCCCTATCGGTCAACACTTCGTTATAATCCATCCGCACCGCGCCATCTGTGACCTGAGAAATACAGGTACTACACATCCCTGATTTGCAAGAATATGGCAACTTAATTTTGTTTTCCAATCCGACATCCAGAATTGTTTTATCATACGGAACTTCGAGCGGATAGCTTTCTCCTTGAAATTTGAGCGTCACCTGAAAGCTCCGTGTATCCACCGGTTCTTCCTCCTTTTCGTCATCGTCCTCTTCTTCCTCTGGGAAATGAAACGTTTCTCTGTGAATATCTTGTTCGGGAATTCCCATTCCCAGCAAAGTAAACCGGCAGAGGTCCATATAGAAAAGTGGTCCACACGTATAAAACACGTTCGCTCTATCCAAATCTGAATACGATCGCACCAATGAGATAATATAATCTCTATTCAATCGAGCTTTCATCAGATTTTTTTGATCTGACCAAATAAATTCGATGTGCAAGCGATCCGGAAATCGACTTTTCCACTCTAAAAGTTCTTTGTAAAAGATCGTTTTACTTTGTGAGCTATTACTATACACCAACACCACCCTGCTTTCCGATTCTTCGGTTAATGCTGTCTTTAGAATAGAGAACAACGGTGTCACACCGACACCCGCCCCGAATAAGAAAATTGTCCGTTTTGATTCTACGTTAGGCTCAAAAGTAAACAACCCTTGCGGCGCTAAAACCGACACTTCATCTCCGACCTGCATCCGATGATGCAGGAAGCGAGAAATCTCCCCGTTATCAACCCGCTTTACCGTCACTTCCAATGGTTCAGCTAAAGCCGGCGAGCTGGAAAACGAATACGAGCGTCGCACTTCCCGATCTCCGAATTGAAAAGCCAGGGTTAGAAATTGCCCCGCTTTATACTTCGGGTAATCACCACTCAAGTCCTCAAAACGAATCGAAATGTTTTGATTGGGCTGTGGAACCACCTCGGAAATTTTAAATCTATACATGGCATCAAAGTTAACATCTTTTACCAAGATTATCAGTGTTGAGACCGAGCTGACAACACAAAAAAACAATAACCTGACATCCTAGCCTGCGGGAACGAATGCATCAAGCTATACCCATTAAAAAAAAAACGATAATCTGGTTTTCTTACCGGATTATCGTTTAACATTGTTCTATGTCTTAAAAGCTTAGAGCTTACGTTTAACCTCTACCTCTTCAAATGCTTCCACAATATCCCCCACTTCAATGTCGTTGAATCGATCGATATTAAGCCCACATTCGTAGCCTTGTCCAACTTCTTTCACATCATCTTTGAATCGCTTCAATGAAGCCAGCTTTCCGGTATGGATAACTACGCCGTCACGGATGACCCGAACGTCATTGTTTCTATTGATCTTGCCTTCCAAGACCATACACCCTGCGATGGTTCCAACTTTGGAGATTTTGAAGGTTTCCCGAATTTCCACCTCTGCTACTATTTTCTCTTCTAATTTCGGTGCCAACATGCCCTCCATGGCTGATTTAATTTCCTCAATAGCGTCGTAAATGATCGAATAAAGTCGAATATCGATTTGCTCGTTCTCTGCTAATTTACGCGCTCCTTGAGTTGGCCTTACCTGGAAACCGATGATAATGGCGTCCGAAGCCGAAGCTAACAACACGTCCGATTCGGATATGGCACCTACCGATTTGTGAATCACATTCACTTGAATCTCATCGGTTGACAACTTGAGTAACGAGTCTGAAAGGGCTTCTATAGACCCATCCACATCACCCTTAACGATGATATTCAATTCTTTAAAGTTACCGATCGCTAAACGTCTTCCAATCTCATCCAAAGTGATGTGCTTAGTGGCACGCATTCCTTGCTCACGTTGCAATTGCAAACGTTTATTCGCTACCTGACGGGCATCTGACTCGCTATCGAGCCCATAGAATTTATCTCCCGCTGTAGGCGCACCGGCCATACCCAGAATTTGGATCGGCACTGATGGACCTGCTTCCTTGACACGCTCCCCACGCTCATTGGTCAGCGCCTTGACTTTACCGGAATACGATCCAGCTAGTATGGGATCGCCTACCCGCAGCGTACCAGCTTGTACAAGAACTGTGGTTACAATTCCGCGCCCTTTATCTAATGCCGCTTCAATCACCGAACCCACTGCACGTTTGTCAGGATCCGCTTTAAGTTCGAGAATTTCCGCTTCTAATAGCACCTTCTCTAAAAGAAGATCCACATTCTCGCCCGTTTTTGCAGAAATCTCTTGTGCCTGATACTTACCGCCCCAATCTTCCACCAAGATATTCATCGCAGAAAGTTGCTCACGGATTCGATCCGAATTGGCGCCCTGTTTATCCACTTTAGTAAACGCAAAAACAATGGGCACACCAGCTGCCATAGCATGGTTTATGGCTTCCTTCGTTTGAGGCATCACTGCATCATCCGCAGCAATAACAATAATTACAATATCAGTAACTTGTGCTCCACGGGCACGCATCGCTGTAAATGCCTCGTGTCCTGGCGTATCCAGGAAGGTTATTTTTTTTCCACCTTCCAAATTCACCGCATATGCACCAATGTGCTGGGTAATCCCTCCGGCTTCACCTTTAGTCACGTTCGCTTTACGGATATAATCCAGCAAAGACGTTTTCCCGTGATCGACGTGACCCATTACCGTAACAATAGGTGCACGCGGAACTAGGCGCTCTTCTGTATCTTCCTCTTCCAGCTCTGCAACCTCTTCGTCTTCTGGTTTGATGAACTCAACTTGGTATCCGAATTCATCGGCCACTATCGTTAAGGTTTCCGCATCAAGTCGCTGATTAATGGACACAAACATACCCAAGCTCATACAGGTAGCAATCACCTGCGTAACCGGCACATCCATCAAATTCGCCAATTCGTTTGCGGTCACAAATTCTGTGACGCGCAATACTTTGGACATCGCTTCCTGCTCCATTGCCGCCTCTTCAGCTGAAGTAGCGATATCGTCTCTCTTCTGACGACGTAATTTCGCTCGTTGCGCAAATTTACTGGATTTACCCGCACCACTTAGACGAGCTAGTGTTGCTTTAATTTGATCCTGGATTTCTTTTTCAGTAGGTTCCTCTTTAGTGACGTCCTGTCTCCGCCGATCTGTTCTACCTTTATGGCCATGGCGGTCTTGTCCTTGATTACCGCGAGCAGGTCTGTTTCCAGTCTGTCCCGGACGGTTATCAGCACCTCCCGTAGATGGCTTATTCGTTCTTTTTCTTTTCCGTTTGTTATCTGTACCGGTCGTTGAAGAGGAAGAGGCCACAGGCTTATTCGGTCTAGAGGCAGGCAATTGGATTTTACCGACCACTTTCGGACCACTCAATGTGGCCGATCGCGCACGAATAACTTCATCTGGCACCTTCACAGGTCCTTCTGCTTTCGCAGGAGTTTTACTTTCAACTTGAGACGCTGCTACCGGTTTAATTTCTTCCTTCTTTTTGGATTGCTCAGGCTTTTCAGCTTTAATCTTTTCTTCCTTACTGTCGTCGCTGGCCGCCACTGGAGGAGTAGGTTCTTCCTTTTTAACCTCAGTATCTGGAGTCGAAGGTGTTGCTTCCGGCTTTGCCTCGGCAGCGACTTCATCCTTCTCCTCTTTTACTTCATTTACTTTCTTTGGAGTTTCCTTCGGTTTTTCAACAACTGGTTCTGGTTGCTGTTCTTGCTCTTCAACAGGCGCAGTTTTCTCCGCTGTTTTCCCAGTCGATTTGCCTTTCTTCAAGCTATCCAAATCAATTTTCCCTACCACTTTAAGCGGAGAGGAGCTCGCCGATTCTTTAGACTTTTCGGTATCTGGAGCTACAGGAGTATCCTCTGTACTGCTCTTAATCAGCACCTCCTCAGTGTCAACCGAACCCGCTTGGTCTTCAGTAGATTCCGGGCTTAAGCTTCCACTGCTACTCGCTGGATTTTCTTCACGGCGAATTTTGCCGATAACTATTTGTTTAGCCTCGTCCTTAACTATCTTATCACCCTGAAATTCTTTCAAAAGCACTCCATACATCTCCGGACTAAGCTTCGTATTCGGTTTAGATTCGACCTCGAACCCTTTCTTTACCAAATATTCTACAGCAGTTCCGATCCCGATATTGAGTTCTTTCGCAGCTTTTAGCAAATTTATACTTTTACCTTCTGTCATCTACTATCTTCTAAATATTATTCTGTCTTACAAAAATATGTTTTTTTACAGGGATTTAACAATTTTTTACAAAATGCCTCCCCTTTCTCTTCGCATCGGCAGACTACTCGAATTCCGCCTGTAATATGCGGACAATTTCTCTGATGGTATCCTCTTCTAAATCGGTACGTCGGATCAACTCTTCTTCGCTCAGCGCCAAGACCGATTTAGCCGTATCGAGGCCCACACGTTTGAACTCATCGATAATCCAGCTGTCAATTTCATCTGCAAACTCTTCGATATCAACGTCCTCCTCCTCTTCATCACTTTCACGATACACGTCGATTTCGTATCCCGTCAATTTCCCAGCTAATTTGATGTTATGCCCACCACGTCCAATCGCTAATGACACTTGGTCAGGTTTAAGATATACGGCAGCCGTATCGTTTTCCTCGTCAATCTTAATCGAGGAAATACGCGCAGGGCTTAACGCGCGGGAAATATACAAGGAGTGATTTGTGGTAAAGTTAATCACATCAATATTCTCATTTCTCAATTCACGAACGATGCCATGAATACGCGAACCCTTCATACCCACACACGCTCCAACTGGATCGATCCGATCATCATAGGATTCTACCGCTACTTTTGCTCGTTCTCCCGGTTCCCGAACAATCTTCTTAATGGTAATCAGACCATCGAAAATCTCTGGAACCTCCAATTCGAAAAGCCGTTGTAAAAATTCGGGCGCGGTACGTGAAATAATGATTTTAGGATTATTGTTCATCATATCCACTTTATGAACCACCGCACGAAGGCTATCTCCTTTTTTAAAGTAATCCGCCGGGATTTGTTCAGTTTTTGGCAAAATCAGCTCATTCCCATCCTCATCCAATACTAACATTTCTTTTTTCCAGATCTGATACACCTCTCCGATTACCAATTCACCTTCACGATCTTTATATTTTTTGAACACCTCATCCTTCTCTAATTCCAAAATCTTTGAAACTAAAGTCTGACGAGCGGCAAGTATAGCCCTTCTTCCGAAACTTTCCAAAGTTATCTCTTCAATATAGTCGTCTCCGACCTCCAACTCTGGATCATAACGATGTGCTTCGGCTAATTCAATCTCCAAATCATCGTCCTCAGAAAACCCATCCTCCATCACGACGCGAGTCCGCCAAATTTCCAAGTCCCCATTATCAGGGTTCACAATCACATCCACATTCTCATCCGTACCGAATCGTTTACGAATCATACTGCGAAAAACTTCTTCCAAAACCGTAATCACCGTTGGACGATCAATGTTCTTGAAGTCCTTAAACTCCTGAAACGAGTCTATCAAATTTATATTTGTACTCATTTTTATTTAAATGAAATTAACACCTTTGTTTCCTTTATTTGTGGGAATAGGAGCTGTGTTTCTACTTCCACGGCTTTCTTCCGTTTTTCCTTTACTTTCTCCAATATTTCAATCGCTTCGCTTGTCACGGCCAGCAACACACCTTCTTTCTGCGTACCGTCTGTCAATTTGATGGCCACCTTCCGGCCTATGTTCTTATGATATTGCCGGTTTAGCGTAAGCGCGCTATCCAGACCGGGGGAAGAGACTTCTAGTCGATACGCACGATCTACGACATCCTCTTCTTCCAAATGAAAACCGACATGTCTACTGATCTGCACGCAATCGTCAATCGCAATCCCTTGATCGCCATCCATAAGAATCTCCAAAACCCCATTATTTAAAAACCGTACGCTCACAATAAATAGGTCTGGTCGATCTGCAATTTTCTCCTCGATCAATTCGATTACTCTTTCCTCTACCTGCATAATTAAAAAAAGAATTAAAAAAGGGGGCATACCATGCCCCCTTCCTTTCTAATAGCACAAAGGTACGATTTAATTTTTTATCAACAAACTCTAGCGCTAATTTTTATCCACGACAGAATTAATGGTCTTTTGCATTTGTGCCATCATCGACGACAGCCCCTCCAGTGTGGGCTCTGGATTGGGCTCAGGCAACTCCGTACTTAAAAACGCTTTTGCCTTCCACACCTCCAAAATCTCATCAGCAGGCACCCAATACGGATCATACTCCTTATTATCTGAAACCAACTTCAGGCCCCGATCATTTTTAAACTTCTGCCCCACTCGCTTATAGACCACCCCCTCATTCAATGAAATCACCACATAAGTTTGTCCCGATTTGATGTCGTTCCAATTTTCCACATATTCTCCAATGATAAACGAGCCGGACGGTAACGGTAACATCGAATCCCCCTTTATTTCAAACGCCCGGTAAGTGCCTTGTTGGAAAATAGGGAGCGAAAACTTTGGTAAATCACTGATGTACTCTGGATCCGCATAACCGTTGAGATAACCCGCACTCGCTTTAACGGGAACCAGCTCAATATTTTCTCGTTCTTGCGCATCCACGGTAATACTTAACACCCTCAGGTTTGAGGCAGTACTTTTCGGCGCAGGCTTCCACTTCTCATCAATCTTCTCGTAAGCAAGTTCATCCATAGTGAGTTCATAAAATTCGGCAATCCGTTTGAGCAACTCGTACTTGGGCTCGGCCCGATCTTCCTCATAAGCACCGACGGAGGATCGTTTAATAGCCATACTATCGGCAAACTGTTGTTGAGTCAGCCCTTTTTTCTTACGCAAGAACTTAAGATTGGAAGCAATATTTGACATATTTTTTGAAAAGACTTTAGTTAAACTAATATTTTTAGTATCATTGTGCCAATAAAGTTAGTATTTATTGATAAAAAAACCAAACAAATTAGCGAAGATGCCCGAAAGAAAAGCTTATTACACCTATATAGTTACCGATTCCAATAGAAAGTTTCTCACACCAGCTATCGGACAGCATTTAGATACACAGGCGCCGACGGACTCTATCGGCACATTGCCCTGTACGGATTCAAAAAGACGAATCGTTCTGATAGAAACACATGGTTCTCAGCAAGACGCGGAAAACCGCCTGTTAGAGCTTTATAAAATGACACGACTTGTTCGAGAACGGCTGATTCGAAAGAACAACCCCAATTGGCTAGCTATACGCGTATCCTTGAGACCAAATCTTCCGAGCATTAAAAAAGCCGTTGCGTTTGCCTAAACAAAACAACGGCTTTCTTAACAACCTTACACTTCTTTGAGCAGGGATTTAAACTCCCTAACTCTTAAGGGTTAGACTACCAACCCGGGGCAAAGTTTAATCCAAATGTACCGAATTTTTCACGCGTTGGATTGTTGAGCTGTATAGCGTAATAAGGCTCCAATATCATCGCTCCGAAAAGATTCACCCGAAGGGAAACCCCAGCACTAAACACAGGCATAGTGACACTTGGGTCATAGGAGCTATACGTTCTCCCATTCACCGTTTCTGTAATTAAATCCTCGTCTGTTTTATTCCATTTAATGGTACTGTTACTGCGCCAGGCCAACCCTCCATCAATGAAAAAATTCAGGTCGGAAAACAGGAAACCAGAAGGCAGCACTGCCAGTTGTTCAGGACCGGTAAATGGCAAGCGCACCTCAAAGTTACCAACCACCATTCTTGAACCGGAAAGATCATTATAACCGATTTTACTGTTGGGTCCAAAAGTATTCGATTCAAATCCACGAACCATATAGGGGTAACCGATATAAATATTATACAAGCGATCTGAGTCCTCTCCCATCCGCATATATGAGTACACCCTAGCGGCAAGCGTGATCGGTTTGAAGCGATGGTATTTTCTCAAATCGATATTCAGGGCGGTAAAATTGTACGTTCCAAAATACTGTTCGGCACCTAAACGATACCGAAAACCGTGTAAAGGAGCAGCGATACCAAACACCGCATTATCGCCTACAAAGCCCGCGTTGACTTGCATTAAATTGAACGGATCCAGATTAGACACCCCAAGCGCGTTGGCTGCTTCGTCATTTGGTACACGCTCACGTGTACCGTAATAGTTGTAATAACTCTGAGTGAAACGATCGACCCGATACGAATTATAGGACACCGCACCCCCTGTTTCAAAACGATGATGACGATTAAATGGATAGGCGACAAAGGCGTCTACTTGAGATTGAAAAGAACGCACCAAATACTGATCGATTACCGGTTCTATACCGTTACCCAAGTCACGTTGATCAAAGTCATAAAAACCAAAACGATACGGAATATGTGATATCGAGCCCCCCCAATTCCACCGGCTCCTTTGATTAATGTAGGCAACTTGTCCACCAAAATCATAGATTTCACCGTTAATGTTCAGCGCTGCAAAGATCTGATTGTACCCCAGTATATCAGAGAACATCCCTTGAATACCGGATGCAATTCCTGCCCCGTATCGCGAACCTACTGACATCCCAACCCCGCTGTTTGCCAAATAATCCAATTTAAATTTCGGACGGTAATCGATGTTCTTAATTTGCGAGTTATCAATCCGGTTGTACGCATTGAAGTTTCGAAGATTCATGTTCACCACATTCACTCCCAAACTTTGCTTGGGTGGTAACATAGCCGCATCGAAGTCCACGACGGCTGGATCAACCGCTACGGGATCAAAATCGGTGCTTTTGGCCTTATATACGGTATAAGCATTGTTCTTAAAATACGAGTAAACAATGTCATCCGTTGCCGACACGCTCAAAGCGGGTGAATATTCTGTGATTCCACTGATACCTGTAAAAAAATCAGTCATCCGCTCCACTTCTCCCGATGCAATTACGATCCGATAAAGGTTCCGAAATCCATCGCTGTTGGACAAAAAATAAATATCCTCTCCAGAGGAGGAGAAATGAGGATTCAAATTATTCGCACCAGGAAAAACCGGAATATTTCGAATTTCTTTCGTGCGCACATCCACTACCGCTAGCCCCATAGAGATATCCACACCGCGACTATCGGATTCCAACGCCGCTCTATCCGTACTGAACACTAGATACTGTCCATCTCGCGAGTAACTCGGCTGAAAATCAGAATAATAATCATCCGTCAACTGATCCAACTCTTTGGTTTTTAAATCATACGTATAAATATCACTGTGCCCATTACTCAAGCCAGAAAATGCCACTTGCGAACCACTCGGCGCCCAAGTGATATTGGTAAACTCCGTAATCCCCGCCATTTCTTCAACGGTGACTGTTTTTCCATTTTCTACATCGACAATCATCAGCTTATTTTTCCCTTCACTAAACACCGAGAAAGCAAACTGTCTGCTATCAGGAGAAAATGTTCCGGCCGATTCAATGAAACTAAATTCATCGATATCGCCGTTCGTCAGTCGACTCCCCAATTTTCGAATAATTGCTCCGGTTTCCGCGTCTGCCAGAAAAAGGTCAATACTAAATAAATCGAGTTCCGAGAGGAACGCGACGTATTTCCCGTTCGGAGAAATTGCTGGGGAAACATTCATTCTCCCTGCATTCTTGCTTGACAGCAACAACTGTCCTACCGGATTTGACGTCGTATCTTTACCCATGTCCCGGTACGTATTTTCCATACTGTTTTTCCACAGGGTTGACATGGTTTGGGCATCGTAACCAAAAACCCGCTGAATGGCATTTTCATACCCATGCTTTGCCGTCTCGATGAATAGGGGCATAATCACGGTATCGCCATAGGTTGATCCGACATAGGACCAAAACGCTTGACCATACCGATACGGGAAATACCGATTAGACTGCGTGGTCATCTGCCCTAAACTAGGCAAATCATTACGGGCGTATGCGTCTCGCATCCACATTGAGGTGAACGCATCCTTTTTACCAATCGAAAAGTATTCTGCCATCCCCTCCACCATCCAGAGGGGAATGTTCGCTATGTTCTCCAAGCGCGTAGAATCGTTCCCTTCCAGCAAAACACGATATTGAAACGCATGGACCAATTCGTGCCCCAACACGTGTCGGGTTTGCTGGTTGATTTGCATAACCGGCATCACCACACGTTGTTTGAACGCCTCGGTAACCCCACCTGTCCCCACACCTATTTCACCTGAAATCGTCGTTGTTTGTTGAAATTCAGGATGATTATTATAGAGTATAATCGGGTTTTTACGCAAAAAGGTATCCTGAAAAACTTGCTGATGCAATTCATACCAGACTTCCGATTCTTTGGCGAACCAATTCATCATGGAATCATTTTCCAAGTAATAGTAGATGTTAAAATGAGGCGTGTCAAAAACTTTGAAATCCAACTTTTTGTACCGCATCTTATTTTGACCAAAATACTGGCCGCTGACCTGAACAGGGCAGCTTGCCAATACGCCGATTAAAACCAACAAGCTCCCTATCCTTGCTAAAAGATTATTTTTTAATTCCATAATGTTAAATCAGTCAGTAAAAATAACAAATTCCAATAAACTTGCCCTAATCGTTATTTTCTTACTCGTTTTCCTGTCCCTCCACCGGCGTTTCGTTTGTTGAATTTTCCTGAAACAGCTGCGGCAACACGATTCTAGGCATTTCTGCAGGCACCTCCATTCCATCTATCTCGACCGTATCGACCGGTTGGTGCCAACGAGCACCCGGGCAATCGTAATTCTTTGTGATCTCCACTTTGGCCTCCGGGAACGCCCCGTAGGTCACACCTAATTCTGGATGTTTATAAAGTTCCTCCATAAATAGAGCATAAATGGGCAGTGCAGTTTTAGATCCTTCTCCGGTCGCGGAATTCTTAAAATGGATACTCTGTTCATCGCAGCCTACCCAAACGCCAGCTACCAGATCTTTTGTTATTCCCATATACCAGCCATCCACGTAGTCTGAAGACGTTCCGGTCTTCCCCCCGATTTGGTTATTTTCACGAAACAGATCCCATTCCCATAATGCTTGAGACGTTCCTCCCGACTCTTCGATTGTACCGCGCAACATATACGTCATTAGCCAAGCATTCTCTGGCGTAATGGCCTGACGAGTTTCCGTCTCAAAAGTGGCCAAAACACGACCGTGTTGATCTTCAATTCTAGAAACCAAAACAGGTTCCGTGCGTTTTCCCTCATTCATAAAGGTACTGTAACCACGAACCATTTCAAGAACCGAAACATCATTAGATCCCAATCCCACGGAAGGCACAGCCTCCAACTTGCTGTCGATACCACATAAATGAGCCATCTCCACCACCTTATCCCATCCCACATCCTGGGTGATTTGCGCAGTCACTGTATTAAGAGAACGGGCCATAGCATGACGAAGCGACAAATCGCGGTGAGAAAAGGTCCAATCTGCATTTTTTGGTTCCCAAACCTCATGTTCTCCCTTGTTGTTTGTGAACTCAATTCGTACTGGTTTATCGGTATATTCGTCACAAGGAGCCATCCCGGACTCGAGTGCTGCAACATAGGCGAACGGCTTGAACGTAGATCCAGCTTGCCGCTTCGCCTGATTGACATGATCAAACTTGAAATATTGATGGTTTATTCCCCCCACCCAGACCTTAATTTCACCGGAGTAAGGATCCATGGCCATCATGCCCGTATTGAGCATGGTGAGATAATGCTCCAGAGAGTCCATCGTTGAATAGTCCACACTCGCCATTCCGTCCCAAGTAAACACTTCCATGGGTTTCTTAACACGCAGTGCGGCCAACACTTGATCGCGATCTCCGTATTTTTCCATGAGTGAAGCATATATAGGCAGCTTCTTTGCCTGGTCTTCTAAAAAGTTAGGAATGACATTGCCTTCTTTATCTCGCCAAGGCCGCTCGCCCTCCCACGTATTATCCAATCGATTCTGTAATTCTTTCATCTGCAGCGCAACGGTACGCTCGGCAATTTGTTGCATACGGGAGTCAATTGTGGTGTAGATTTTTAGCCCGCTGGTATAAATATCTACCCCCTCCTGCTCGGACCATTCATCAAGCCATTTCTCCACCGCTGTGCGTAAATAAGAATCATTGGCGCTCCGGATCTCCTGATTATTCAAGTTCAGGCCCAGCGAATCCGCTCGTCGAGCGTCCAATTCATCTGCAGACAAGTACCCTTCTTTAGCCATCTGCCCCAACACAACGTTTCTACGTTGACGCGCATTCTCCGGATTTCGAATGGGATTATACAAGGTCGTTGCTTTCAACATGCCCACCAGAACAGCAGCCTCCGACACACCAATCTCTGAGGGCTGTTTGTCGAAATAGCGTACCGAAGCAGATTTTATTCCATAGGCATTATTGCTAAAAGAGACGGTATTGAGATACATCGTGAGGATCTCCTGTTTGCTGTATTTGCTTTCCAGCTTAAAAGCCGTCATCCATTCTTTATATTTGGTGACCAGCAGGCCGACACCAGGAATACGTCCCAGAAGCCCCTGCGCATCCTTATAACGCGTGCGGTATAAGTTTTTCGCAAGTTGCTGGGTAATGGTACTCCCCCCACGCTCACTCCCCCCCAATGTAGATACAATCCCACCAAATACGCCGATCAAATCTACACCCTGATGTTTATAAAACCGCACATCCTCAGTGGCAATTAAGGCTTCAATGATGTGCTCCGATATGCTGTC
>DXCW01000195.1 GCA_019115805.1 Candidatus Sphingobacterium stercorigallinarum
TGAATGATTAAATGATCGGTTAATAAATAAGGAAACCACAGTGATACCATCCATTTCATGAGCTAACTCCCTGTTTTATGAAGTGCATTTTCTTTCCCGACGGTACGCTCTTGCTGATACTGGAATTGCCCATTGAACCATCCTATCTGCCAGCACCCTGGTTTACCGTTTCTCACTTTTTCTAATGTAACTTCCCAAAAAGGATGGCCTATGCCTGGAATGGCCTGATGATAACTGATCTCGGGTCGAATCCGCCAACGGCATGTAAACGCCATGCTGTGTAATTGCTTGGGACGGAAACGATGTATAAAGCAAGTAACTCTGCTTTTTTCTACTGCCAATTGCAGTCTTCTGGAGGCAATCAGGTCGAGATCCTTAATTTCTGCTACTACAGCGGATAAAGAACTGCATTTTAGACTTTCTTCGAGTGCCCATAATGCTTCTTTGCTTTTTTCCAATTGAATAAAAATAATTCGAGACGGGTCGATGCGATACGGTACCAAGGAAGGCGGAAAAAGTCTTTTACCTAAGCTCACCCATACACAAGGCCCTTCATGTTGCATCAGCATTCCTATTAAGCCTCCAATAAAACCCGTAGCAGCAGCAGCCTGTTCCACTTCTTCACTGATGAACTCATGGATGACACCCTCAGGGAAGGTGTAGAAAGGGAACGCTTTTTCTAAGCGACCTAAATTTTTGATGCGTCTATTCTCCTGATTTTTTGGCGTGTAGCCTTCGGTGGCTAAGATCATGTTCCGCAAGTCTTCCACTGTCTTTTTTTTCTTCAATGCGGCTTCCATTTTTGAATATTATTAATATATTTGTTATCAATAGTGACAAATAGAGTGTTATTAATAGTAACAAATACAAATGGAAGGTGCAAAGATTTTTTTCAATAGTAATATTAAATTGTTGCGTCAACGTAGAAAGATGAGTCAAGATCGTTTAGCACAACTACTCTCTTTTACGCGCAGTAAATACACCGCGTTGGAAAACGGACAGACCAGTAATCCTGCTTTAATGGACTTAGTAGCCATTGCTACGTATTTTAATCTTTCTTTAGACATCTTACTTAAAGAAGACCTCCGTAAATGGCGTGAGCTTGATCTTCGAAAGTTAGAAACAGGGGTGAAGGAATATGTGAACGGCAAAAATATGCGGGTATTGTCCATTACCGTGGACTCCAATAATCAAGAGAACCTAGAATATGTACCGGTGAAAGCCAAAGCAGGTTATGCGGCGGGTTATGCCGATCCTGAATTTTTGAAAACACTGCCCAAATTTACCTTACCCAATCTACCCCGAGATGTTACTTATAGAATGTTTCCTACTACAGGAGACTCGATGCTCCCGATTCCTGAAGGAAGCGATGTGATCGCAAAATATGTACAAGATTGGATGGGGATAAAACCAGATACGCTTTGCATTGTGATTTTAAAAGGGGAACAGGATGTTGTTTTTAAGCAAGTAAGGGTGCTGGAAGAGGGATTATTACTGCAGTCTTTTAACCCCAATTATGAGCCTTATGTTGTTCATTTTTCTGAGGTTGTAGAAGTATGGCAATATGTGAAACATCAAACCGATACCATGCCTGCTCAAGAGACAGATTTACAAGAGATTAAACGCATGTTAATGGAGATGAAGCAACAATTGAAGACAGATTTGAATGCCTGACTTGCTGCACGCGCTTTTCTTTACTCGGGTTGGGGCCGTTGCTTTTTTGTCTTTGCTTTTGGAGAAGGCCCATCTCGTTTCACTTGATCCGATTCAGAGAAAAAAAGCAATCGAATATCTTGCTTTATTTGCCGATAGTTTTTTTGAATCAGGTGTGCGTCTATTTCTCGTACTTGAGGAAGCGGTTGATAGGCACTTTCCTCTTTTCGGAGTGCTTCGTGATTGTTTTGGATCGTTGCATGAAAAGCTTTTTGTGGGATTAAACAATCTGGATCATCAGAGACCATGCCCACAAACTCCCCTGAAGACAGGGAAGCAATGGTGGACGGGGGAATCGCTAAATCCAGTTGTTTGGAATGGCTAATAGAGGTGTCTCTTGAATTGATGGAAAGACTTTCTCTATCTTGCATGATTTTGCCCACTCGATCAGATAGTTGTCTAGCGGAATCTCCGGTCACCTGACCGCTAATGACGTTACCAATGATATTCATGATGACCTCGGCTTGTTCTCGCCCGTAATCTTTGCGAAGTTGACTCGCGTCTTGAATGCCTAAACTCGTAGCTACCAGATTGCTTCTCGCCGTAGCCAAAAGGTGATCTATATGATTTAAAAAGAGTGTGGGAAATTCGTCAAAAATCAAGCTGCATTTCCGTCCTGATTTTTTATTTACCCGACTGATAAGCCGACTTACATACAGGGATAAAACCGCTCCGTAAATCTGTGCTTTTTGTGGGTTATTTCCCATGCATACCACGACTGGATCGGCTGTATGATTAATGTCTAAATTAAAATCATTCCCAGACAAAACATAATATAAGCTAGGTGAACTGAGTTTTGCCATCGCTATTTTTGCCGATGCAATCTGTCCTTCTAATTGATCCATCGCTCCGTGTTTATACGCATTGATAAACGGATTGATGAGCGTTTCGATTTCTGGTTGTTGGTTAAGTGCCGTAAATAAAGCATCATAATCCATATGCATCAGCTCCATCACATGGGGAAGTGTGCAGTATTGTCCGTTTTTATGACACCGAAGATACCAGATGACAGCCGTCAGGAAGTTAATAGGAGATTCCACAAAAAATGCACCTTGCTTTTTAATCCAATCTCGGTTTAATCCCAATAGTATACTGCGGGCTGACTCCGCTGCATCGGATAGGTCATTTAGTGTTCTCGGGTCTAAAGGATTGCAACGGTGGCTATGGGCAAGGCTATCAAAATTAATACAGTAAAATTTAGATGCGGGATAATTTTTGCGTTCACCGAGCCAACAATTATAAGCGATTCGGCTTAAATCGTCAAATTTGAAATCGTATACACACATGGAAAACCCCTTCTTTATATGCTGGGTAATGATGTGGCGAATGACAAAGTACGATTTTCCCGCACCCGGTGTGCCCATCACCAGAACGCCGCGGAATGGATTGATGATATTAATCCAACTGCGATGCAGTTTGTCTTTATACCCATATTCTGCAGGTAGATTTATCGAAAACTCGTTGTGTAAATAACGTTCTTCTTGCGGAAAGCTTTGGTTGTGACGGTTAAATATATCGTTGTTGAAAACATGAGTCTTTAAAATTCGACTCATCTGTGCTCCGCCCCGCATCACCAATAGAAAACCGGTTATACAAAAAACTAAGTAAAGGAAAAATAAACGCAGGTAACCGG
Source organism: Candidatus Sphingobacterium stercorigallinarum (assembly GCA_019115805.1). Lineage (GTDB taxonomy): Bacteria > Bacteroidota > Bacteroidia > Sphingobacteriales > Sphingobacteriaceae > Sphingobacterium > Sphingobacterium stercorigallinarum. The sequence continues at coordinate 3,347 of DXCW01000195.1, forward strand.
TCAATACGTAAAGCAATCCGGAGCCAAAATAAAGTGCCAATCCCAAACTAATCTGCAGACCCGCTGTGAGGTAATTGTATGTTTGCCCTTTCCTGCCGCGAGAACCCAGTAATGAAACGGTTAAAAAGCCCAAAGCAACGAGTTTGACATATTTCACACGGCTGAGCACAGCGGTCTGTTGGAATGTCCTGACGAGTTTTAAAGTAAGGTCATTATGAAAATTGAATTGCAGAGCCCAGGGGTGTGCCACGAGTAGGATATGCACCAATAATAGGGCAAAAGAAAGCCACCTGCACCAATCGGCGATTTTACGAAAAGCCTGTAGGTTTTCTCCGTTACTCATATCCTGTTTTTTTATTTGATTACAGTCCGCCTATCTTCTTTCCGCGCTTTATTCCATTCCGGTAACCTCGCTTATGATTCACTTTTGAGGAAAACGTAAGCGATTCCACAGGAGATCGTCTCTTGTTAGGAAGTGGCCCCATCTCCTCGCTGGGATTGACCGAATGATCCGGAAGTAGGACGGGGTCTTGCTGCTTGGAAAGTGCTTTTTGTCGGTTTTCTTCGAATAAAGGAATGAGCTTGCGCATCGTGGGTTGATTGCACAGCCGGCTCGCTGCGATCACAACGGATGTACTCCGACCGTCTTGATCCATTAATCCATAGCATATTCCCGAAAGACTGTCGGGCGAATTTCGTTTTTTCCGTTCAAACACACCAATGCCGTACGCTCGTAAAAATTGGCGCCACTGCATCAAGTCGGTAGGCTTTTTACGTTCCATTACGCTTTTTGTAGCCGTTTCAATGAAATCTTTAAGCGATCGATTAGCGTGTAGGCTTAAGGCTGGCCTGAGGCTGGGTTGCCCTGGACTGGAACGCCTAAGATTGAATCGTTCTTCAATGAGCTTTTGTGCAGGTAATGACCGGTCTTTTCCAATACGATGCATAACGATACGAGTGCCGTCTGATCGGATGGGTGTGCTGACTACATGAAGGTGCGGGTGATTGGTATCGAAATGCCGATAAATCAGATAGGGTTGCTGCCCGAAACCTATCAATTGCATGTATTGATGGGCAATTTGACTCATAAGGCTATTGCTCAGGTGCTCTTCGGACGGATGAAAACCCAGCGTAATGTGCAAACTGTGTAACCCTACCGCTCGATTTAACGTACAACGGCACTGCATCAGCGCAATTTTGTCTCGTACCGTTAACCAATCGACGTCCAAAGGAAGATTTCCAGCGTCTAGACAAAGCGCATTTCCAAGTGTGACTTTCCGTTCACTATAACGAATGATCTTTGCCATATTGCTCACCTCATCGATTAATGCAACCATTTTTCTAATAACTTTTTGATTTCTAATTTGACCTCGATGATCAACTGCTCCATGCGTTTCTGATCCTGTCGATACCGGCTGATCCACGATGCGGATGTTGGTTGAGCCGTCTCTGATAATTCTTGTAAAGACATCGTTGATGATCGCAGGTGCTGTCTTATACGTGCCAACTCCTCTAGAATGTCATCTTGCGAACGATTGCGATGAAACTGCAA
>DXCW01000196.1 GCA_019115805.1 Candidatus Sphingobacterium stercorigallinarum
CGTAAATGGAGATAAAAACGCCTTTTTTTGCTTCCTATTTCGGGTACGTAACCGTTTTGATTACCGTGTTTTAAAAAGAAAGGGCTAGGAGGGCTCAAAAATTGGCGCGGCGCGAAACGGAATAAAATCACCAAATGACCAGCTAATGGAATGATGGATAGACGAAATTTTATAGGGAATTGTGCTTTTTTATTGGCGGGTTATCAGCTAGGCGCGAAAGAATTAACGATCATGCAAACGAAGCTTAATATTACGGGGGTCCGATCGGGCTTTGAACGAGAGCCTTTGCGCTTTCCATTCGGATTTAAAGGTGCATTTTTGACGGAACTTTGGCAAAATATTGCGGTAGTCGAAGCAGAGGACGGCGCATTTGGGCTGGGGCTCGGTACACAAAGCGTCTTGTACGGCGATGCGGAAGCGTTTGCCGCTACTGATGAGACGACCGGTAATCGCTGGATGCTTCGGCTTAGCGAAATCGCACTCGATTGGTTGGTCGGTCAATCTTTTGAATCGCCCATTGATGCCATGGATCGCTTAGTGCCATGGCTTCATCAAGAGGGCAAGAAATTGACCGGTCGGGCGGACCTGCACATCAATTTTGTTTACAATGCATTGGTGAGTGTGGACAATGCCCTGTGGATGTTATATGCCAAGGTGCAACAAGCACAGCATTTCAAACAATTGATTCCGTCTCCTTATCATGCTGCGTTTCGGGCGGAAAATAAACGCATTGCAGTGATGTTTCAGATTTCGTATACCATGCCACTATCGGACGTGAAAGCCGCTGTTGAAGCCGGATATTTCGTGTTCAAAATCAAAACGGGAAGTCCGGGCGATCAAGCCAGCATGTTAAAGCAAGATAAGGAACGCCTCAGCGAGATCCATCAAGCCATTGGTGCGGTAAAACCGGCTCATCGGCGTATATATTACACGATGGATGCCAATGGGCGCTATCAAAGCAAAGCGGTTTTATTGGAGTATTTGGACTATGCCAAAGCAATCTGTGCTTTTGATGCGATATTGTTGTATGAAGAACCCTTTGTGGAAGAGAATAGCGAAGACGTATCGGATTTGGACGTGTTGATTGCTGCGGATGAAAGTATACATAGCCCCGAGGATGCCCGTCGGAAGATCGAATTGGGATATGGCGCTTTTGTATTAAAAGGAATAGCTAAAACATTGAGTTTAACGGTTCAAATCGCACAGGTGGCCGCTGAGCATGACATTCCTTGCCTATGTTCGGATTTAACGGTAAATCCAATACTAATCGATTGGAATAAACTGATTGCGGCAACGCTACCTCCATTTCCGGGATTGGACATGGGCATGATGGAGACCAATGGAGATATGAATTATCAAAATTGGGAAGAGATGATCGAAAAACATCCGTTTTCCGGTGCAGCTTGGACACGTGTAGAGGCAGGGATGTTTCATTTGGACCGCACTTTTTTCAAACACATGGGGGGCATCGCTACTGCAGCGCCTTTTTATAAAAAGAAAATGCAGCTGGACGGATTTACAAAAACGGACGTATGAATGTGAAAAAGTATATAGCTGCGGTGTTTGTCGTGGCACTGTGTTTCGTGTTGGGCGCTTATAAAAAGGCACCTGAAGGTCAGGCAGACGTAGCGAAGGAAGTGAAACTATCGGTGCTGCCCGGCTTGCTTTTCGATGTCCCTCGTTTTCATGTTACACCCGGACAAACCGTACGTATTGAATTCACGAACAATGACGATATGGATCATAACCTCGTGATATTGCAACCGGGCAGTCGGCAACAGGTGGTGGATCTGGCTACCGAGCTGGCGGCGGACGGCATGGATAGGGGCTATATCCCTGAATCCCCCGCGGTGCTATGGCACACGGATGTCTTGCATGCCGGCGAGGTTGCACAGTTGACCTTTACCGCACCCAAAGAAGAAGGGGTTTATCCTTATGTGTGCACTTTGCCCGGACACGGGAATGTCATGTACGGGGCGATGTATGTAACGGCTGAAAACGATATGCCGCCACTGGCTGCCGATACAGAAGTTCCTCAGGGCCAACGCAAAGACGAACAGCATCACCATCACCGGGTCCGCAACCATCCCTATGAATTGAAGCCGCCTTATCATTATCGGTTGTATGTGGAAGGAGCGAGCCCTGCTGCCATTGCGGTACATTTGCCGGGTCAGCTTTCCTACTGTTGGGATGCAGCGCGTTGCGATCTCCGCTTCATGTGGGAAGGTGGGTTCGTGGACCAAACTGAATTGTGGAAGGGGCATAAGGACGCTAAAGCAGAGGTTATTGGGAATATTTTTTATACCCAGTCCGTACTGCCGTCGATTAGCTTGTCCGACGACGAGGCGCAGCCGCGTAGCTTTAAAGGATACAGACTGCAGGATGATGGGTATTTGGAGTTTCAGTACCAAATTGGGCAGTGGACGGTATGGGAGACGCTCCGGGAAAACCCGGATCAGCGGGGGATCATTCGATCATTCCGGATCCCGGATCTGACTGATCCGCTACAGATCCATTTGGCTGCTTCCACCACAGCGACGATCAGCTATCAAGGAAAAGAGCTGACCAGCGATAAATTGATCTTGGATGGACCGGAGGGTCAATCCTTTGACCTACGTTATACCTTTAATAAGTTATGAGAAATAAAGCATTAAACCTGCTATTGATGGCGGTTTTGTTGAGTTCGTGTCAACTGAATCCGGTGGAGCAGACTGCAGAGGTGTACTGCGTTGATTCTATCGTTATGCCGGAAGGGCTCACTGCTGAGGTTTCGGCACTAGACTTTTTAGCCGACGGAAGGCTTGTCGCCGGTTTTATGCGCGGCGAGATTCTCTTGTATGATCCTTCGACGGACGCTTGGGAGGTGTTCGCTACCGGACTACACGAACCATTGGGTATTCGGGTCATCAGTCCCGCGGAGATGCTCGTGATGCAGCTGCCTGAATTGACGCTTTTGAAGGATACGGACGGTGATGGAAAGGCGGATGTGTATCAAACTGTTTTCGATGATTTTGGCATGACCGGAAACTATCACGAATTTGCCTACGGGCCGGTTAAAGACCAGGACGGGAACACATATATCGCCTTGAATGCGGCATCCTCCGGTGGAGGGATCTCTCAGGAAACCAGAGGCGATACGTTGATGATTGGTAAAAGCGAAACCTCAAGAGCAATGTTCTCTGTGGTCCCCTATAGGGGATGGGTGTTACAGATTGACAGCAGCGGACAGATGACCCCATTTGCTTCCGGTTTACGATCTCCTAATGGTATGGTGGTGGATCAGGAGAACCGGCTGTTTGTTACGGAAAACCAAGGTGATTGGGTGGGATCCAGCGCGTTATATCATATTCAGAAAGACAAGTTTTATGGGCATCCCTCCAGCCTCGTCTGGACCGAGGGTTGGGATCGGGGGAATCCTTTTGATTTGACGACAGCCCAGCTCGATGCGATGCGCGAGGCCCCCGCAGTCATTTTTCCACATGATATTTTAGCCAATTCGCCTTCACAGCCGGTGATGATTCACGAGCATCCAGCGCTCGCTGTGTTCGACGGACAAATGTTGGTTGGCGAAATGGGAAGTGAGCGATTGGTCCGTGTCCAGTTGGAGTCCGTCAATGGCGTGATGCAGGGCGCTGCCACCACTTTTATCGATGGATCGGGATTGCGAAAAGGAAATAACCGACTCGTCTTTGCACCAAATGGTGATTTATGGGTGGGGCAAGCGGATCACGGTTGGCTGGGAGATCGAGGGATTCAGCGGATTTCTTTCACCGGCCGAGTACCATTTGACATTCAGCATATTTCCTTACAAAAAGACGGGTTTGATATCGAGCTTACTAAACCCCTATCGTATCACGATTCGCTGTGGACAGACAGCACTTTACACGTGCAGCGCTACCGCTATGCCTACCATGAAAAATACGGCTCGCCCCAGATTGACCTGGAGGATCTGGAAGTGAAGGTTTCGGACGTATCTTCTGACCGGAGGCGTTTGAAGTTGGTTCTGGACGATTTAAAATCCGGTTTCGTGTATCAAGTGACGTTGAACGGCTTGATAAGCACAGATGGACAAGACACCTTAGATCATAAAGCGGTTTTCTATACCGTAAAGGAGCTACGGTAAGGCTTTTTATTGAAGTGCTGATGTGCTGTGCTGTCGGCTAGCTGGTCACGCGCTACTGCGAGGTCTTATAAAAAGACGAAAGAATACCACTAACAATGCCGAGATGATCGCACTTCGCCATCTGTCGTGCGTGAACCACTCAAAGACGCTATCCTGGTAGGTTGAAACGATGAGCTCAATCACGCTATCGAGTATAAAGAAGGCAAAAGCGGCGAGAACGAAATACAAAACGGTTTTCATGTGGTCTTCGGTGAATGTGCTCATTAAGATAGGTATTTTTTTTGTTTTGATCCATACTTTCGAACAGCTATTCCTTCGTTTAAACGATATTAGCCCTAACAATCAGCCCTATGCGATGTTATGGATCGGATAGGGCTGGCGATGAGGAGTGACGAGGCGGTGATTGCCTTTATTTGTTGGATTTAATTAAACTCGATCGTGTATTCGTTCCGCTGATCATTCTTCCAAGCATGTTCCTGCGTAGTGGGAGAGATGCCAAATAGTGGGGAAAAGGTGCGTACTTTAACGGTTTTGTTATCCGGAAAGAACTCCAAGATTCGTAACCAACCATCTCCGCCATTACCGCTTCGTCCGCCACCGCCCATGGATTGCGCGTCAAATAATATTTGGTGTACGGATTTGCCGGCCTGATTCGTATCTTTTTTGTACCCTTCGCCGGTATAATGACCGCTTAATACCATTTCAATATTGTGAGCGGGTTCTACTAATTTTTCCCAAATTTGCTGTCCATTGTTTGAATGCGG
>DXCW01000197.1 GCA_019115805.1 Candidatus Sphingobacterium stercorigallinarum
ATCTTTCAAGCTTCATTAGTTCTTTTTTAAGTTTCATTTTTGGTCTGGTAGTTCAGCTGGTTAGAATACATGCCTGTCACGCATGGGGTCGCGGGTTCGAGTCCCGTCCAGACCGCAAAAGAGGCTGTCTCAAAAAGGCAGTCTCTTTTTTCTTTTTCAGCATCCTCTATTTTAGTTTTTCTATTGATATAACCATCTGCCTTTCATGTATTTACTAGTGAAACAACAAGTGTATGGCAAGAAAAAGGATCAAGCCTAAATGTTGTGTTTAGGCAAATATTGTAGTTAATCTAAAAAGGAAAAATTCCACATTTTTGACACCTCTGAACTGCGCTCTAAAAGCTTTTATTTTTGCGTTAAAAGACTCTGCGGAAGCGTTGATGCTTCTGTTGATAAAATAATTCAGGATTGACCTGTAATTGATCGTTATTGTATTGACGATCGTACCAAATGCTTTGAATCCGGTTTTTTCAACATCGTTGTACCAATGGGCGAGTTTGGTATACGCTACTTCAATTGATGTGGAGGTATTAAATATAGTTCTGAGTCCTTGTACTAAGTTGAAAGCGGTCTTTATATCCGGATATTCATCAAACAGTATTTTAGCCCGGGCATGTTGGTTCTCTGTCCAATTGTTGGGAGCCTTGTAAAGGAGGTAGCGGCTTCTTGCCAGTAGCAGCTTTCTTGTATCTCCATTGTCAAACTCCTGAGGTTTAAAGCTCTTTCCCTTCAGTCTGGCCTGTTTTATTTGTTCGTTTTCGAGATCGATGGCATCCCATCGGTGATTGATCCGAATGTCCTGAAGAGCTTCCAAAGCAAGCTTTTGTACATGGAACCGATCGGTTACCTGCATCGCTTTGGGAAAACATTTTTGAGCGATGGTCTTCATCGAGTTGGCCATATCCAAAAAGATCTCTTTGACTTTAGCTCTTTTGCTGCCCGGTATTTTTAGAAGTTGATTAATGATCGGTTCTACTTTTGTACCTGAGAATATGCCAACAATACTGCCCTTCTTTTCATCGATCGAGAGATAGGGGCCTATATTCTCTGGAAAGACCAACCATTTTCTGGCGTGCGCTTTTTCCTTCCACTCGTTGAAATCACTCAGAATATCACAGTATTGGCGCTGGAGCTTCTTTCCATTAACATTATAGAAACCTCCTATGGTATGGCAATCGCTGGCTTGGACAAGCTGAATGCCGTGTTAGCCGACAAACCTTCGGTTAACAAGAAGGTGAAGGCCAAGTTGCGCTATGTGACCAAGAAATATCTTGAAAAGATTGCCGAGTATGAGCGAAAGGAGCAGGTGTTGGGCGAACGCAACAGTTTCAGTAAGACGGATCCGGACGCCACCTTCATGCGGATGAAAGAGGACCACATGAACAACGGGCAACTCAAGCCGGGGTACAACGTACAGATATCCACCTCCAACCAGTTCATCGTCAACTACACCATCCACCCCAACCCGACGGACACTCGGACACTTTCAGCCCACCTTGCTCAGCACCAGGACAGTTATGGCAAGGCACCGGCCAGCCTGACGGCCGATGCGGGATATGGAAGTTGAAGCATTTGTCAAATACGGCCTGTTCGACAAACAACAGAAAAGCAGCTTTAAAAACAAACACGGCTTTGCGGGCGATCAGCTTTTCTATAACGCTGAGCAAGATTATTATATTTGCCCCATGGGACAGCGGATGGAATTTGTCGGCACCTTACAAAGGAAAACATCCTCGGGATTTGTCCAGCACCTCAAGAAGTATCAGGCCAAGAATTGCTCCGGGTGTCCACTGAACGGAGCCTGCCACAAAGCTAAAGGAAACAGGATCATCCAAGTCAATGAAAATCTGGAAAGGTACAAGGCCCAAACCTATGTCCGACTCAACAGTGAGCGGGGTGTGGAAAAACGAAAGCGACGGTGTTACGATGTGGAACCGGTCTTCGCCAACATCAAACAGAACCACGGGTTCCGACGATTTATGCTCCGGGGTAAAGAAAAAGTGGCCATAGAGTGGGGATTATTGGCCATTGCACAAAATATAAGGAAAAAAGCGGCCTAAAAACCGGCCTTTTTTCGACCAAAACCAAAATATCCATCAAAATAAACCAACCAATGCGCCACTTTCCTTATACCACGCTATTTTCAAGGAAAATAAAAAAAGGCCGCCTCAGTTAATATGAGACAGCCTCCTTTTGTCACCTATCACCTTCCTATATTCCCAATTTTACTGCCTGATCCTTGTTCCCCAACAGTGCCTAATGGTGAACAGACCCTCCGATCCGCTGCTGTTGAGGTGTAGTATCATGTAACTCATCGGCGTTTTTCCCATCTTACAAATATGGGGACGATCCATTCCGTTACAGCCGTTAAGAAAACACAAATCCGCTTCAAAAAGATAATCATTAGGTGACACCAACTTAATACCGATTTAACGATCTAAAAATATCTTTGCACTAATTATTACATCTATTAATCTATCTATCAAACTAAGGTAAATTTATGAATATTATGAAAGGCAAAAACCTGCCTACTGCAGGTATTCTCGCCTTGCTTACATTCTGTATTCTTTTCGCATGTAAAGATGAGCAGAGGACAGAATTGAGTGCGGCTTATGATTCCACCAAGCCGGTAGTCTTAGCGTCTTTTTCTCCTATGGAGGGCGGAGCGCGAGATAAGATCCTATTAGACGGAAACAACTTCGGCACCGATCTATCTAAAATCAAGGTTTATTTTAATAACGCTAAAGCCTCAGTCGTTTCTTCCAGTGGCAATAGAATCTATGCCATTGTCCCTCGCCTACCCGGTGAAAACCCTAAAATATCGGTGGTCGTGGGTGAGGACTCTGTAAGTTATACAGAAACGTTTACGTACCGTACGCAGGCGCAAGTCACTACGGTGACCGGGACGGGCGATCAAGATTTTCTGGCTGGATCGCTTGATCAAGCACATGTTTACGGAAAATACTTAGAACTAGACGCAGAAGGCAACTTATTCATGTCGTGGCGCGATGGGGGAAGTTGGGGGGTAGCGCGTATAAACGAGCAACAAAATATTGTAACCGGACTCATCGAGGCGAAAACTACCGGGGAGCGCGTGCTGTACGCAAATGGATTGACAGTAGATCGTGAGACCGGTGTTCTCACTGCTTCTCATGAATCGGTTCCAGAAGTGTTTTTTTCCTTCGATCCCCGAGAGGCCTGGTATCCTCGTCAGCGAAACGCACAATTTTCGCAAGCCGAGTATAATTCAATTGTCTGGGCAGATCGTTATGCCAACTTTGTTACTTTTAGCCCATACGACGGTCATCTCTATACCCGTTTCCGCGATGGTAAAGTGGCCCGAATCAATCCGGAGACCTACGAGGCGACCATCGTCCATCAAGGCCCCTACGGCTCGCAGTATGGACAGGGGATCAACCCGGCCAAGCCGTGGGAACTCTATATTACCTTACACTCAAACGCCAGTCCGACCGAATTTAGACAGGGCATCATGATGCTAGACTTACGTCCCGAACACATCGATAAAGGCTTTAAGCGACTAAATGCCCCCGGCGGTAGTGGCTTTAGAGATGGTCCACTGGAGGAAGCGATCTTCAACTATCCTAAGGATATCAAATTTGACAATGATGGAAATCTCTTCGTTGCGGATTACGGAAATCATTGTATCCGGATGGTCTCGCCTGACGGAGTGGTTTCCACCGTGGCTGGCCAACCCGGATCCGCGGGGTACAAAGACGGAGGGCCGGTAGAATCCCAATTCAAAAACCCATGGGGAATTGCGGTGAATGAACAAGGTAATATTTATATCGCAGATTGGGGAAATGCTCGTATCCGTAAACTAGTTATCGAATAGTAAAACCTAATTATTAATGAAATTATTCTATTTTTTGTGCACATTGTCAGTACTCTTTTCATCTGCATATGTGCGCGCTCAAGATTCCAATAAACGCGTGACGATCATTGGCACAGTTCAAGACACGATTGGTCAACCGCTCGCGAATGTATCTGTTTATGTGATTGGTAGTCCAGCAGGGGGTACCTCAAGTAATGCCAATGGTCAATTCGAATTAAGTGTGATGTACGGTGACAAGGTCGGCTTCTCCTTGGTCGGCTTTCAGCCCGTTGAGCATTTGGCAATCCGTAATGAGCTGTCATTAGTGGTTACCATGGAAGAATCGACCTCCGACATCGAAGAGGTGATGGTTGTTGGTCTGCAAAATGTCCAACGTAAGGTGAGCTCTGTCGGCGCAATTACCTCGGTTGATGTGAAAGATCTGCAATCGCCGGCGCCCTCTATTACGAATCTTCTCGGTGGACGAGCGCCAGGTATAATCTCTATGCAAACCAGTGGGGAGCCCGGAGCGAACATCGCTGATTTTTGGATTCGTGGAATAGGAACGTTCGGTGCAAATGCAAGTGCATTGGTTCTAATCGACGGCTTAGAGGGCGATTTGAACACTTTGGACCCTGCAGACATTGAAAGCTTCTCCATTCTAAAAGACGCTGCAGCAACGGCCGTATATGGTGTACGCGGAGCCAACGGTGTCGTCATGGTGACAACAAAAAGAGGCTTAGTGGATCGTATTCAAATTACCGCGCGCGCCAATTCTACTTTATCACATATGACGCGTCTTCCTCAATATCTCGGCGCTTACGAATATGCTCAATTAGCAAACGAAGCGAACGTTGTTCGGGGCGAGAGTCCGTTATATAACGCGACAGAAATGGGCATTATTCAGGATCATCTGGATCCCGATATTTATCCAAACGTCAACTGGCAAGATGAGATTCTAAACAATAACTTTTGGCGTCAGAGCTATTATGTCAGTGGTCGTGGGGGATCCGACGTAGCTCGGTATTTCCTCAGTTTGGGTGGAAAAAGCGAAACGGCCGCATATAAAGTAGACAAAAACAGTGTTTACAGCTCTAATGTGGGTTTCAACACCTATAACTATCGTGTCAATTTAAATATAAACTTAACCCCGACCACTGAAGTGTTTTTAGGTTCCGATGGATTTTTATCGAAGTTGGACCAGCCCGGTCTGGCCAATACCGACTACATCTGGGAAGCACAATCCGAACTCACACCCCTTAGCGTACCTACACGCTATTCGAATGGTCTTCTACCCGCCATGGGAACGGGATCACAGTCTTCACCTGCGGTAATGATTAATCACACGGGAAAATCATCTAATCAGGTGTATCAGGGTAAAGCGACTTTAGCGGTAAGTCAGAACTTATCGGCCCTGCTCGACGGGTTAAAGTTTCGCGCTCAAGGGGCGTATGATATTCATAGTTATTTTTCTGAAAGACGCTATATCCAACCTGCATTATATCGCGCTTTAGGGCGAGATTATAATGGTCAGCTAATGATGCAAGAAACGGTGGAGCAGCAAGAAGCAAAATATACCAAAGATATCTGGCAATACAGGAAATACCATTTCGAGTCCGTTTTAAACTACGACAAAGAATTTAATGAGGACCACCGTGCCTCTGCATTAATTTATTACTACATCAGTGACGCGAAGGATACACGGGATGCTACCAATAACTTATCGGCAATTCCTTTACGCTATCAAGGTGTTTCCAGTCGATTTACCTATGGATTCAGAGACACCTATTTATTGGATATGAATTTCGGTTACACCGGATCAGAAAACTTCCAACCGGGAAGACAATACGGATTCTTTCCCTCCGTTGCCGTTGGATGGGTGCCCACAGGTTACGCTTTTATGCAAGAACTTGCGCCATGGCTGAACTATTTCAAAATCAGGGCGTCCTATGGGTCCGTAGGTAATGATCGGATTTCTTCTATCCGCTTTCCTTATCTGACCAAGGCCGATCAAAGACACGGTTCGATTTGGGGGTTGCCCGACATAGAAATTATCGATGAAACACGTATTGGTGCTGACAACCTGGCTTGGGAGCGCGCAATCAAATCGAACATCGGTATCGAAGGGAAATTATTGGACAATAAAATTGACTTCGTAGTCGATTTCTTCAATGATCAGCGGAACGGTATCTTCCAACAAAGGGTTCAAGTTCCCGAATACGTAGGGGTAATCTCTAACCCTTTTGCCAATGTCGGTCGAATGCGAAGTTCTGGGGCAGATGGAAGCATTAGCTACCGCACGGATATTACGGACAATTTCGGTTTTACGCTTCGTGGTAACTTCACATACAGCAAAAATGTTGTTCAAAACTGGGAAGAAGCTTATTTAGAATATCCTTATTTGGAACGCAACGGCTACCCACACAACTCCATTAGGGGCTATCAAGCTATCGGCTTATTCAAAGACGAGGACGACATTAAGTACAGCCCTCAACAGACTTTTGGGGAAGTATTGCCAGGTGATATCAAATATAAAGATATCAATGGCGATGGAGTGGTGGACAAGCTAGACCAGGTCCCTTTGACCCACAGTAATTACCCATTGACTATGTTCGGGTTCGGGGGTGAATTCAGATACAAAAACCTCACACTCGGCGTATTGTTCAAAGGTACCGGAAGAACATCTTTCTTTTATGTGGGACAAAACATGACCCATAAAGGAGTCACGCAAACCAATGGCATGGGATATATGCCGTTTTTCGCCGGTACTACAGGAAACGTACTGTCGCTAGCGGCTGATCCCGCTAATCGCTGGATACCGAGAGCATACGCCGAGGCAAACGGCATGGATGTTTCTCTCGCTGAAAATCCAAACGCTCGTTTCCCCCGTTTACAGTACGGGAAAAATCAAAACAACAGTCAACTATCGACGTTTTGGCAGGACGACGCTCGGTACATCCGTTTACAGGAAATTACGCTCAATTATCGGGTCAACACCGACTTTACTAAACGTTTCGGGATTTCTTCACTCGACCTACAGTTTGTAGGAAACAATCTGTATATCTGGGATAATATCGAAATTTTCGATCCAGAACAAGCGGCTTGGAATGGAAGAAAATACCCCATCCCAAGCACGTATTCACTGCAAGCATATATTAATTTTTAAAAAAGTCTTAAATCAAGTTATGAGCACCTTAATCATAAAAAACGCAATAAAAACAACCTTTATTTTACTGGTTGTGGTCACGGCGACCTCCTGTAAAGACTATTTAAATATCGACGGATACTTTGACGACGAGTTCAACATTGACTCTGCGTTTGCGAATAGACGTAACATGGAAGCCTATATGTGGGGCGCTGCAGCGATGTTCCCCGATGAATCGAATACCGTACGTTTCGGCTATACCCCTGGGCCGATGGCCACCGATGAGGGGTTCAACGGGCTCACCGGCGGGGGCTCGAACAACGTGTATTACGGGATGGACTTTGCCACCGGAAATATTACACCCGACTTTTTCGGCGCTGGAGCTTCTGGAAGCAATTACAACCTTGATCAGTGGGGTCGTTATTATAAGATTGTACGCAAATGCAACACGATCTTGCAGAATCTCGACATGCCGGCAGACATGACCAACTTAGATCGTAGTCATATTGAAGGCTACACTCGTTTTATCCGTGCATATGCATATTATAACATCGTAATGGATTATGGCCCAGCCATTCTATTGGGCGATGAGGTCGTTCACACCAATGAACCGTTGGAATACTACGATCGGCCTCGTGCCACATATGACGAAACGATGGACTATACCGTATCGGAACTCGAAAAAGCAGCCCAATTGCTACCGGAGGAAGTCGGGATTTTGAATTTCGGCCGACCTACCCAAGGCGCTGCGTATGCCCTAATCGCACGCCTACGTTTAATTCATGCCAGCCCGCTTTTCAATGGAGGGGCAGCGGCTCAATCCTATTTCGGAAACTGGGTTAGAAAAACCGACAACGTGCATTACGTTTCCCAGGTATACCATGAAGAGCGCTGGGCAGTCGCGGCCGCAGCCGCGAAGCGCGTGATGGAGATGGGCCGCTACAAACTGTATACGGTGGCAGCAGATGATAGAACACCCGAATTGCCAACCGGCGTAAATTCCGATCCGAATTTTTACCGTACGTATCCTGAAGGTGCCGGTGGGATAGACGCCTTTCGCTCCTATTCCGATATTTTTACCGGAGAAGCTGTTTCATCCATCAACCCAGAGATTATTTGGGGCCGTAATACCGCTTATCTCACGGATTATATCAGTAAAGGATCCTTCCCTCCTTCCTTGGGCGGTTGGGGTCGCTTTAGCGTCACGCAAAAAGTGGTTGATGCCTATCTTATGGATGACGGCAGAACCAAGGAAGAGGCCGCTGTAGACGGCTATTATTCCGAGGTTGGTTTCACCACAACCCCAAAAAACTTCTCCGGGTATCCACTAAATTCAGGTGTTTATAATATGTATGCGAATCGCGAAATGCGCTTTTACGCGTCAATCGGATTCAATGAGGCCGTTTGGCAAGCGCTTTCTAGCACGACGTTAAACAATCATACGGCTAAATACTACTATCAAGACGCGGACGGTCGAGGAGGAGTGAACGCAACTTCGCCGAATTATCCAATCACAGGCTACGTTATCAAGAAGTTTAACCACCCGTATGATGCTTGGACAGGTACAGGCGCACGACACATGGATAAATCGTATCCCATTATCCGGTATGCAGAGATTTTGCTGAACTATGCTGAGGCACTCAATAAGCTGAGCGGAAGCCATACCGTTGAACTTGGAGGTCAACAGTATACGATTTCCAGAGACGCAGAAGAAATACAGAAGGCGTTTAATGTGATACGCTACCGTGCTGGGCTGCCCGGCTTGTCATCCACAAAAATGAATGACCCTCAGGCCATCCAATCCGAAATTGAACGAGAGCGAATGATTGAGTTTTTATGGGAAAACAGACGGTATTATGATGTCCGCCGTTGGGGAATATATGAACAAAGCGAACGCGAGCCGATTCGAGGAATGAATCCGGACGGGGCGACCAAAGAAACATACTACCAACGTGTCATACCCGGCACCTCTTCTTTTCTGACGCGATTTGTAAACAAAAGGTCGGTATGGGTACCCATTCCTAGATCGGAAATGAGAAGGCTGCCTTCACTGGATCAAAACCCCGGCTATTAACTTAACCCCTTAATCATGATAAGAAAACTAATGAAACGATCTTATATAGCTGCTCTTGCCCTGACGTTCGTCATGATATCCTGCAAGGATCAGGAAGTCTTCGAGAAAGAGATGTACAAAAACGTCGCAGCGTTAATCAGTAGTAACGACCACAATACGTTCCAAGAACTGATCTCTCTTTCGGGCGAGGAGGTAACGGGATATATTGCTGCCTCGATAGGCGGGACACACACCTCCCAGCACGACATCGTCATCCGTCTTGAGGAGGACGATGAACCTCTAGCAAGGTATAATCGATCACTCTTTGACGAGGAAGTATCTCTATACGCACATAGTCTACCGTCAGACCGATATGAAATTGACGATTATAACATCACCATTAAAAGTGGTGAGCGCACCGGACGGACACAGATTCGATTGAGAGCAGATGGCCTCTCCCCCGATTCGTCATACTTCATCGGCTTAAAAGTCTCCGAGGTTGAAGGTGGTGAACTTAACCCGAATAAAGGCACGATATTATATCAGGTGCTCCTTTCTAACCCCTACGCATCTCAAAATAGCGACGATTACTATGCCATGACGGGAACGGTCGATGAAATGGTGACCGCTGCTAATAAGAAGATGTTTCCTCTGACTAGCAACAGCGTCCGTGTGATCGCAGGAAATGAAACGTTTGAGTCCAATCTCGCGGATATCAACCGTACCGCGATGGTTCTGGAAATCAACGAGGACAACCGCGTGTCTATTAAGCCGTATAACGATATCGTTATCACTCAACTAGACGATGATCCCCGATACCCCAATTCATTTAAGCAGGAAACCATTTACGGACGCACTTTTAACGTATTTTCACTCTCCTATGCTTATACCATAGATGGAGTAACCAAATTAATGAAAGAAGAATTGCGTATGCAGGCGCCTAACAACAATAAAAAAGATTAACTTTTTCCAAAACAGCTGATCCCCATAGAGGGCACGTGCGCTGCAGTGATGTGGATAGACCAGCTCTCATTGGGGAAGTTGGGGTGAAAACGGTGTCTACCGGAATGGCATGATGCAGGGTTCTGGTTCAAAACTTAGGATCACCTGTTTTGTGCGGTTGATTTTTCCAAGCAGCTTAAAGGGTACGTAGAGCTTGTTTTTGATGAGTTTTGGGTGTCCCGCGGTTATATATTGTCATCTATTTCACTCTTAAGTCCATTCGGAGGAAAACCCATAACGTTGTCCTTTGAACTCCTGTTCGTTATGCGTACGTTCTCCAGCGGTATGCTATCGTCAGCAGACAAAATCGTCCCCTCAGACGGTCTAATCGACTGGGAAATTAAAATTTGAGAAATGAAAACAAGAATAAAAGTCAATACAACTGGTTTAATTGCTTTTTTTCTACGAACATCCATATGAGTTTCACTAAATGCTTAAATATCGACATTCCGCCAGCGTAGGACGTGTTAAAAAATGTGAAATGTCGCATAAAGTCTTTCTCTCTTGAGGCTATGAACCTCCTCATCAGGCAAATCGGTAATGACATTTTTTGGTTTTAGAATCATTTTATTTATCTTAGTCGATAAGATACTTAGAAAATTAACTATATGGATTCTTCCGAAAAAACCGTCTCTGTACGTAAATTGAGTCAACAATATGCTTATGCCACGCTCAAATTTCACGAGCGCGTAGGAAGAAAAATGGGATTGGGGGGAACCGACCATAAATATCTGGGATTTTTAATTCAAAAAGAGCGAATGACAGCAGGAGAGCTTGCTGCGCTAACCGGTTTGACGACCGGCGCTGTAACCGGACTCGTGGATCGATTGGAGCGCAAGAGTTTGGTGAGGAGACAACGAGATAAAACCGATAGACGGAAAATTATTATCGTAGCTGACGTGAATAAGATCATCAAGCTGATCACCCCTTTTTACCAAGAATTCCAGAACGATACCGATCTCCTCTTTTCTTCATTCGACCTTCCTCAACTCGCTATTCTAGAAAAATATTTTAAAGAAGCGTTAAGAATAACGGAAAAAAGAACTACATATTTAGAGAATAAACAAGAACATGAATACCATTAAAAACGAAAAGACTGGTGTGTCAGGTGCTCCCTCCCCATTCGCTCAAACTTATTTTCACGGAACTAAGGCCGATCTAAAGATCGGAGATTTTCTAACGGTAGGATTTATGTCAAATTACGAGAACAGAAAGCTAAAGCACGTCTATGTAGCCGCTACTATACATGCAGCCATCCTCGCCGCAGAACTCGCCGATGGCAAGGCGAACAACGAGCGCATCTATCTGGTAGAAGCAACCGGCCCGGTGGAAGACGACCCAAATGTAACCGATAAAAAGTTCCCCGGCAATCCCACGTTATCTTATCGCTCCCAGCATCCGTTTAAGGTGGTCGGAGAAGTCAGCAAATGGCAGAGCCATACGATTGAGGAGGTAACCACTTTCAAGCAGCAACTCCAAAAACTCAAAGAAGATGGGAAGCACGTGATATTAGATTAATGCATCTCTAAACAAACCAATAGGTATCAAGCGATAAAAAGATACAACTATACCCTTAATGAAAACGTTTATTCGCATTTCGGCTGACAAACATCTCGTTCTGGTCTTGAGATACGATGTCTAAAAAGCGTTCATAATGTTTCAGCACATCCGAAATCAGTTCATTTTTTGTAAAGTATTCCACACTATAGCCTTCTCGGCCATCTCCAAAGTAAGCTTCCGGATAATACACCTCTCCCGCTTTTACGTCGGGCAAGTTTTCTTCAGAATCCATAAAAGCGGAAACCTGACGCGTTTGTAACCGAACGCCATAGACAAAGTTATTCACAGTATCAAACGGAATCTCCAATTCGAAACGAACCGGATCCTGGTAACGGTGAATTACCGCATCCACTTGATTCAACGTAAATTCCGCTTGCAGGTCTTCTAACCCCATGCGAACAGTTTCCTGAATAAACTTTTCCACTGACGCGCTATCTTTAAACGAGACTAAATGTTTCAGGCGCTCACGCCAATGTTCACCGGACCAGGATGTAGTCGTCACAGAAAACTGTTGATCATAGTACGTTTGATCGATAACTAACGCTTTTAATAGACTGACCACGAACAACACCATGATCAAACTGAAAGGCAGCGCGGTGATTAGCGTCATGGTCTGCAATGCTTCCAAACCTCCTACATTTAGCAGCAACAAGGCGAGAACAGCCAAGAGCGTTCCCCAAAATACCAGCTGCCATTTCGGTGAGTATTTCGCGCTTTTGGTGCTGATACTATTCATCACAAAGATTCCTGAATCGGCTGAGGTAAC
>DXCW01000198.1 GCA_019115805.1 Candidatus Sphingobacterium stercorigallinarum
AACATAATTTCTTTCCTTGAATAATGCGGAGTTCATGTAGAGATCTCCCCAACCGATCGTTTACGTTTTTATGCGCCGTGTGTTATCGCGGAGCACCTACCGCCGTATAAGCCGGTACCCCATACACCTCGTACGCCTGTATCACGAGTTTACAAATATATAAAATGCACTGCTTATTCCCAGCGCTGAGATCAAGAAAGGGTTTCCGATTGTTATGGACTCCAGTATCCTCAGCCTACACGTGAATTCAAACAAAATGGGGCGAGCCTTTCGCCCCGCCCCATCTCATAAGCTGCGTTCAACTTAATCTCTTCTTCCAAATAATATGGACGCATAGTATAATAGCGTTACCAGCGACGACAGTGCAGCTACCACGTAGGTCATTGCAGCCCATTTCAAGGCATCCTTCGCGCCATCATGTTCTTGAGTACTGTGCGTGATTCCTGCGGTATTTAACCAAGCCAAAGCACGATTAGAAGCATCGAATTCGACGGGCAAGGTAATAAAACTAAACAATGTGGTTAAAAACAACGCACCCACACCGATCGCCAGCACGTAATAGTTTTGTGCACCAATAGCCATAAATACCCCGATCATCAATACCCAAGTCGTCAATCTAGAAGCCACGCTAACCATCGGAACCATGGCTGATCGAAATTGTAACCAGGAATACGCTGTAGCGTGTTGTATAGCATGGCCACATTCATGGGCGGCTACGGAAGCTGCCGCGACCGAACGTCCATGATACACATCGGGACTAAGATTCACCGTTCTATTCGATGGATTGTAATGGTCTGTTAATTGTCCCTCGACAGAAATGATCTCTACATCATTCACACCACTATCATTCAGCATTTTTTGTGCAATCTCCGCACCCGACATCCCGGAGGATAGCGGCATTTCGGAGTATTTCTTAAATTTGTTTTTGAAGCGAAACTGAACTATCCAGCTCACTAACATTATTCCAATAAAAAGTATCCAATACATATCTTTCTTTTATAACTCTAAATTTTTTATCCTTTCTTTCTATCCATCAAAAAAAAGTCCAACACGGATTTGAAGACAAAGAAATAAAAAAAACACAGTTTTTCAAGCTTTTCCACCCCGAGAAACGACAAAGTGACAGAAAACGACCGTGTGCTGACACAAATTGGTTGTCGCTCCATCCCCGTCTCATCAAATAAAAATGGGAAGCTGTCTACAACTCCCCATTCCTATTTGATTCTTTATATCTAATCGATCAGCCAAGCTGAAACATCATGTTGTTCTCTTCGATCATTTTCCTCAAATTACTCAGCGCATACCGCATCCTTCCTAGCGCTGTATTTATACTTACGTCTGTGACCTCGGCAATATCTTTAAAACTCATATCACAAAACAAACGCATTATCAACACCTCTTTTTGATCATCTGGAAGCAATTGAATGATTTTTTTTAAATCCACATCCCGCTGATCCCTCACCAGCTTTGATTCCGCACTGTCATCTGAGAACTGCAAGATTTCAAAAATATCAAAACCATCATTATTTATAATATTTGGCGCGCGCTTTTCTTTGCGAAAATGGTCAATTACCATATTATGGGCAATGCGCATCACCCATGGCAAAAATTTACCTTCATCATTGTACCGTCCAGCTTTCAAGGTGTGAATCACTTTGATAAAGGTTTCTTGAAAAATATCCTCCGCTAGGTAGCGGTCTTTAACCTGATGATAAATGGAGGTGTAAATTTTAGACTTATATCTCTCCAAGAGCACCTGCAATGCTCGCTCCTCACCACCCACATACGCTTGTACCAATTCCTGGTCGTTCTTCTTCTTCAATAGTTTCATAATTATTCCTCCACAAACCTGTAAGAGTTATGCTATGTCTTTGCAAATATTTAGTATAAGCGTAATCGTGTTTCGATAGGCAATAGTTTAATTGTTGTAGTTCAAAGAGACTTAAAATTTCCCGTTATTCAAAAATTCGTCCCTCGTTTTAACATTTATTCACACAATCGTTAATTAGCAAAAATGGCTCCAAAGTTTACCTTTAGAGCCATTCGTTTTATATTTTTTTATTTCTACCTATATAAAGGGAACTGAGCCATCAACTCACGCACTTTACCGTGAATACGATCAAGTGCAGCGTTGTCATCCCGCTTAACGAGGGCCTCATCGATCAACTCGCCAATCTGAACAATTTCAGCTTCCTTTACACCGCGAGTCGTTATCGCCGCCGTCCCAAAGCGAACACCAGAGGTAACGAATGGTGATCTGGTATCAAACGGAACCATATTTTTATTCGTGGTAATTCCTGCTGTTCCCAACACCGCTTCCGCTTGTTTTCCTGAGATATCTTTATTGCGCAAGTCGACCAACATCAAATGGTTGTCGGTCCCTCCAGAAATTATCTTATAGTCACGCTCCACAAAAAAGTCTGCCATTGCTGCGGCATTCTTTTGGACTTGCTTTATATAAGTCAAATACTCATCTGACAGCGCTTCGCCATAGGCAATTGCCTTAGCCGCAATGGTATGTTCCAAAGGACCTCCTTGGGTACCTGGAAACACAGCAAGGTCGAGCAATTGTGTGATGGTACGCACTTCCCCTTTTCCGGTTTTTATACCCCATGGGTTCTCAAAATCTTTGCCGACCATAATCATTCCCCCACGAGGACCTCGTAAGGTTTTGTGAGTTGTGGTAGTCACAATATGACAATGTGGCAACGGGTCATTCAATAATCCACGAGCTATTAGTCCTGCTGGATGAGAAATATCAGCTACCACTAAAGCACCAATTTCATCAGCAACTCGACGGATTCTGGCATAGTCCCAGTCCCGAGAATACGCTGAGGCTCCACAAATGATAACCTTTGGCTTCTCACGACGAGCCGTTTCTTCTAATTGCTCATAGTCAATGAGTCCAGTATCTTCTTTCACTCCATAGAACACAGGTTGATAAAGCTTCCCAGAAAAGTTGGCTGGCGACCCATGCGTCAAGTGCCCTCCGTGACTTAGATCAAAGCCAAGGATCTTGTCTCCTGGCTTCAGAATAGCTAGAAAGACCGCTGCGTTCGCTTGAGCTCCAGAATGCGGTTGCACATTCACCCACTCAGCACCAAATAACTTCTTAGCTCGATCTATAGCGATCGTTTCGATTTGATCGACCACCTCACAACCTCCGTAGTAACGTTTGCCCGGCAAGCCCTCTGCGTATTTGTTGGTCAACACCGACCCAGCAGCCTCCATGACTTGTTTACTAACAAAGTTTTCTGATGCAATAAGTTCTACGCCTTCTTCCTGACGCTTCAACTCTTCGTTTATTAAATCGAAAATGGATTGATCTCTTTCCATATGAATAATTTTGATGGGAAATTAACTTTATAGTTTTACTACAAATATATAGATTTAAGCCGAAAGGCCTCTTTTTAAATAAAAATTATCCCCTATACATAAAATCAGTTATTGCACATCGTGGTCGATTTAAAAAATTCAGCACGAGATGTTTAATCGTCACACGACTCCTTTCCTGAACGCGTACTGCATATGCGCCTTAAAGAACGAAGCCTAGAGGAGACTGCAACATGCCATAAGCTAAAATCTGTTTGACTAGTGTCAAAAATCTAAACAGCGCAAAGCATTTACGCCGAGAATTGTGTATTTTCGTAAAAACGAAAAAGGAGAACAACATACTATGACTACTGAAAATGTTACAGCGACTGCTCCAGTCACCTTAACCGAAGGGGCGCTACAGGAACTCAGAAAGCTGATCGACCAACAGGAAATCGGAGCTAATTTTGGGCTTCGCGTTGGTGTGGAAGGTGGCGGGTGTTCAGGAATGAGCTATATATTAGGCTTTGATCAAAAGAAAGAAGGTGATTCAGAGTACGAAATCGATGGTATCAAAGTACTGATGAACAAAGCCCATGGATTGTATTTAGCAGGAATGGAAATCGACTTTAAAAACGGCTTAGAAGCACGCGGTTTTACATTTAACAACCCGAATGCGGAAAGCACCTGTGGCTGTGGAAGCAGTTTTTCTGCCTAACTGCAAGCAAAAACACAAAAAAGGCTTCGCCAGAAAAGAATAGACTGGGATACTTGCGAGTTCACTGAATCTGTTGTTTAATATGAAGCAAGTAAGGTTTAGCGTATAGAAGAACCATGCGCTGTGGCGAATCCTTTTTTTTAATACCCGTCCATTAATTCATTACCCACGCTCCTCCCAACTCCCCCTACTATTCGCTATACTTTTGTACTTCCAGTAAGCAAACTGCATTTATGTTTCTCCTTTGCTATATATTTCGTTAAATTAGCGACCTAAAAATCCAGATATTGACGAGTGATGTACAAGGAATATAAGCAGTTAAATCTACCTGAAATAGGCAAAGAGATATTACGGAAGTGGGACGAAAATGACGTTTTCACCAAAAGCATAAATAATCGCAGCGGGAAACAGACTTACACATTTTATGAAGGCCCACCGTCAGCCAATGGCATGCCGGGGATCCACCATGTGATGGCTCGTAGCATTAAGGACATATTTTGTCGTTACAAAACCCTCAAAGGATATCAGGTCAAACGTAAAGGGGGGTGGGACACGCATGGTCTACCCATCGAATTAGCTGTCGAAAAAACCCTAGGTATCACCAAAGAAGATATTGGCACAAAAATATCAGTTGAAGCCTATAATGAAGCATGCCGCAAAGAGGTGATGAAATACACCGATGTATGGAATGATTTAACCGAAAAAATGGGGTATTGGGTTGACCTTGAGCACCCCTATGTCACCTATGAAAACGGATATATCGAGACCCTTTGGTATCTGCTTAAGGACTTACATAAAAAGGGATTACTGTATAAAGGTTACACCATTCAACCCTACTCGCCAGCTGCAGGCACTGGCCTCAGTTCTCACGAACTGAATCAACCGGGCACCTATAAAAATGTGAAAGACACCTCAATCGTTGCTCAATTTCGCCTCGATAAGAAACAAATTCACCCCCTGTTGCCCCGCCTCATAGAAACACCGGAAGAGGATGTTGCTTTTATCGCTTGGACAACTACGCCGTGGACACTACCAAGCAACACCGCTTTGGTAGTCGGAAAAGCTATTCGCTATGTAAAAATTAAAACGTTCAATCAATACACTGGCGAACCGGTATCGGTCATACTTGCAAAAGATCTCATCCTAAAACATTTTAAAGCCGAAGGACAAACGGCCTCTTTTCAAGATTATAAATTAGGTGATAAGGTGATCCCTTGGGAAATTTCGGATGAATTTTCCGGAGCGGAACTGGAAGGCATTAGATATCAGCAGCTATTCCCTTATATTACCTCAGCGGAACTTTTAGAAAAAGCATTTCGAGTCATTATTGGTGATTTCGTTACAACCGAAGATGGTACGGGTGTGGTTCATGCCTCTCCAACCTACGGAGCCGACGACTTTCGAGTGGCTAAAGAGAACGGTGTCCCTGGTATTTTGGTAAAAGATGAGTATGGCAAAGAAGTCCCCACGGTCGATAAAACCGGGCGATTTATAAAAGAGATTACCGATTTCGCCGGGCGATTCGTTAAAGAGGAATTCTATTCAGATGCGGAACGGAACGACAAGGACTTTAAACCAACGGATGTATTAATCGCCATCAAACTAAAAGAAGAAAACAAGGCATTTGATGTCCGGAAATACGAACACAGTTATCCACATTGTTGGAGAACCGATAAACCCGTACTTTACTATCCGTTAGACAGCTGGTTTATTCGCACCACATCGGTAAAAGACGAATTGGTAGCGTTGAACAAAACCATCAACTGGAAGCCAGAAGCGACCGGATCTGGACGATTCGGAAATTGGCTTGAGAACCTGGTCGATTGGAATCTTTCTCGCTCCCGCTATTGGGGAACTCCTCTTCCGATATGGCGTACAGAAGATGAAAATGAGGAAATCTGCGTGGGATCAATACCCGAGTTAAAAAAATTACTTGAAGCGTCACTCAGCTCCTCCGTGTTATCGGATAGTGAAAAAGAAAAAAATCAACAGTTTTTAGAAAAATTCGGAACGGATCAACTCGATCTTCACCGACCTTTTGTAGACGACTTGGTTTTTGTGTCCGAGGGAGGACAAAAAATGTACCGAGAGCTTGATCTCATCGATGTATGGTTCGACTCTGGCGCTATGCCATATGCGCAATGGGGGCTCGATCATAAAAAACTAGCTCAGGGTGACCCGTTGCCGTTCAACCAGCCCTATTTTGATGCCTTTCCCGCAGACTTTATTGCCGAAGGGGTAGATCAAACTCGCGGGTGGTTTTTTACCCTCCACGCGATTTCAACAATGGTACGAGGCTCTGTAGCCTTTAAAAATGTCGTATCCAATGGACTCGTACTCGATAAGAATGGCAACAAAATGTCGAAACGATTGGGCAATGCGGTGGATCCCTTCAAAACCATCGATCAATACTCAGCTGATGCCACGCGCTGGTATATGATCAGTAACGCATCACCATGGGACAATCTAAAATTCAACGAAGAAGGCCTGGATGAAGTGAGACGAAAATTCTTCGGAACGCTTTTCAACACCTATGCCTTTTTCGCGCTCTACGCAAACATTGACAAATTCGACTACAAAGAGACGGAAATTAAAATAGAAGATCGTCCAGAGATCGACCGTTGGATTATTTCCCTACTAAATTCTTTAACGCTGGAGGTAGATGAATTCTACAATGATTACGAACCCACCAAAGCTGCACGCATCATTCAGAGTTTCGTGGATGAACATTTGAGCAACTGGTACGTCAGACTATGCCGCAGACGTTTCTGGAAAGGCGAATATTCAGTGGATAAGATTTCTGCTTACCAAACACTTTATACGTGTCTAAATACCATCTCGAAATTGATCTCACCAATTGCTCCGTTCTTCGCTGATCGACTGTATTTGGATTTGAATGAGGTGACCAAAAAAGAGCAAGCGGAGTCGGTACATTTAGCTGATTTCCCGCAATACCATGCAGATTTAGTAGACAAGGCGCTGGAAGAACGTATGGCATTAGCCCAAGACATTTCCTCACTGACACTTTCGCTGAGGAAGAAGACCGGCATCAATGTCCGACAGCCGTTAAATAAAATTTTAGTCCCCGTTCTGGATTCAGACTTCCAATATAAAGTAGAACGGGTAAAGGAACTGATTTTATCAGAAACCAATATCAAAGCTATCGAATTTATCACCGATACATCGGGAGTCATTAAGAAGAAAATTAAGCCTAATTTCAAGGCGTTGGGAAAGAAGGTTGGAAAGGATATGAAAGCCGTTGCAGGAGCGATACAGTCGCTCAACCCGGATGAAATCCAGCAACTCGAAACGAAGGGTTCTCTTAATTTGCCTGGCACGGATTATGTTATTAGCAGCGAAGATGTGGAGATCATTGCAGAAGATGTAGAGGGCTGGCAAGTCGCTAACATGGGCAAATTAACTGTTGCGCTTGATGTACACATTTCTCCGGAATTAAAACAAGAAGGACTCGCTCGGGAGTTGATTAATCGTATTCAAAATCTGCGTAAAGAGAAGGCTTTCGAAGTTACGGATCGAATAAAAGTTACATTAGCTCAAAATACTGAGATCCAACAAGCTGTAGAGAATAATTTGTCGTATATTTGTACCGAGATTTTGGCAGATAGCTTAGAGTTTAAATCTAAGATCGAGCAGGGAGCCACAGTCGACATTGATGGGGAGAATTTAATGCTACTAATAGAAAAAATTTAAAGTATGGGAAATACAGAGAAAACAAGGTACAGTGATGCTGAATTGCAAGAGTTCAAAGGAATTATCCTTGCAAAACTAAAAATTGCAAGAGAAGAATTGACTTCACTGACTAATTCTTTGAGCAACAGCAACGCAAACGGCACAGATGATACCGCTGGAACTTATAAAACATTAGAGGACGGTTCTGCGACTTTAGAAAAAGAGCAAACCAATCAATTAGCAGCTCGGCAAAAGAAATTCATTGATAATCTTGAAGCAGCGCTTGTGCGAATTGAGAACAAAACCTATGGTGTTTGCCGTGAAACGGGCAAACTCATTCAAAAAGAGCGACTAAAAGCAGTGCCACATACAACATTGAGCATTGAAGCAAAGAACAAGCAATACTAAACTAACGATTCTTTAATGGTCTTTGCTTTAGCAGAGACCATTTTATTTCAAATATGAAAGGATACACCAAGCCTCTTGTTTTAATATCGATTATTTTACTCGTTGATCAGATTTCAAAAATCTGGGTTAAGCTCAATATGACAATCGGGCAAAATTTTAACGTTATCGGTGATAAATTTTTAATTCATTTCATTGAAAACCCAGGAATGGCCTATGGCATGGAGTTCGGGGGAGATTACGGTAAACTGTTCTTAAGTGTCTTTCGTATTATTGCAGTAATCGGTATTGGCTACGGATTGCATTACATGATTAAACATAAATACAATCGTGGCTTCATTTTGAATGTATCGTTGATTTTCGCCGGCGCATTGGGCAATATCATCGACAGTGTGTTTTATGGCGTCATCTTTAGTGAGAGCACACCCTACCAAACTGCAACCTTATTTCCCGAAGGCGGTGGATATGCTTCTTTTTTACATGGGAAAGTTGTAGATATGCTCTACGCTCCCCTCATCGAGGGCACGTTCCCTAGTTGGGTCCCCATATGGGGTAACGATGACTTTCTCTTTTTTCGCCCCGTATTCAATGTTGCCGATTCGGCTATCACGGTGGGTGTGTTTCTCATCTTGATTTTTCAGCAACGTTATTTCAAGGAGGAGCATGTGGACAAAAGCAACGTCAACAGTGAAATTATAGAAGATTAACACTACAATCCGCAGTAACCTGTTCATCTAACAAAGGAGGAATGCGCACTGCACTTTACACCTCAAAATGATCAGCTCTCGAAAAACCCTATATTCCGCCATCCTACTATTCACGCTTTCCTTCCCGATTTGTGCGTGGAGTCAAATTCGGGTGGAGAATCTCCAAAAACACATCCAATTTCTCTCTCGAGATGAAATGCTAGGTCGTGAAACCGGTCAAAAAGGAGCTGAAAAAGCGGCAAATTATATCGAAAAACATTTCAGGAAATATGGGTTAATACCTCGAGGCGAAAAGGGCTACAATCAGCCTTTCGACGCTAAAGTAACACGTGTCAACGTACCGGACTCTATCCGAAAATCCCGCAATGTCATCGGGTTAATCGACAACGAGGCGCGCTATACCATCGTTATCGGTGCACACTATGATCATTTAGGCAAAGGACATATTGGAGGGTCATTGGACTCTTTAGGCGTGGGCAAAATCCACAATGGTGCGGACGATAATGCGTCGGGCGTCGCGGGCTTACTTGAACTCGCTCGCCATTACGTTGAAAATGACGTCAAAGAAGACTACAACCTGCTTTTTATCGGCTTTGGAGCGGAAGAGCTTGGGCTACTTGGATCCAAGCACTTTACCGAGCACCCCACCATTCCCTTACAGTCTATCCATTGGATGCTCAACATGGATATGATCGGTCGCTATAATGCCGAAAATGGCTTGGCTATTATCGGATATGGCACAAGTCCGGCCTTCGTTGAGGTTTTTCAGGGCTTAGATAGCCCACTCCGTTTCCATCCCAGTCGCGACGGAAACGGCGGATCAGATCAGACGTCTTTCTACAGGAAAGATATTCCCGTGTTATTCTTCCATACTGGTGGACACGAAGACTACCATAAACCGACAGACGACGAAGAAAAAATAGACTACGAAGCGTTACTCGAAATTCTAAAGCTGGAAATCGAAATTATAGACAAGTCTATGCAGCAACCAAAGATGAAGTTTCAATGGACAAACTGATGCAAAAACGTGTATTAATTACGGGCTCGAACGGCCTTTTAGGCCAAAAACTGACCGATTTATTAAGCCGTGACCAGCAACAGCTCCTGTGCTGTACGTCAAAGAACCCAAATCGAAACCCAAACCAAAACGGGTATCAGTTCGCTCAAGTGGATCTGCTAAATCGTTCAGAAATCGAATCGTTACTTGCCACATTCAAGCCCACTCATATCATACATACTGCGGCCATCACCAGTGTGGAGGCCTGCGAGGCTCAGCCCGACTTATGCAGGAAATTGAACGTAGATGTAGTTGCATGGTTAGCTGACTGGTGTAAAAAAGAAAACAGTCATTTGACCTTTATCTCTACCGACTTCGTATTCAGTGGAACGGAGGAAAATTATCGATACGCAGAAAACGACACCGTCGCTCCTGTTAATGCATACGGGCAGTCGAAAGTAGACGCAGAGAACGCTATTCATCAAAGCGGATGTCGAGCTGCCATTCTACGCACCATATTGGTATATGGCGTCATTGCCGACCGCAACCGTTCTAATTTGGTGCTTTGGGCGAAGGCACAACTGGAGCACAAAAATACGATACGAGTCGTTTCTGATCAATGGCGTATGCCCACCTGGGTCGACGATCTAGCTCAAGCTACCCAGAGTGCCGCTTCCCAAGACGCTCAAGGCATATTCCATATCAGTGGCCCGGAGTACTTGTCCATTTTGCAAATTGCGGAATTAGTAGCTGCTTATTGGAATCTTGACAAACAGCTTATCGTACCCATTCATGCAGATGATATCGGGCAACGCCATAACCGTCCGAGATCTACCGGTTTTACGCTCGAAAAAGCACAACAACACCTGAACTTTCAACCGACCCCAATACAAACAGCGTTCGAGGAAATCGATGTACAAATCGAATTATTATGGCACAATTAAAAGGCAAGGCAATGAAAGAGAAATTCGCAAAAGAATCCCACACGGTGATGAATGAACTGGTCCTTCCTAACGACACCAATACCTTTGGCAATCTGATGGGTGGACGTTTGCTCTATTGGATGGATATCTGTGCCGCGATGGCTGCGCAAAAGCACTCCAATAACCCAGTGGTCACGGTGTCGGTCGACAATGTATCCTTCAAACGTTCCATTGGATTAGGCGAAGTTGTGACTATTGAGGCCCAGGTCACACGAGCTTTTAGTACATCCATGGAAGTACGAATGGAAATTTTTGCTCAAAACTTACCTGAAGGAACAAAAATAAAATCGAACGAGGCATACTACACATTTGTTG
This sequence comes from Candidatus Sphingobacterium stercorigallinarum, assembly GCA_019115805.1. Classification (GTDB taxonomy): domain Bacteria; phylum Bacteroidota; class Bacteroidia; order Sphingobacteriales; family Sphingobacteriaceae; genus Sphingobacterium; species Sphingobacterium stercorigallinarum. The sequence goes on from DXCW01000198.1 coordinate 11,128, forward strand.
CTATCGATGAAAACGGGGCCCCTAAACAAGTACCCTCTTTACATCCGCAAACCGAATTAGAACGCAAGCTCTATGATGAAGCATTACGCCGGCGAGAATTACGGCTTTTGATGGCAGGCAAACTGAAACATGAAAATGCGACCGCAATTAAAGATCTCTTTACCCTGTTCACACATCAGCAATAGACCTTAATTTAAGCTATACGCTCAGTGTCCCGAGTTCGATTATTCTATCAAACTCTTCTTTTTTAAGCGGCATGACTGATAGCCTTCCCTGTTTCACTAGAGCCACATCAGCCAGAAAAGGATCCGCCTTTATTTTCTCTAAAGTCACCGGACTCTCCAGCGCTTCAACCGGAGCCAGGTCAACCACCACCCAACGCTCGTCATCAGTCGTTGGATCCTGGTAATATTCCTTGGTTACTTTCGCAATGCCTACCACTTCCTTTCCTTCATTACTGTGGTAGAATAACACCAAATCCCCCTTTTTCATGGCCTTCATGTTGTTCCGTGCTTGATAATTACGGACGCCATCCCAAAAGGTCTCACCATCTTCGTTAAATTGTTGCCAGCTGTATTTGAATGGCTCTGATTTTACTAAGTAATAATTCATGGTCATCGGCTCCAAGGCCCCCTATCATGAAGGGGAGGAATTGAGCCACGTTTCCTTTTTTATATAAAAAATAAGTTATGGCAGAAAACTCACATTTAGTTTTCCTGTTCCAAAATTTCCATCTTATCGGCATAGTGCGCACAATAATCACGCAAATCACCGATGAGTTTTTCGGCCAAAGGATCCCCTCCAGACGAGCGTAAAAAAGAGTCCCCTAACGTCTGCAAGGTTTCATAGAAAAAACGCTTCATCTCATCGTACGGCATATCTTTTGTCCACAAATCAATGCGTAATGAATTTTTATATTGTGCATCCCAAAGCGCCAAGAACATCGCTTTGGCTGGCAATTCTTCCGCACTCTCTCCGTCAGTTGAACTCCATTGAATCGTTTCCGGCACATTCTTATCGTCTAACTCAATTTGAAGTTTAATCTCTGCTTTCTTCATCTTTAAAACTGTATTTTAATCAATATTGTACCAATGGCAACCACTAATAAAAACCCGATCTGCATAAGCCATAAGCGCTGGGTCTGCCGTATCCAAAGTCGGAATACAATGTCCACAGCAATGAGCACTAGGGATAATAACAGCAAGCCACCAAGCGAAAACAACGCATCCTGTTCTGATCCAAACTCAGAAATAGCCCAGACTAACACACAGGCTAATGCTATATTCAATGGCGTTAATCTCATCGGCGTTTCGCCCGTTTTTTGGCTGTTGTCTTATTATGCTTACGGGTAGTGTTCCCTTTTCTATTTTTCGACGTATTACTGCCTTTCGAAGCAAATTTCTTCTCATGGAACGCCCCCTTAAAATCAGGGTTTTCTTTCCGCTTTTGCGCGTCAATCTCACGCGCCATAGCTTGTCGTTCGTCATAGGGCGTAACGTCCACTAATAATTCATCAGGCACCTCCTCTTCTGGAATCTCTTGCCGAATCAACTTTTCTATCTTCTGTAGATAGTAGACCTCAGCCGGATTGCAAAACGTGATGGCATCTCCGGTATTCGAGGCTCGTCCAGTCCGCCCAATCCGGTGAACATAATCCTCTATAACAATGGGGACATCAAAATTAATAACGTGGCTCACCTGCGATACGTCCAGTCCTCGTGCCGCCACATCCGTTGCCACTAAAATACGGATCGCCCCCTCTTTAAAAGCATTAATAGAGTTTATTCTGGTATTCTGACCTTTGTTCGCATGAATAACGCGTACATTATCGGACCCGAATTTACGTTCCAAAAATACGAACACGCTATCGGCAACAACTTTTGTTTTACAAAAAACAATGACTCTAGAGAAACGCTCATCTTGGTTAAAGAAATAATTCAACAGGTTGATCTTAGTTCTCAAATTCGGCACATGGTATACCGACTGCGTTACCGTTTTCGCCGGTGTGGCTTGTTCGGTCACTTCAATTACAGTCGGAAACGCTAAAAAATCGCCAGCAATTTTTCGAACCAGCTCACTCATCGTCGCTGAAAAAAGTAAATTTTGTCGCTTACGGGGAACAACTTCTAAAATGCGATGGATTTTGCCAATAAAGCCCATATCCATCATTTTGTCCGCTTCATCGAGGACCAGAAATTTCAGTTCTTTCGTCACAATATCGCCGGCCAGATATAAATCCAAAAAACGACCTGGGGTCGCCACAAGAATATCGCAACCTTTTGCCAAAAGCTCCTTTTGGGTTTTTGGTCCCAACCCGCCATAAATCAAAACCGAGCGCAGATCCAAATAGGTAGAAAACATACGGATATGCTCGTCAATCTGCATCGCTAGTTCTCGTGTAGGGCTAAGGATCAACGCGCGCGGGTTTTCCCCCTGTGCGTATTTCAACTTCATTAAGATGGGAAGTACATATGCAGCAGTCTTGCCCGTACCGGTTTGGGCAATCCCCATAATATCCTGTCCCGCAAGTACTGGTGTAATTGCTTTTTCCTGAATTTCCGTGGGTTGGGTGTACCCCGCTTCCGCAATTGCATTCTGGATTTGCTTATTCAGCTTAAAGTCTTCAAATGACGCCATCGTAAGACAAAGATAGTTAAAAGCCAGCAGATCCTATCGAACAGATTTTTTATGTGAGAATTTTGTTTTATAAGCGAAATGAATCAAATTTGCTTCTACGTTAACATCAGAAAACATGAAAAAAATATTAGTACTTGCCGTACTGCTAATCGCTAGTACGGTCTCCTTTGCAGATGAGGGCATGTGGTTCCTTATGCATCTCAAACGGCTAAATGAAGCCGATATGCAGAAAAAGGGGCTTCAACTGACGGCAGAGGAAATCTACAGTGTCAATAATTCAAGTCTAAAAGACGCAATTGTACAATTTAATGGCGGTTGCACCGCAGAAATTGTTTCCGCAACCGGCTTAGTATTTACCAACCACCATTGCGGTTACGGTGCAATCGCTGAGTTATCCACACCAGAAAACGACTATCTCACCAGCGGGTTTTGGGCAAAAACACCATCCGATGAATTGAAACCCAAGTCGCTTTATGTTCGCTTTTTTGTGCGAATGGATGATGTTTCAGATCGCATTCTAAATCTGGTGAACGACGATATGTCCGAAAAAGAACGGGAAAGAGTCATCAACCAGGAAATTGCAAAAATACAAACTGAAAACGACGAAGGCGGGAAGTATACCGTTTCCGTTCGACCATTTTACAACGGCAATGAATATTACTATTTTGTATACCAAGACTACACCGACGTACGATTGGTGGGTACGCCTCCGAACAGCATCGGAAAGTTCGGTGGCGACACCGATAATTGGGAATGGCCGCGACACACTGGGGACTTTTCCATCTTCCGAGTATACGGAGATAAAGACGGAAACCCAGCTGAATATGCCGCAGAAAATGTCCCTCTTAAACCGAAGCATCACCTCCCGATTAGCATTAAAGGCTTTCAAGACGGCGATTTTTCAATGATTTTGGGCTACCCCGGTCGTACCAACCGTTGGATGAATGCCGCTGGGATCGACCAGAATGTGCATTTCGCCTACCCCGCATGGGTGGAAGCGTCTAAAGTCGGAATGGATGCCATGAAGCAGCATATGGACGACAACCAGAGTGTCAAGTTGAACTATGCCTCCAAATATTCTGGGGTGGCTAACTACTGGAAAAACCGTCAGGGCATGATCGATGCGCTCACCAAACACAAAACGGCCGCTACCAAGCGGAAGCAAGAGAAACGATTTGACAAGTGGGCAAAACGACCTGAAAATCGAGAGAAGTACGGGGATGTCATCCAAACAATCAATACCTACTACCAACAAACGAATGAGAAAGCCAGGCATGACAATTACCTAGCCGGCATGTTACGTGCATCATCTTTCGCAGCACTACCTTATTCTCTGGGAAATGCGTTGAAACAATACGCCCAAGAAAATGCCGAGAAACGAAAAGAAATGCGACCTAAACTAGCTGCGTTTATCAAAGACAACTACGAAAAAGTATTTATCCCGTTAGAAATCGATGTACTGACCGCAGAACTTGACCTTTACGCCGCAAAAGGTGGCCAGATCGCGAATTACGTAAAAACGATGAGTGAAAAACATCAGGGTGACTTCTCACAACCGATTCGTACCGCATTCGAACAAAGTCTTTTTGGTTCGGGTGAGAAGCTGAACAACTTTCTCGACACACCAGACGAGGGGCAGATCGATAACGACCCCTTATTTCAGCTCTCCTCAGCGTTAATGGAACAGTATCGCGCTTCTTCTCCAGAACTCGAGCAACTGCAAGACGCCTTTCAAGCGGCCTCAAGAAAATACATCGCCGGGGTCTTAGAAATGGATCCAGATGGCAAATACTATCCCGATGCAAATTCAACACTTAGATTGACGTACGGTACCATTCGTTCACTTCCAAAAGACCCACGCAATGACGCGAAAGAAAACTTCTACACGACCTTAAAAGGAACAATCGCGAAGCATCAGCCCGGTGATGAAGAATTCGATTTGCCGCAACGATTGATTGATCTTTATGAGGCGCGTGACTTCGGACGGTATGCCGATAAGAATGGATACTTGCCGGTTAACTTCTTAAGTGATCAAGATATCACAGGTGGGAACTCGGGTTCTCCTGTGTTGAATGGCAATGGCGAGTTAATTGGTCTAGCTTTTGATGGTAATATTGAAGCGATGGCGGGGGATGTGATATTTGATCCGAAATTGCAGCGTACGATCTCTGTGGATATTCGATATGTACTTTTTATCATTGACAAATTCGCAGGCGCCAACAATATCATGGAGGAGTTGACAATTGTAGAATAGGCACCACAAAGCAACTTTTTTATTACAAAAGTCAGGCTAAAATTCGGTTTGTTTGCATTCCTTTTGTATATTTATCGTATATTTCATCGTAAATGAAGTGAAACTAAAATTATATTAATTAATTAAAATGGAAAACTACACTAAATTAAAAGATCTAATTGCTTCGTTGGAAGCTGATGCTGAAAAATTCTTTAATAACGGCAACTCTGCTGCGGGTACTCGTGTGCGTAAAGGGCTACAAGATGTAAAAACGTTAGCGCAAGACATTCGTAACAACGTCACTGCTATCAAGAACGAAGGCAAGAAATAACAAAGCCTTTACATTCCGGCATTAAAAAGCCCCAAACGGCAACCGTTTGGGGCTTTTTGTATGGTTTAACAATCATCCTTTCTACAGCAGAATTGCGGCCATCATCAGGTTGAACTGTTGATCCGTCATCCAGCGTCCGACCGCCTCCTTCATACGTTGTTGCGTTTCCTTACGCGTCATCGGGTCGTCTCGCTTTTTGAATAGATTTGAGCTTACCGGAGCAGCTGTCATTTCCACCTTAGTTGCGTAAATATTAAAATGTTGCTCGGGAACAACAAGCCCCAGTATCGTTCCAGGCAAACCATGTACCGTGCTAGGTCCTACGGGACTCGGCAACTGATCGGTATAAAAAGCAACAACATAGACCGAATCGAGCGTTACCCCGTTTGCCCGCCGGCAGTCGTATCCCGCGATATTCCGATATTCATCGGTAATCTTCCACTTCACATCAGTCAATGAGTCCTGAATCGCAATTTGAGACCCGCCCAATTCCATCAACATCTTTGACTCATTTTTGTCTAAGTTTTGATAAATTTTCGCGCCATAATCCAGCAATCCCATTTGAAGCAAACTAGAAACAATTTGCGGTTGATCAGTTGTAACGGGCTCCAAACTCATCTCGTTTCTATTGAACATCAATTTTTTCTCGAGAATTGCCGTCTCCGGCACTTTCTCCACCATCTGCGTCAGATATTCTTTGGAGAAATCATCTTCCTTTAGCGTGGTCAAATGTCGCTTAAGAAGATTTTTGACGTGCACCGTCTTTTCATAAGTCACAATTCCTTGATCGGGAAAGAAGGCATATTGTGCCTGTGCCGGCAGTAAAAAACTTAAGGACAGGATGCTTATACAAGCAATAAATTTGGTCATCTTCATATTTTAGTCTCCTTTGCTCATTGAAGTAAAATCCCAGGACACTTTAAGCATATAGTATCTGGAAATTGTATTATAACTGTTTTGTGAAATCGCATTTCCTGACTGAAAACGGCGAAATCCGGTATTTTGATTAAACGCGTCATTAATATAAAAATCGACTACCAAATTTTCTCCTTTTAAGAATTTACGTGAAATACCAGGCTTAAACAGCACCCGTTCGAATTTGTCTGGAAAGGCCGATGTCGGCGCTTGGTACTCATAGCTCATGTCTCCATAGAGGGAGAATTTAGCCGGCAAATGATATTTAAACCATAAACTGGAGTTGAATACAAAACCATCCGAATTCAAATCCGGATTCAGCGTGGTGTTCATGACACTCCATCCCGGTTGGAAATTTACGTGAAAATCGATGTTTTTGGTTGTGTTTTTATAGGCGCCTATTCGGGCACTATAGGAATAAGACGTATTATCATTGGCCTGGAAATCGGCATCCTCACTTCCATCACTCAAGTCCTTAATATAATTACTGTACGCATCTAGATTTGCTGTTAGTCCTAAGTCTGCCTTAATTTGGTGTTTACGGATCAAGTTAAACCCTCCGCCCAACCACAAATTCGCATTGTAAGCAGGTTGATCCACATTTGTATAGTACATCTCCCGACGTCCGCCCGAGAAAATGGTGACATTTTGCCGAATCGCATCATTGTGCTGCGTAAATGAGGCATTTCCATAGATGTACTTACCTTTGAGCATTTCGTAACTGTTATAGGAGATACTGAAACGGTTTTGATTGGCAGGCTTCAAATTTTCATTTCCGATGATCTGATTCAGCTGATCGGTATTCTGACGGAGCGGTTGAATCTGAAAGAGGCTTGGTAACTGCGTACTGCGGTTATAGTTTAAACCTAGGGTACTGCTTTTCGAAAATTTATACCGGAGCCAAGCCGAAGGATTGTAGGTAAAATAGTCTCGTTTTAGATCCGTTGCCTCGTAATTATTGGTTTGCTCCATATTATCCACACGAAAATTATTCGTGAAATTGAAATCAATTTTATCGGTTTTGTATCCTAAGGTGACGTTCGCCGCATTGCGTATCGTATTGAAATTAAAATCATTGCTATACAGCTCATCCAACTCCGTATATCCTCCACCTTGATCTTTATTAAACGAATTATTCACCGAGTGTGACTGCGATAAATTATATTCATACCCCACCGATGTGCGGAATTTTTTGCCCAATGGCTCTGTATAGGTAAGGCTCGTGCGCAGATTATTGGAGTTCGAAGAGATCTCTTTCATCTGGTCAATCGTATCCACCCGTCCTAGACTCAGATAGTTCGCCTCCGAATTTAACTGCATATCGCCCTCGTTTGTCGAGTTATTGCCTGCAACACGCAATGAAATCGAGCGGCCCTCTTTTTTGAATCGGCGAGTCAGATACCCATCATAGGTGAGGTTATTATTGATCGTCTTAGTAGATTGATTACTAAAGTTCTCCGAAACCATGTCCTCGCCTTGGAACGTCTGCCCATCCATATGCGAATTTCTTTCCACCTGACTTCTGGATCCCGAAAGCTTCAGGGTCATGGTCGTCAATGAATCTAAATCCCAATCATATTTCGAATTGAATCGATGACGAAAAGCATCGCTCGAGTTCTCGGAATTGACATCACTGATCAGTGATCCGTTATCCGAAGGCGTTTGGTTGATATTATTTTCTAAAATATCATTTTTTATATTGGCGTACTTATAGCTTAAATTAAGCTTGTGTTTTTTATCTTTCCATGCATCTATAAATGAAATACCCGTTGAGATGGCTACAGGTTGACCCTTTCCATTCCAATAGCTGAATTCATCCCCTGTGTATGTAAAATTCACATCGCCGCTTTCCGTGACTTCCATTTGACCGTCAGAGAGATTGAATTTCTCTTCTTCTTCCCAGTTTAAACTTACAGTCCCATCGTTTGAACTCAATAAATAGGCGCCTATCTTTTGCGAACCATTAAATTTATTGACCGCCAATTTCCCCAAATAATACCCCGAATCATCGTCGACACCTCCGGCCCCTTCTATCTTTCCGAACACGCCTTTCTTCGCATCTTCTTTCAACTGCACGTTAATGGTTTGAATGCGTTCTCCATCGTCCACGCCGGTACGTTC
>DXCW01000199.1 GCA_019115805.1 Candidatus Sphingobacterium stercorigallinarum
AGTCCTTCAGACCCGAGTTTGAGCACGCAGAGTTCATCTTAGAAGATGGACGTTATGTATGTGGAGCGGAAGTCGAAAAGATGTCTAAATCCAAATTTAATGTGGTCAACCAAGACGACATTGTAGAACAATTTGGTGCCGATACGCTGCGCTTATACGAGATGTTTTTAGGTCCTCTGGAACAATCTAAGCCGTGGAATACCAATGGTATAGAAGGGGTATATAAATTTTTGCGTAAGGTGTGGCGCCTGTTTCATAATGCAGAGGGTGTTTTCGACGTCTCGGATGATGAACCGACCAAATCGGAACGGAAAGCCCTGCATAAAATCATAAAAAAAGCACAAGAGGATATCGAACGTTTTTCCTTCAACACTTCGGTGTCTGCATTTATGATCTGTGTCAATGAGCTTTCTGATCTGAAGACCAACAAACGGGGTATCCTGGAAGACCTATTGATTGTGTTGCATCCCTATGCACCGCACATTACCGAGGAACTATGGGAAAAATTAGGACATCCATCTGGGACGATTTCCTTTGCCAATTATCCGGTCTTTAATCCCGATTACCTGGTAGAAAGTGAGTTTGCTTATCCCGTTTCAATCAATGGGAAAATGAAACTCAACATTACCTTATCGTTGGATCTGGACCAGCAGGCTGTGGAGGAAGCGGTGCTTCAAAACGAAGACGTACAGCGATTACTCGACGGGAAAACGCCTAAAAAGCTGATATATGTTAAAGGGCGGATTGTAAATCTCGTCGTTTAATCTCAGCGGTTATTGGTGTTAAAGCAGAGGAGTATCTCTTTGATAGGTTGTGTGTTATGCCTGTTGAAGAGATGCTTTTATGTAGTAATCACCTCTGCAGTGTGTTTTCGTATATTCTTGACCAGCTTGTCAGTAGGAATGTCATCCAGGTCATTGCCAAACGGATCCTCGATCGATTCGCCAATCATTTCTATAGTGGCCAGCACATAAAAGATGAAAGGTACCGCTAAAGCGACGTAGTAGCCTAATGCGTACACATAGCCAATGGGAAGGGTGAGGGTATATAGAATGATGAACGTTTTTATGAAGGCGTTGTAGCTCATCGGAATAGGCGTGTTTTTAATGCGTTCGCAGGAGCCCGCTACATCCATCATTGATGCAAATTCGCCGTTCAGTACGATCAGCTGCTCACCACTTATTTTACCTTCTTTATACAGACGATTTGCATTTCTGAAAATCATCGATGCCACTTGATTGGGACCATGCTTTTTCAGATCCAATCGGTTCAATAGCTCTGTAGAATTTGACTTATCCAACATAAACTTGGTCTGCTCTGATTTTAAATGAACGGCGAGTATGTCCGCGAATAAGGGTATCGCCTTGATATAAAAGCTCCGATTAGCTTTATCATCTGGTTCCAGAAATGAATTCATTTTTATGGCCAGTGTTCGGCTGACATTGGTGAGTGTTCCCCATTGTTTTCGGGCTTCCCACCATCGATCATATGCGGTATTGGTTCGGAAAACCAGTAGTAGAGAAAGTACAAAGCCCAGTAAGGTATGAACTACGGTGAGGTGCCGGATCCAAACTGCCTTGGATAGGTTGATATGTTCCAACTCAATATATGCGGTTAATCCCGCAACTACGGCGGAAACGATAAGGTAGGGAAGGAGACTGACAAAGCTAGAAAGACTTCGCTTATAGATGGTTTTGCTGAGCCAATCCTTCGGGTTATAGACGATCATATATATTTCTTTGAACTGACTTCAAAATAGCCTATTTTCGGGGACAATGTCAAGAAGGCGCAGTCAGGGGAGAAAGAAGGCGATCTCAGAGCAGCAGTTTAAAAAGAGGTTGTTGTTTTTGAGTATTGCTATTCCGTTTGTTTTAGTAGTGGGGATTATGGTATGGCAACACCGAGTTGGTGTGAGTTTCCTGTTGCGGCAGTGGTTCGATCGTGAAGAGGTTATCAATCAAAATTGGAGCCGTTTTGATATACGTAACGTGGAGCTGATGCAGCGCCACGCCGATAAGGTTTTTGGTATCGACGTGTCTCATTATCAAGGAGAAATTGATTGGGATCAAGTCTGGACCATTAACGATCAGGTTCCAGTGGATTTTGTATTCATTCGCGCCTCGATGGGGGAAGGAGGGCAAGACGGCCGGTTCGAGGAGAATTGGGCACAAGTCAAATCGCGGAATAAACTTCGAGGGGCGTATCACTATTTTCGGCCAGATGAGGATCCAGTTAAACAAGCGGAGAACTTTATTCAGCGCGTGCAGTTGAGCGCTGGAGATCTGCCGCCGGTATTGGATATAGAGGAATTACCGCGGCACCGTTCTTTAGATCGTCTGCGTAATGGGCTAAAGCAATGGTTGGATCAGGTAGAAGAACATTACGGCGTAAAGCCTGTTTTGTATTCGGGGGATCATTATTTTAATGATTTTTTAAAAAATGAGTTTTCAAATTATCCGCTCTGGATCGCGAATTATAACTTTTGGATTGAAAAGCCGAAAAAGAACTGGGATTTTTGGCAATTCTCTGAGCAAGGCACGGTGGGAGGGATAACCGGCCCTGTGGATCTGAACCTCTATAGCGGAACAATAATAGAATTAGAAAAATTGTGTTTACCATTTAAATAAAGAATATATGGCTTCATTCAATGATTTGATTAATAGAAACAAGTTGGTACTCGTGGATTTTTCTGCCGAATGGTGCGGCCCGTGCCAAACGCTTGCGCCCATTTTGAAGGAGCTAAAAGAGGAATTGGGCGAGGTATTGAGTATCATAAAGATTGACGTAGACAAAAATCAGCCGGTCGCTGCAAAATTTCAAGTGCAGGGGGTGCCTACTTTGATCTTGTATCGGGACGGAGAGCAAGTTTGGAGACAAAGTGGTTTACTGACCAAATCGGAGCTGCTGCAGATTGTTCAAAAACACGCTTAAATGATCCGCGCATTATACAAAGGAATCTGCAGCGGTTGCCGCACAAGGTGCCGCTGCGTTAAGGGCTAGTCGATATTCGCTGGCTCATCGTTTGGAAGATCATGAACGGTCAAGATTAACTTGTCGATTCGATGGCCATCCATGTCTAATACTTCGAATTCAAGATGCTTGTATACCACTTTGTCACCTTCGACTGGAATGTGATCGAGCAACAGGAATACGAGTCCGGCTACCGTGGTAATATTACTGATCTCCTCTTCATCTTCTTCGGTTAGATCCAAATAAAACATGTCGATGAAATCATCGAGTTGGAAACTACCATCGATGACGAATGTACCGTCTTCTCGACGACGTATCGTCGTTTTTTCCGCATATTCAGGCGATTCGAATCCCCCCACCAGCGTGGAGACAATATCGGTCATGGTGATGATTCCCTGAGGACTTCCGTACTCATCTACTACAATTGCTTGTAGTACTCTTGAGGTTTTTAAGGTTTGCAGCGCCTTATAAGCGCTCGTGTTTTCGTTTACAAAAGGAACTGATTGTACTAACTTTCTTAAATCCAGCTCGTTGGATGTTAAATACTCGCGGAAAAGCGTTTTGACGTGAACCACTCCGATGACCTGGTCAAAGCTGCCGTCGCAAACGGGGTACTCGGTGTGTTCGTCCGCTAGGATATAAGCCTTATTCTCTTCGAACGATTTTTGCACATCTAAGAATGTGATTTTGCTACGGTGCACCATCAAATTGATCGCTTTTTTGTCACCAAGTACCAAAACGCGATCCACCATGTCGTGTTCAATCCCTTCAATCGCGCCACTATCCACACCTTCGTCGACCAACGCTTTAATTTCCTCCTCGGTCACCGCATTTTGATTGGCTTTAATATTGAAGAGTCGCACGATGAATTCTGTTGATTGGCTCAATAACCACACGAAGGGGCGGACGATTTTACTTAAAACCGACATAGGCACCGCAATAAACGATGCGTATTTCTCCGGCATAGCCATCCCGATTCTTTTCGGGACGAGCTCGCCGATAATCAATGACAAGTACGTGATCACCAACACGACCAGTATGACGGAAAGCTGGCTGCTGTACGGGGCCAACCAGGCAATGCCGTTGAACACTTCGGCCAAATAAACGGAAATCGTGCCTCCGGAGAAAAAACCGGTCAAAATTCCGATTAGCGTAATTCCGATTTGTACCGTTGAGAGGAAGTGATTTGGATTTTCTTTTAATTTTAGAGCGATTTTCGCACCGTTATTCTTGGAGCTGCTTGCCTGTAAGCGTGCCTTTCTACTGGAGACAATGGCAATTTCGGATGCGGAAAGTATACCGTTTAATGTGATTAACAGGATAATAATAATGACTTCTGTGACCATATATAGATTTAAATCGCTTTATCGTTTACAAATTACAAAATTTTCACATGATATTCATTTTTTCTCTTTGGGTCTTCACATCGACTTGTTGGTTCTGTTTGTTTACACCACGCGCTTCTCCAGTGTGCAACCGTTTGATTGAAAAATTTTCTTTAAATATTGATCACTTATATAGATATTGCATGGACATACAATGAACGACGAACGAAAAGTGAAGTAATGTCAACCAATCAAACTGATAAAAGTATACATTCCGCTAGCCAATTTAAATTGAGTGGAAATATTCAAAGCTCCATCCCTTTTGGCTCGGGACACATCAACGATACGTTTAAAATTACGACCGATTCATCGGATGCGAATCTCTATTTATTGCAGCGTATCAACCATCATATTTTTAACGATATCGAAGCGCTCATGAGCAATATAGAGACGGTGTGTCAGCACCTGAAAACTAAGATCGCTCATTTAGGAGAGTCTGAAGTGCTCAAGCGCACCATGACGATTGTAAAAACTAAGAACGACAAAACGTACTACCAAGATGAACAAGGCGCATTTTGGCGCGTGTTCTACTTGATACCCGATACCCGTAGTTACGATATTCTAGAAACTCCTGAACAAGCCTTCTCCGGAGGGATGGCATTTGGTCAATTCCAAAAGCAATTGAGCGATTTAGATCCCAAAGCCTTAGTCGAGATTCTTCCCAACTTTCATAATGTGGAATTTCGCTTGTCGAATCTTCGCAAAGCCATAGAGCAGGATCCTGAAAATCGGGTTGCTGAGGTACAAGATCTGTTGGATTACATTTTCGCCAGAGAGGAGAAAATGATGCGCATTCTGAACATGGGACGTGCGGGGGAGCTTCCTTTGCGGATTACCCATAACGACACCAAGTTTAACAACGTGTTGTTGGACGCCCAAGATCAGGTTCAGTGTGTCATCGATTTGGATACCGTGATGCCCGGCTTCGTCGCGTATGATTTCGGAGACGCCATTCGTACCATTATCAATTCGGCTGCGGAGGATGAATCTGACTTGTCGAAGATCACGTTAAACATTCCTTTATTTCAGGCGTTCACCAATGGGTATTTATCCGAGGCCAAGGATTTTTTAACGGATGCGGAAGTGGAATCTTTGGGCTATGCGATTCACCTGCTACCGTATATGCAAGCGGTTCGTTTCTTAACCGATTATATTGAAGGCGATGGGTATTATAAAATCGCTTATCCGGATCACAATTTGGTGCGCACCCGCAGTCAACTGAAATTGGTTGATGAATTGGAGCAACATCAAGGTATACTCCAGGACATTTTATCAGGAAGTTTAATGTCGGAAGGATGAAACAGCTAGATGCCGTATATCTACCGGATTTACACCAGCAGGATGACTACCGTTCGCTCGCTGTGGGTATGCAGGCGCTAGATTGGCACCATATCGATCAAGTGAATTGGGAAAACGATTATCCATACCGGCCCACGGTACAATTCCAGATTGCGTACAGCCAACAAGCTATGGTCTTGCATTATCAAGTGGAAGAAACGTTCTTACGCGCTCAGGCGGTACATTCAAATGGGAATGTTTGGGAAGATAGCTGTGTCGAATTTTTCGTTTCGTTTGATCAACGAGAGCATTACTACAATTTTGAGTTCAATATACTGGGTACAGGCCTTATCGGATACGGTCCGGAAACCAAATCAGCGCGCCGTAGGCTGTCGGCTAGCGAGATTCAGAAAGTAAAGACTTTCACGCAAATCCAACAAATAGACGGGGTGAAAACCTGGCAGATCTTGTTGGTGATACCTGTAGAACTGGTCAATAAAGATTACGAAAGCCTGCGCGGAACACAGGCTTTTGGTAACTTTTATAAATGTGGAGACGCCTTACCTGATCCGCACTTTGTCTCTTGGAACCCCATCACCCACGAGCGGCCAAACTTTCATCTTCCTGCCTACTTTGGGCAGATAAACTTCCAGCGATAGACAGAGAGGTAGCGCTAGTTGAAACGTTCGACCCACTGTGTAAAGGCGGTGAGAAATTCATCTAAAAAACCACGACAACCGGCATCCGTTAATTCGCCGGCATCATTGAATAGACTTCCTGCATTTCCCAAGTAGACCTCTGGTTGAGCCATCACCGGGACGTCGACGAAAACCAGCGATTGCCGCAGATGATGATTTGCACCAAATCCGGCGATATTACCAATCGAGGAACTCAGCACAGCCGCAGGTTTCCCTCCCCATACGTTCGCGCCATAGGGGCGAGAAGCTACGTCAATTGCATTTTTGAGTACTCCTGGTACAGAACGATTGTATTCCGGAGTGAAAAACAGCAGCCCATCGAGGCTAGCTACGGTGTTTCTGAAATCCGTATACGACTGCGGTGGGTTGCCATTGTCGATGTCTTCGTTGTAAAAAGGAAGATGACCGATTTCAATAATCTCCATCTGGTATCCTTCAGGGGCTACCGCTTGAATATGTTTCGCAAATTTTAGGTTAAACGATTCTTTTCTCAAGCTTCCGACAAATAGACCAATTTTCTTGTTTTCCATAATGTATTGCTTTTTTGATGTAACAAAAGAGTCGGAGAAATGTTGTATCGTTATATAAAATCATTTTGGATCGTATGAAAAATGAGTTTGCGGATGTCTGGTTTTTTAATCAAGGGTGGCAGGCATATCGTTTTCAGAAAGAATGCTGGTCCGCAATCGCTCGAGGCAAATCCGGTATTTTGAATGCACCTACCGGATACGGTAAGACCTTTGCGATATGGTTTGGGATCTTGGCCGCGTTCTATGCCTCGAATCAAAAGCGGAAGAAGGCATCGCTTCACGCCTTGTGGGTCACCCCACTTCGGGCGCTTTCCAAGGAGATTTACCGAGCGACTCAAACGGTGTGCGATGAACTGGACCTGTCTTATCGCATCGGGCTGCGAACAGGTGATACGCCTACGAATGTGCGGGAAAAGCAACGGCGAACACCGCCCGATATGCTGATCACGACGCCCGAGAGTATTCACCTAATTTTGGCAAGTAAAGAAGGGCAAGACTACTTTAAAAGTTTAGAATTTATTGTCCTGGATGAATGGCACGAATTGATGGGTTCGAAGCGAGGCGTGTTGATTGAACTGGCACTCAGTCGGCTGAAAGCCTTGAATCCCGGTCTGAAAATATGGGGGATTTCAGCCACCATAGGGAATCTTGATCAAGCACAGGAAATCTTATTGGGATCACAGCACGATGGACTTTTGATTGAAGCAAAAGTCGATAAAAAAATCAGAATTCAGACTGTTTTTCCCGATCAACTCGATAAATTCCCATGGGCGGGACACCTTGGCATTCATTTGTTGGATAAAGTGGTGGAGGTCATCCAGCATTATCAAACGACTCTGGTATTTACGAATACCAGGTCACAAGCAGAAATCTGGTACCAACAGATTATTTCTGTCTATCCAGAATTTTCAGGCACCTTGGCGATTCATCACGGCTCGTTAAGTGATGAGCTTCGATTCTGGGTGGAGCAAGCGTTGCATGAAGGGAAGTTACGAGCCGTTATTTGTACCAGTAGCCTGGATTTAGGGGTAGATTTCAGGCCGGTTGACTGCGTGATTCAGATCGGATCACCCAAAGGCATTGCTCGTTTTTTACAACGAGCCGGTCGTTCCGGGCATCGTCCTGACGCCGTTTCGGAGATTTATTTGGTACCCACACATTCCTTAGAAATTATCGAGGGAGACTCGCTGAAATATGCGATAAAGCACGGTAAAGTGGAAAGCCGCATTCCCTACATACGCTCCTTTGATGTGTTAATTCAATACCTCATGACACTGGCTGTTGGCGATGGATTTAACCCCGATGTGATTTATGCCGAGGTCAGCGCGACGCATTGTTTCAGCCAGATCTCGAGGGAAGAGTTTGACGAATGTATATCCCTACTGGTGCACGGTGGGGGAGCCCTCAAAGCATACGACGAGTTCCATCGCTTGGTGTGGGAGGAAGGAAGATATCGCGTGCTGTCCAGACGATTGGCGATGCGTCATCGTTTGTCCATTGGAGCCATTGTTTCGGATCTAATGATTCGAGTGAAATTACGCTCTGGAAAGTATCTGGGACGTGTGGAGGAATCCTTTGTGTCGCGGTTGCATAATGGAGATGTGTTCTGGTTTTCAGGTCGTCAGCTGGAGCTGCTGGATAGACGAGGTAATGACGTCATTGTCCGGCCATCTAACAAGAAGAAAGGGACCGTACCTTCTTGGATGGGGGGGAGATTTGCAATTTCTCCTGACTTAGGAGAGGCCATACGGCATAGTCTGAAATCGATAGGGGATCGGAGAGAGGTCAGTCCAGAAATCGCGTTTCTGAATCCGCTTTTCCAAGAGCAGCAAACCGTTTCTAAATTGCCGAATCAAGAGGAGTTGTTGGTGGAGCAGATACAGACGAAATATGGATACCATATCTTTATTTATCCATTTGATGGAAAGTTCGTCCACGAAGGTATGGCACAGGTGATCGCTTTCCGTTTATCTCAAATTCGTCCGGCCACGTTTTCCATTGCGACAAACGAATACGGAATAGAGCTGTTAACGGATGTTCCGATCCCGCTAGATATGGATATATTAGCGCAATTGTTTTCCACCCATTCACTTCATCAAGACATTAATTTCGGTATTAACGTGCGCGAGATGGCCAGGAGGAGATTTAGAGACATTGCCAGTATTGCGGGCTTGATTTTTCAAGGTTTTCCCGGTAAGGGGATGAAGAGTGCTCATCTACAAGCTAACTCGGGATTGTTCTTCTCGGTATTTGAGGATTATGAGCCGGGACATATTCTACTTCGACAAGCCTACGACGAGGTCTTCGACTTTCAGTTGGAAGAAGGGCGAATGCAGCAAGCTTTCGATCGAATTGCGGCCCATAAAATCATACTGACTCACCCCGACCGACTTACACCGTTTGCTTTTCCTATCTTTGCCGAATCGTTCCGTGAGCGATATACCGGAGAAGATTGGCAAGCTAAATTGGAACGTTTAAAGCTTCGCATGTTAAATGAATAAGCAAATCCTCATCAATGGGATCCGCATGCAGATGCTTCCCGAGCGCGCACTCTATGTGCCGGAACAGCAGCTATTGGTCATAGCGGACTGGCATCTTGGGAAATTGCAACATTTCCGATCGGAAGGTCTTTTCACGCCAGCTATGGAGATTTACAGTGAACTCAGCAGGTTAGAGGTGTTGATTGATAAGCTGCAGGCTCAGCGTGTCATTTTTCTTGGGGATTTATTCCATTCTCGGTGGAATTCCGATTGGGATGTGTTTAAAGAGTTTGCCAATCAGTTGGCAGCGAAAGGATTGTTGCTCACCTTAACGAAAGGCAATCACGATATTTTAGAAGAAAAGCATTTTTCAAACTTGTCGATGGAGATCTGCGATCAATTTACATTAGGTGAGACGATCATTTTTAGCCATCAGCCCATAAAGGATGCGCCGGATTCGTGGTTTCAAGTTGTTGGGCATGTGCATCCCGGATGCCGGGTCGACCTTGGTGCGCGTCAAACATTGAATTTACCTTGTTTTTTTCTGGAGCGTCAACGGCTTACTTTGCCGGCGTTTGGGATATATACGGGGCTCATGCGGATTGCTCGGTGCGCCGAGCACCGTTTGTTTCCCATTGTGCACGATAGTGTTTTGGAGCTGCGCTAAAGAGCTGCGCGTGCAGGAAAAAAATCACCTTCCTTATTGTGCACCACTAAGAATACTGTTATATTCGTTTAATATTGCTAAAGCGATTTAACCGCAAACAAACCAATCGACCTACGAGATGCGTATATTTAGCCTATTGCTTATTTTTGCCGTGCTGTCCAATGCGTGTGTATCTACAAAACCTGACCATCACGAGTCATCGAATTTTATTTGGACGCTAGGGGGCTTCGAGCGACCTGCGAATTTAAATCCGATTCTTGAACCGCAAGATAACAGTGTGTTTTTCGATCCGATGAGCCAAGATAGTGTATTCTGGGAGGCCAACGATACGTTCAATCCTGGAGCTGTCGTAAAAGATGGGAAGGTGTATTTGCTCTATCGTGCCGAGGATCATTCCGGCGAAGCGATCGGTCACCGGACCTCCCGGCTAGGCTTAGCGGAAAGCGAAGATGGCTTGCATTTTTCTCGTAAAGAAACACCGGTTTTGTTTCCTGATGATGATAGCCAACGCCAGTACGAATGGCCGGGTGGTTTAGAGGATCCGAGATTGGCGGTCACGGAGGACGGTACCTACGTTGTGTTCTACACACAGTGGGATAGAGACGTGCCCCGTTTGGGGGTAGCCACATCACGTGATCTGATACATTGGGATAAACACGGCCCGATTTTTAAAAATGCAAACTTCATAGAGGTGCTGAATGCCCCACACAAGTCTGCTTCTATAGTCACTTCTTTGCGGGACAATCGACTGGTTATCACAAAAGTGAACGGGAAGTATTTTATGTATTGGGGGGAACACGGGGTATCGGGGGCGGTTTCAGACGATTTACTGAATTGGGAGCCCGTGCTCAATGAGAAGGGAGAACTCGCGAAATTTATGATGCCACGAGAGGGGTATTTTGATTCCTCGCTCACGGAATGTGGTCCGCCGGCGTTGCTGACGGATAAGGGGATTCTATTGCTTTATAACGGAAGAAATCACGATGACGCTGCTCTAGCAGACCCTCGATTTAATTTGGGCAGTTATAGTGCAGGTCAGGTTCTTTTTGCAGCCGATGACCCTACACGCGTATTGCAACGGTTGGATGTACCCTTTTTACGGCCCATGGAGCCGTTTGAAACCTCTGGGCAATATAGAGACGGAACGGTATTTATTCAGGGCTTAACGTATTTTAATAACAAATGGTTTCTGTATTACGGATGCGCAGACTCTCGGGTCGCCGTTGCGGTATACGATCCGCAACGTTTAACCGATTTTGATCCCATTCCAACACCGGAATAGGGGGAACCAGTAAAAAGATGATGATGAAAAAAATTTGGATCTATGTATTTATTGCTTCTTTAGGCGGATTCCTATTTGGCTTTGAGACCGCTGTGATTTCAGGGGCAGAGAAAATCATACAGGACCTGTGGGATTTAAGTCCGTTTTTACATGGTTTTACCGTGTCGATTTCTCTTATAGGGACGATTTTAGGCGCGGTTGTGGCCGCTAAGCCAGCCGAGCGATATGGGCGTAAAACCGTGCTGAAATGGATTGCGGTGCTGTACTTGGTATCGGCGGTAGGATGTGCTTTTTCGTTTAGTTGGTCGATGTTCTTAGTCTGCAGGCTGATCGGTGGGATTTCGGTAGGAGTGAGCTCGGTGGTGGGGCCCTTGTATATATCTGAAATCGCCCCGCCGGCTTCTCGGGGCCGCATGACCGGGACATTTCAGATCATGATTGTAAGCGGAATTTTTATAGCTTATCTCACCAATTATCTTTTTGCGAGTACGGGAGATGATGCGTGGCGGTATATGTTGGGGATCATGGCCATACCGTCGATTATTTTTTGGATACTGCTGTTTAAGATTCCACATTCCCCGCGATGGTTGGCGCTATCCGGCCGAACGCAAGAGGCGAACCGAGTCTTTGAAGCGCTTGGCCAACATGCCTCCTCGGTAGGGGTTGATAGCCCAGTTGGCACGACAGCGTCCCTGTTTCAAAGGAAATATGCGAAACCCATCGTTTTTGCCATGCTCCTTGCTGTTTTTAATCAGTTTACAGGTATTAACGCCATCTTGTACTATGCGCCTCGGATATTCGAAATGGCGGGCTTCAGCCGAGAACTGGCGTTTCTACAACCGATTTTTATCGGCGGGACGAATTTATTATTTACATTGATAGGGATGTCCATCATTGATCGGTTTGGCCGTAAAAAGTTGTTGCTTGGTGGCGCGGTAGGTATGTTTTTCTTTCTACTATTGGCCGCATTTGGACTAAAGAGTGGAAATTCGCCTTATTTGCTCTTTTATATCATTGGCTTTATCGCCTCATTTGCCCTATCTCAAGGTGCGGTCATCTGGGTGTTCATTTCTGAGATATTTCCGAATGCCGTGCGGGCCCAAGGAACCTCCTTGGGGAGTACGACGCATTGGGTGATGGCGGCTTTAATTTCCTGGGTATTCCCCGTTGTTGTCGAGCGGGTCGTCGGTGGCGGGTTTTATATCTTTCTGTTTTATGCCATTATGGTCGTACTTTCTTTTTTCTTCGTGTTGGCTATGCCAGAAACCAAGGGCAAATCCTTAGAGGAGATTCAAGATGAGTTGAATTCGAAAAAAGGTTAGTGGCGGCTGGAAGCTCGCTCTATCAATTGTGATTCACTTGTTCTGCTTTCGGGGTGCGTACTTTTCCATTTGATTCGGACGGTTAGATTTTTTTGATGAGTCGTTTCAGGGAACACTTGACATTGTCCCTGCTCAGTCGCACCCAAATTATCCACGTGATGATAATATAACTGCAAAATGCCGTATTCCGTGAATTCGCCGAGCAATTGACCATATTGAATGGACTCGCTGGAAAACTCGCCAATAATCACTTTGCCAATTTGGCGAAATGTGACTTGTAACAAGGAATACGGAGCAGCACTGGAGGACTCAGCTGATCGGAAGACTCTATTGTGGTAGTTCATCATAATGCGATATATAGGTTTACTGTTTTAAATGTATGCATTTCTAATCAAAAAAATTGGCTACCAATCTGTGTCTGTTTTTTGATTTTCGGTTCTGTTTTCCCTAGGAAAAAAGGGGGCGAAAATTAATCTCCCTTAGACTCAGAGTAATAGGAATATTGTTTTGTTCTACTGCTAAAAATTTCTACTTTTGCAACGGAGAGTTGGCAGAGTGGTCGAATGCGGCGGTCTTGAAAACCGTTAACTGTCACAGGTTCGGGGGTTCGAATCCCTCACTCTCCGCTTAGTCATTATAATGATGATTAAACCATCACAGGGGATTTAGTACTTCGAATACTTAAATCCCTTTTTTAATGTACTCTACAGCCATATAGATACAAAATTCCCTTCATAGTATTTACTTAAACAGCGCACGATTTAGTGTTTTCTTTTATATTTTTTTAAGAATTTTTATCCTGATTAAAATAAACTTTAGCCACAGCTTCGCCACTGTTTATTTTATTTTAAAATACATAGGGATAACATAGTAATTATGAGTATTAAAGACAGCGATTTTGATTTTGAGTCCATGAAGGATAAAGCTCTGGAACAGTTACGCAGCGGAGAATCACTTTATGGCAAGAACGGAGCTTTTGCTCCATTAATGAAAAAG